>DATLAN010000295.1:0-7490 GCA_035527455.1 Thermoguttaceae bacterium
TGGCCGGTTTCACGCGAAATGGCCCGAATTCTTGCGAATCCGGCTACTGGGACCCGGTTTCGATGGCACCTTCGCCGGAGCAAAAACCCATGAAAAACCGCTTGCTGCACCGTCTGCCCTCGTTCGCTGCGTGCGTCGTGATCGTGGCCGTCGTTTCTGTCATGCCGGCCCGGGCCGAACTTCCACGAGTGCTCCCGTCCGGAAAACTGCCCGAAGACAAGCGGTTGGGTCCGCTGAAGGACCTCAACGGCTACTTTCCTTTCCACCCGTGCGAGTCGCCCGAGGCGTGGGAGAAGCGCAGCGAGCGGGTACGCCGGCAGTTGCTCCTGGCGACCGGCCTGTGGCCGATGCCCACGCAGACGCCCTCCCACGCGGTCGTACACGGCAAGGTGGATCGGGACGAGTACACGGTGGAGAAGGTTTATTTCGAGAGTTTTCCGGGCCACTTCGTCACCGGCAGTCTGTATCGCCCCAAGCAGCGCAGCGGCCGGCTGCCGGCCGTGCTCTGCCCGCACGGCCATTGGGCCAACGGCCGCTTCTACGACGCGGGGGAAAAGAGCGTCCGAGAGCAGATCGAACAGGGTGCCGAGAAGTTCGAGATCGGCGGGCGGCATCCGCTCCAGGCGCGATGCGTGCAGCTTGCCCGAATGGGATGCGTCGTCTTCCATTACGACATGGTCGGTTACGCCGACAGCAGGCAGTTGCCCCATCGGCCGGGTGTGCGGGAGGCGATGAACACGCCGGAGAACTGGGGCTATTTCAGTCCCCAGGCTGAAGCCCGGCTGCAGAACATGATGGGGCTGCAAACGTACAACTCGATCCGGGCGCTGGACTTCCTGAGCGAACTGCCCGACGTGGACCCCGAGCGGATCGCCGTGACCGGAGCCAGCGGGGGCGGCACCCAGACGTTCATGCTCTCGGCGATCGATCCGCGGCCGGCGGTGGCCTTTCCGGCGGTGATGGTCTCGACGGCCATGCAGGGCGGCTGCACGTGCGAGAACGCGTGTTACCTGCGGGTCGGCACGGGCAACGTCGAGATCGCGGCCCTCTTCTCGCCCAAGCCGCTGGGCATGACGGCGGCCGACGATTGGACCAAGGAGATGGCCGCCAAGGGTTTTCCCGAGTTGCAGCAGCACTACAAGATGCTCGGCGCGGAAGACCGGGTGATGCTCGAGCCGCTCACGCAGTTCAAGCACAACTACAACTACGTCAGCCGCGCGGCCATGTACGGCTGGGTCAACCGGCACCTGAAACTCGGCCTGAAGGAACCGATCGTCGAGCAGGACTACAAGCCGCTGTCGATCGAGGAGATGAGCGTCTGGGACGAAGAGCACCCCCAACCGCCCGGCGGGGATGAGCACGAACGGGCGTTGTTGAAGTGGATTACCGAGGACTCGCAAGAGCAAATGGCCGCACTGACGCCGACGGACAAGGCGTCGCTGGCGAAGTATCGCGAGATCGTCGGCGGCGCGGTCGACGTGATGATCGGCCGCGGGCTGCCCGATCGGGACGCGCTGGAATCCTCACGTGCTCGAGAGGAGCATGTTGGCAGGTATGACTTGGAACTGGGGATCGTGCAATGTCCAGCCAGAGGTGAGGAACTACCGGTCGTCATCCTGAAACCGACGCACGCTTTTGAAATAGAGGTTGTGATCTGGATTGACACACAGGGCAAGCGGTCGCTTTTTGATGACAAAGGAAATCCCAGACCACCCATCGCCCAACTTCTTGACGCCCGCATGGCGGTCGTTGGGGTCGATCTATTCGGCCAGGGCGAGTCTACCACCGACGGCAAATCGGTCTCCAAGGCGCGACTGGCGAACAAGGACTATGCCGGTTACACGTTCGGGTACAATCACCCGATGTTCTCACAGCGTGTACACGATATTCTCACGCTGGCCTCTTGGATGAAGAATGCATACATACCGGCAAAAAAGGTGCATCTGGTCGGGCTGGGCGGTGCCGGGCATTGGGTCGCGGCGGCGTGTGCGCAGGCCAGCAAGGCGGTCGATGGTGCGGTAATCGATACGGCTGGCTTCCCGGGGCCGCCACCCTACAGGAAGCGGGTGAGCCTGGCGGTCGATAGTGCCGTGATCGACACGGCCGGGTTCCGCTTCGCCGACTTGACCGCCATCGACGATCCCGACTTCCTGCCCGGCGGGGCCAAGTACGGCGACCTGCCGGGCATTCTCGCGCTGTCGGCCCCCCGCGAGCTGTGGCTGGCCGGCGAAGGGTCCAAGCCGCCGGCCGTGGTCGAGGCCGCGTATCAGGCCGCCGGGAAGCGAGAGAACCTGACGATCTTCGCCGGGAAGGAAGAAGAGAAAGAGGCGGCCGCCGTCGAGTGGCTGCTGCGGTGAGGATGTAGATGTAGGCCGGAACAAGGATGTAGGCCGGAACAAGGATGTAGGCCGGAACAAGCGCAGCGCAGTTCCGGCACAGGGATTTGCGCAACGAATGCCGGAACTGCGCTGCGCTTGTTCCGGCCTACCTGTCTTCTACATTCTCCTCCGCTTCAGCCGCGTCGCATTCGGCGCGGCCGTGTGTGCCCAACGGGCGACCAGGCCTCGCAACTCCTCGTCCAGCCAGCAGGTGAACCGGAAGTACGGGCGCAATCCGACCCGCAACGGTATGTCCCAGTGGCGGCGAGAAATGAGCACATTACGGGCGAAATCCTGCTTTTGGCTCTTCATCGGGAGGTCCTCCACGGCGGTTTCCGACCTGAATGAAACAAACCAAGACATGCCCGTGAAACCCAAGCGACGTTCGGCACAAAAACGAATAGTCTTTCGCGAATGATTCCGGCTGCCGATCTGCCCCACATTCTCTATTACGAAAGACAGTCAGGATTGGTTTGGGTTCGTTTCGGTCCCCGGGATTTCCGAGCAACGGGCGGACCCCGCGGACTGGATGGACACTACACACAGAAGGGGGTTTGCAGGCGGGAATGGCAACTGTCTGCACAGTCAGAGTAGCCGTCTCGCTCCGCGAGACGTGGCTGCATCTCGCGGAGTCAGAGTAGCCGTCTCGCTCCGCGAGACGAAGCCTCATCTCGCGGAGCGAGATGGCGACTCTCCTGCCGGCGGGCGAGGATGGCCAGGAACGCCGGGACCAGGATCGTGCGGATGATGAACGTGTCGAGCAACACGCCCAGCGCCAGGGCGAAACCCAGTTCGATCATCGCCCGGAGCGTGCCGGTGGCCATCGAGGCGAAGGTGCCGGCCATGATCACGCCGCAACTGGTGATGATCCCGCCGGTGAGCACCACCGCCACGCGCAGACCCTCGGTCGGCCCCCGGCGGCGCTGCTCCTCGAACACCCGGGTGGCGAGGTAGATGTTGTAGTCCTCGCCCACCGCGATGAGAATCACGAACAGGAACAAGGGCACTTTCCAGTCCAGCCCGTGGAACGTGTCGCCGTAAAGCCACGAGAAGAACAGCTCCGTGATCCCGATGGTGACGAAGAACCCCAACAGGACCGAGAAGATCAGATAGACGCAAATGCCCGGCCGGCGGAGGATCAGGATCAGGACGGCCAGCACGGCGATCACCACCAGGATCTGGATGCGGATCTGGTCGGCGGCGGTCACCGCGGCCAGGTCGCGGATCACGGCCGTGGTGCCGGTGAAGTGGAAGTCGGCGCCCTTCCAGTCGGCACAAAGCTGTTGGCGATAGTCGGGCGCAAGTTGCTCGGGCCACTGGTCGTCGGACCACTGGGAGCACGAACCGTCGGCCAGCCCCTGCAAGCGGTTCTCGATGAAGCCGAGCAGCTCGATGCTCTTGTGCGAGAAGGGATCGTACGGCAGGATCAAGTCGAGTCGGGTGACCTTGCCGTGGTACTGCGGGGCGTGCGCGAGGAAGATGAGTTCGGTCTCCGGCTGGTGCAGTACGGCCAACTTGCCGTAACTGCCCGGCCGATCGCCCAACGGCTCGGTTCGGCTGCGCACACTGAGGATCGGGTCGATGGTGGTCGTCTTGCCGCCGTCGTCTGTCTTGTACTGTAGATAATACAGGAAGCCGGTCAGGCGGGAGATCTTGTTTTCGCCCTCTTGCGTGTCGAACTGACCTTGGTCGAGTCGGGCGAGGATGGTCACGGGGCCGGTCTGACCGGGGTCGAAGTATTGGCACAGCAGCTTCGTGCCTCTTACGCTGGCCCGGTCCGACTTCAACTCGCCGAGCAGGTCGTACGTCAGCGGCACTTCGAGTCCGGCGTAGACCAGCGGCGCCAACAACAGCACGGCGGCCAGCAAGATCAGCCCGGGCCGAGTGATGACCACGCGACTGAGCCGCTCCCAAAATCCGCCGAACAACGACGAGTCGTCGCCCTCGGTCGTCCCGTTGGCCGCCGCCGTGCCGAACGGCCAGAAGACGATGCGGCCGCCGGCGCGAAGCAGCGCGGGCGCCAAGGTGAGACAGGCCGCCAACGCCACCGCCAGACACAGCGCGATGGCCGGGCCGCTGTTGCTGAACTTGCCGAAGTCGGCGAAGAACATCATTCCCAGGCCGAAAATGGTCGTCAGCGCACTGGCGGCCAAGGCGTTGCCCACCTGTCCCAGGGCCGTGGCGATCGCCGGCTTCGGTTCGTGTCCCCGGCGGAGTTCCTCGCGGTAGCGGGAGATCAGGAACAGGCAGTAGTCGGTGCCGGCGCCGAAGAGGATGACGATGATGAAGATCTCGGTGGTCGAGAAGACCTTGAAATCGAGCCAGTCGACCCCGTTGCTGTAATCCACCAGCATGGCCACCAGACCTTTGGCCACCCCAACGGAAGCCGCGATGGTCACCAGCGGCACGATCACCAGACCCGGTGCCCGATAGACCAACAGCAGAATGAAGACGACCAATACGATGGTGGTCAATTCGGTGTTTTGGATGCTTTCGGCGGCGGCATAGAGATAGTCGACGCCCACGGCGGCCGAACCGGTGATGCCCAGCTCGAGGCCTTCGGGAAAGTCCTCCTCGTTTTGGATCTCGATCAGCCGGTCGTTGATCTCTTTCACCCGGGCCATGTTTTCGATGGCCATGAACTCGTTGCGCAACATCAGCGCGACCAGGGTGGCCTGGCCCGGTTGATCTTTGCTCGGTTGACTGATCAGCTTGCGGCCGACGACCTGGCTTTGATAACTCCAGGCCGAGGCGATCAGATCCTCATCGTCTCCTTCGACGACTCCCTGTTCGCCAGCGGGGGCAAACTCATGGAAGAGCCGATCGACCACCGCCATATCGGCCGGTTGCAGCGGTCCATTGTGCCGGGCAACCACGAGAATGATCTGGCTCTTGGCCTTGATGTCGGGAAAGGCCTCCTGGAGCAGCTTTTCGCCCTGGACGCTGGTCACCCACGCCGGCAGATAGGCAAAATCGCCGTCGTACGTGATATCGTCCCAGTTGGGGGCCTTCCAGGCGATCACGGCCACCAGCACCGTCCAGCCCAAAAGGACCAGCAGGTGGTACCGAGAAACGAAGGCTCCGAGGCGATCGAACATTCGGGTGGGTAAATCTTACAGGAGGGGTGGAGGAATCGGCGGTTCGAATACTCCGATCCTACCAGATTTGCCCGCCACGCCAAGTCCCCGCGTCACCGAAGGGCGTCGAGATTCCGGGCGGACTGCAACGCGGCGGCGAGCATGGCGTCCTCGACGGCCGCCTGGAGGTCGATCTGACCGTCGGCCGGGCGCGCAGCCACCTGCACCACGACGTCCGGCTCCACGCCGACCCGGCTGTACGGCCGCCCGGTAGGCGAGAAGAATTTCGCCGTGGTCAGTCGCACTCCCGCACTGGTCAGGCTCAAGGGGAAGATCCCCTGGACGGAACCCTTGCCGTAGCTGCGGGCGCCGACGATCGTCCCCCGCCGATGGTCGCGGATGGCCCCGGCGAAGATCTCGGCGGCGCTGGCGCTGTCCTGGTCGATCAACACCACCAGCGGCATCCGCCACGTTCCCGTAACATGGGCCGAGTAGGTGAAGTCCTCTTGCGTGTTTCGCCCTCGCGTGGAGACGATGATTCCGCGATCGATGAACTTGTCGGCCACCTCGACCGACGCGGTGAGCAGCCCGCCCGGGTTGCCGCGCAGGTCGATGATCAGGCTGCTCATGCCGTCGCGGTGCAGTTCCCACAAGGCCGCGTCCAGATCGCTGCACGTGGTCTTCTGGAAGCAGGTCAGCCGGCAATAGCCGATCCCCCGGTCGCGATCGATGATTCGCACCTGGTCGACGCTGGGGACCTCGACTCGACGACGGTGGACGATCAACTGCCGGGCCTGCTGGTCCGGCCCGACGACGCTCAGTTCGACCGCGCTTCCCGCTTCGCCCCGCAGCAGGTCGGCCGCTTCGTCGGTAGATAAGTCTCGGGTCGATCGCCCGTCGACCGCCACGATCCGGTCGCCGTTGCGGATCCCGGCGTCCTCGGCCGGACTCCCGCCGATCACGCGGACGATCAACAGCGCCCCTTCCTTTGCCTTCAACTCGATCCCCAGTCCGACGAAGTTGCCTTCGATCTGCGAGTAGACGTCGGTCAACTGGTCAGGGGTGAGGTAGGCCGAGTAAGGGTCCAGCGTGTTGGCGGCTCCGCAGAGATATTCCAGCACGACGGCGGTGGGAGCGATCTTCAGCCGCGCTTCGGCCAGGTGGGCGGCGGTGGCCACGGCGTCGCAGGCGTCGGTTCGCGAGACGACCACGCGCGGTCCCAGCATGCCGTACAACTCGCGTCGAAACTCCTCCAAGGCTTGGTAGTCCTGAACGAGCAGATGCCGCTCGAGGAACGCCGGTTCGCTCAGCGCCACCTCGAAGTTGTTGGTGCCGCGTTCGACCAACTCTTTCCAATTGGGCGTTTCGACGTAATGGGCCTGGATCTTCAAGAGCACTTGGGTATAGAGATCCAGAGCCTCATCCGGCGGGAGGTTCGCGGTGACGTGGAGAAAGCTCTGATCACAGTAGCGACGGCCCAGTTCGTAGTGCAGACGAGCGAATTCGAAACGCCGCTGCAGGCCGCGATCGCCCGGATAGCGGCGCGAGGCCTCTTCGTAATGGGTCAACGCCTCTTCCCAGCGCCGCTGCAGTTCCATCTGCTGGCCCTGCCGCAGGATTACGTCGATCTCCACCGTATGATCGGGGATGGAGATCGTCTCCGACGCCCGGGCGGTGCCGGGTTGCGCAAGCGCCGGGCAAGCCGCCAGTGCCGCCGCCAGCGCGGCCAGGAGAACGTAGAAGTTCGCAGATAGGACCCTTCGTCGCATGGTGCCGTCCGTGTCGGTAGGCGCGCCGCAACCGTACCGGTGACACGAATGCGACGCGATGTAAAATGATCGTCAGGAGTCGGCCGAAGGGCGGGTCCGGCACTTTGGCCGAGACAAACATAGTACACGTTTTGACGTTGGTCAAAAAAAACGCAACGCTTTTCTGTGCGCGCAACTGGTTCAATCCGCACAGCCCGACCCGGCCCCTCGTATCGCAACGGCTGAGCCCGCGCGAAGCGCAAAAAAGCGTTGCGCCGGTTGTTTTG
>DATLAN010000296.1:0-13536 GCA_035527455.1 Thermoguttaceae bacterium
CCGGGTCGATTGCAGTTGGCCCGGCTTCGTAGGTCAGGGCTTGCCCTGACGGAATCGAGCGGTCGGCAGGAGAATCGGCAGGAGAGATTCTGTCAGGGCAAGCCCTGACCTACGGGCTGGGAACCGAGATCCATGTGGACGGCCTTTCCTCGCACTCTCATCATCCCCAGCTTGCCATAGCCACAGCCAATCCAAGCTGTGCACCTTCGCGCATCGAACGAATCGGGAATATCGGAACAATTGCTCTCAAGGAGTTTCGCCGGTCAAACCGAAATCACGAATGTTTCATTTCAGATCCGCTGGATCGATGTGTCACGCTGGATGCACAGCGTGGGGTAGGACACACGAAGCATGGAATCGTACACGCCTTCGGCGAGTCGCCGCTCGTTTCTTGCGGCGGTCTTCTCAACCGTGAGCCAACGGACGCTCGCGTTTCCGCGCCGTACGGGTAATACAGCCCCATCCTTTGGGCGTGTTCTTCGTGCCCTGAAGAGCGCCGAGGGTTACCCGTCTGCACCGAGCCGAGCACTCGCGGAACCTGTATCGACTGTACTGATAGTACGAACCGTGAAGGGATTGTTCATACGCACTGCTGGAGGGATCGATACCCCAGTTATCGCTTTGCGTTTCGGACCGAACAACACGGCCGTAAGTAGGTTCGGAAACGACCGAAGCGAACAGTTCTTACATGATGTTCGTTTCACAATCAGTACAGGGGCAGGACTGATGAAACTCTCGTTTCGTAGTGTATTGGCTGGTGTCGCAGGGATCGTTCTCCTGTGGACGACGCCGGCCATTGGGCAAATCACCGAGGGAACCCCCGGGGAAGAACCTTCCGTCGGGATCGGCGCGGAGCCGGAATCCGTCTCGGAATCGGAAGAGGGCAATGGATTGCTCTCGGAACCTTGTCTTTACGGCGGCGTTGATTGCGGCTGTCCGGTTTGCTGCTATCAGCCGTTGTGGTACGCCGAAGTCGGCGCGCTGTTCTTGAATCGAGACCGGGCGCGGCGCTTCAAGCTCATCGAGGACCAGAACGACTCCACCGGAGAGCCGGACCCGCGGCCGGGACACCGCCGGGAAATCGTCTCCTCGGCCGTTCTCGATTTCGACTATGAAACGGGGCCGCAGTTGGTGATCGGCCGGTATCTGGACGACTGCCGCAGGGTGGAGGTCCGCTACTTCGGCCTGCACCATTGGCGGACCGGATTCGGGATCGACAGCACGGCCGTACCGCCGGCCAACCCGAACCTCAGCTTGCCGTTCGACTCGAACTACACCAACGACTTCGACGGGGCGTTGCACGTCGACGTCAGCTACAAGTCGGAACTGCACAACGTCGAGGTGAACCTGCTGGACGACCGCCATTCGTGCTTCACCCGGCTGATCGGCTTCCGCTACCTGAACCTCAACGAGGACTTCGACTACGAGTCGACCGATGCAGCAGGCAGCATCCCCAGCACCAGCAACTACCTCATCGGCACCGACAACCACCTGGTCGGATTCCAGATCGGCGGCATCGTCGAGCGGGAAGTCTGCGAGCGGTTCTGCGTCGACCTCACCGGCAAGCTGGGAGCTTACGTGAACTTCGCCGAACAGAGCACCTTCCTGGGCGACCGCTTCGACAACGAGAACGTGCGGCGCGACTTCCGCGAACGCCAGGGCGAGTTGGCCTTCATCGGCGAGTTGCGATTCGGATGCGCCTACCAGCTCACCAAGTCCATGGCGGCGATCGCCGGGTATCAACTCATGTGGGTCGAGGGAGTCGCTCTGGCTCCCGAACAGCTCGACCTGACTACAACGCCCCTCAGCGGCTCCGGACTGAACGACAACGGGGGCGTGTTCTACGACGGAGCCTACGTGGGAATCCGAGTGGTTCGCTGATCCGCGCGACTTCGC
Source organism: Thermoguttaceae bacterium (assembly GCA_035527455.1). Lineage (GTDB taxonomy): Bacteria > Planctomycetota > Planctomycetia > Pirellulales > Thermoguttaceae > DATLAN01. The sequence continues at coordinate 1,897 of DATLAN010000296.1, forward strand.
TGATTTGCGAGACCTTGAACGGAAGTAAGGGCAGTACGATCGTCAAGGAAGGGAACATGCCATGAGGGCAGATCGTCTCTGGAAGGATTCCAGCCGCCACGGCCCGCCGAGTCAGGCCAAGGACGCCGCCACCCGCGCCGAGAAACGCCGCTTGGGTGAAGACCTCGACCCGCACCGCCGCGCATCGCGACTTCCGCGGCTGGCGGTGGCGGCGGCCGTCCTGTTCGGGCTGTCGGTCACCGTCGGCTGCTGGGCGCCGCTGTGTTCGCCCGGCGTTCCCGCCTGCGCACTGCCCGACGAGTTCCGCCTGCCGATGCGGACGGCCGGGCCGCCGTTGAATTTCGCCAGCCTCGCGCTGCCGCCTCAGAAGGATTACATTCTGGGGCCGGACGACGTGCTCGAGGTGATCGTGCACGATCTGTACCCGGGCGGCGGAGGAGTCCAGCCGATTCGCGCCCAGATCATGGCCAACGGAACCGTTCAACTGCCGCTGGTCGGCCCGGTTGGCGTGGGCGGAATGAACGTCATGCAGGCGCACGTGACCATCAACCGGGCCTACGCCGACGGCTTCATCCGGGATCCACGAATCAACGTCTATCTGGCCGAACGGTCCTTGACCAGCGTGTTGGTGTTGGGCGAGGTCGGGGCGCCGGGCATGTATCGGCTGCCGAAATACGAGAACGACGTGGCCCACGCTCTGGCGGTGGCCGGCGGCCTGCGCGAGGACGCCGGGCTGGAGATCGAGGTCCACCGCCGCATCACGCCCGACCAGGTTCGCGCCGCCCGGTACGAGCACCCGATCGTGGGCCCGCCGAATCTCGTCGGGGGTTCGGTGGAGTTGGCCGGCCTGATTGCGCAGCCCGACGGCGTGATCGCCATGGTTCCGCCGGCCGATCCCGGCGCCCGTCCGGTTTATCCGGTCGGCGGACCGGGCCAGCCGGCCGTCGCGTCCGAGCCGCTGACTTCTCCGCTGGGAATGCTGATCGGCCAGGAGCCGATGGAGATCGTGCGGATTCCTTTGCGCGGTTATCCTTCGCGGCCCATCTTCACCGAAGACGTGGTGCTGAACCCCGGCGACGTGGTCGTGGTTCCCAGCCGCAAAGACGAGGTCTTCTACGTCGTGGGCCCGTTGAGCCCGACGAACTTCGTGCGGTTCAGCATCAGCGCGCGGGAGCGGGACATCGGTGCCGGATTCCTGCTGCCGCGCGATCGGGAAATCGACGTGGTCACCGCCGTGGCGATGGCCGGATACATCGACCCGATCAACTCGCCCACCACGGTCACCGTGCAGCGTCACCTGCGCGACGGCCGCTCCATGCGGATCCTGGTCGATCTGCTCAAGGCGAGATACGATCCCAAGGAGACCGTTTTGGTCTCGGCAGGCGATATCATTTATCTGAATCCGGACAGCTCCTGGTGGTTCCGCCGAACGTTCGACCGGATCATCGTGGACCTGTTCCGAATCTCGTACCGAAAGGCCCTGGGCTTTGGCGACTGAATCCGATTATTCATAAGCGACGGTCTCATCACTACCTCAGCACCACGAGTGAGTGGGGGCAGCCGCGATCGTCGGCACCGCGCTTCGGCGCGACCGGCGGTCGCGGCTATTTTTTTTGGTGGGGCGCGACCACCGGTCGCGGCTTTTTGTCAGCGCGACAGCCGCGGATCGATCCAGGCGGCCCAGGCAAACGCGTTGGCGCCGGGACATTCCACGTGCAGCTCGAGCCACTCGACGCCCTCCACCGACAAGGCACAGTCCTGCCAGTCGCCGCTCGTCTGAAGCGGCCGGGATTGCCACAGCAGCTTGCCGTCGCCGATCACCTTGAACCACAACGGCGAATAGGCCTTGCCCATGAAAAGAGGGTTGGCTTGCAGGGCCGTCTTGTTGAAGCGGTTCGGACCCAGAACGGTGGCGGTCGCGCGGAGAGTGCGAAAACCCTTCTTCAGACGGTAGACGACGTACGAAGCGCCGTTGGCCGGCGGCCAGAGGGAAAGGGCGTGGGCGGGCGTTTCTTCCTGAAAGACCAGCCGCCTGCCGTACTCCGCGCCGTGCGGCGGAAGGCCGCTCCCCCCGTGCTTTCCCAGGGTACCCGAGCCCACGAGGAAATCGGTCTCTTCCAGATCATCCAGATAGGCCGTCCGGGACGCGTCCGGAGCCGCTTCAGGCAGCGGTTCCGCCGCGTCGGCTGAAGACGCCGGCCCGCCGTCCGCCTCCGCCCGCATCTCTGGATGAAGCTGCGCCGTGCGTACTTCGGCCGTACCCACTTCGGCCGGGCGCTGTTCGGCCGCCGCGCTATCCGCCGTCTCTTCCGCCGGCGGACGACCGGAACCGTACGTTGCCGGTTCCTCGGCCGCCGGCAACACGGGATCTACCGCGGGCAGGTCGTTCGATTGCCGATCGCTTGCGGAGCGACGCTCGGCAGGTGCGGCCGTGTCGCGAATGAACTCCGCCGCCGGGCCGGCGTCCGTGGTCGCGGTCCTCTCGCCGGGATCCTTGGAAAGCAGGAAACTGACCAACGCTGCGCCGAGCACCAGCGCCACGGCCAGCGTCGCCGTCTTTTGCCAGAACTCGCCGCTGCGAAGGAACGAACCGGCGGGGGCGGTCCCGGCCGCTTCGGTCCGATGCCGCAACTGAACGTCGTACTTGGCCTTCTTGCCCGGGTTGAGCAGGGTCACCTTGGCGGCGGCGATTTCGTTGAGGATCTGCTGCGACTGGAGCCCGTGCTGCCCGGTCTGAAAGGTCTTGGCATAGGCCATTCGCTGATCGACGGCGTTGGCGATCACGTCGCCGTCGGACTCGAACCGATGGATCCCCAGCAGCCGATAATAGTCCACCGGCCGCTCGGCCGGCGAGATACCGAACCACTTGTAGTAGGGATCGAAAGCCTCGGCCATACCCCGCCTCGTTCCTGTCCGTCCCGATCGGGCCGTATTATCACAACGGCCGCGCGCCCGAGTGCATGATACCCCGAGCGGCCGAGAAGTGCAAGGCGATGGAACGGCCGCGAAAGGCGCGGCAAACCGGCCGACTACCGATAGTCCGTCGGTTCCATCCGGCAGATGTATCGGCGCCAACCGTCCATGTGCTCCTTGCTGAGGCTGTTCTCGCGGACGATCTCCGTCTCCATCTGGCGATCCGTGTTGGGCACCGTTACGCGGACCTTCAGCCGGCCGTTGGGCTCGTAGTGGAACAGCACGGCCACCGGTGATTGGGCCGGCAGATTCGGCGGCAAGTCGCGCACCGTACACTTGCCGATCTGCGTGCAATCGTCGGCCGAAGGGCTTTCCCCCTCGACGATCTGGACCAGGATCGATTTTTGGTTGGCCTTCTGCGTCTTGAAGACTCGCCTGCCGGTGACCGGCAACGGCGTGTTTCGCGGGATCAGGATTCCGTTGCGGCGCCGCTGGGTTTGCGGATCTCGGCCCACCACGCCGAGGCTGTGGGAATTGACGTTCTTGATGGCGAAGGTCGCCGGCAGGCCCTGTTGTTCGGCCAGCACCAGACCGGCCCGCAACGCCGCACCGTGCGCGACCGCTTCGTCGGCGGCCACGGACGCGTCGGGCGGTTTCCCGGAGACCTCCTGGAGCATCGCGCTGACCATGGGCATCCGCGTGGAACCGCCGACGAGCAGCACCCGCTCGACGTCGGACCAGTTCAGCCCTGCGGCTTCGAGCGTCTTGACGGTCGTGAAACGGGTCCGTTCCAGGAGGTCCTTGGTGGCCTCGGCGAACTGCTGCCTGCTGATCTCCACCCGGGAGGAAAAGCCCTTGTAGTCGCAGGCCACCGCGGCCTTGTTTCGGGCGGAGAGGGTCCGTTTGGCGTCTTCGCACTCCCGCCACAGCTTGCCGGCGGTGCTGAGGTCTTCGCGAGGGTCGACGTAGTGTTCGCGGATGAAGCTTTCGGCGACCAGGTCGACCAGTCGCTGGTCCCAGTCGTATCCGCCCAACCGCACGTCGCCGTCGGTCGCCAGGGCCACGAACTCGGTGCCGCGGATCTCCATCACGGTCACGTCGAAGGTCCCGCCGCCGAGATCGTAGACCAGGATCCGCCGCGGCTGGTCGGTGCTTCCCGCCTGGTCGAGGAACCCTTGCTGGAACCCGAAGGACACGGCGGCGGCGGTCGGCTCGTTGATGATGTCCAGCACCTCGAACCCGGCCATGTAGCCGGCGTCCTGCGTGGCCTTGCGGCGGACCTCGTCGAAGTAGGCCGGCACGGTGATTACCACCTTGGTGAACGGGCCGATCTGCATCGCCGCGTCATTGTGGAGTTTGTTGAGGATCCAGGCCTCGATCACCTCGGGCGGAAATTGCCTGCCCTCGAAAACCTTGTGAAACACGCGGTGTCCCACGTCGCGTTTGGAACACTCGGCTACGTGCTGCGCCTCGGTGGCGATCGCCTTCATCGCCTCTTTGCCGACCACGACGTCGTCGCCGTCGAACAGCACGACGCTCGGTGTGACGCGGTCGCCCTCGGCGTTGACCAACGTGACCGGTTGTCCTCGTTCGTCCAGCCGTGCGATCACGGAATAGGTCGTGCCCAAATCAATGCCGACAATGGGAGTCGTTGCGGTGGTCATGTTGCGATGGGGATGGGTTTCGAAATGGGATTGGATTTCGGTGCTTGGGAGCCGTCAGGAAAGCAATGGGCCGTTGGGGACTACCAGGGAGGAAACGGAAACTGATCGGGCCGGCAGAAATGGAGCACGATGTACCCCAGTCCCAGCCCGACGATCGCGGACGTGACGTAGCCGATGGCGATCACGGCCGCGCGGGAGATGCCTTGGGCGTTCTTGCCGTTTGCCTTCGGCCGGGTCCTGATCTTCGCGGGGTGCGATTCCCGCGGCGGGGCCTCGGGCGGAGGACCTGACGGCGGCTGGGGGCCGGCGACCGGGGGCGTCGCGCCGCAGCGTTGCCCCGCGGCGGCAGGCGGCGCCGGGGTTCGTGCCGGCGGGATCGGTTGGGTTGCACCGGCGGCCGATGCGGCCGGCAGCGCTCCACTACCACCAACTGCCCCAACCTGCCCCGGGCTGCCCAACACCTCTTGAACCATGGCCTCGAAGACGTCGAACCCGGCCGAAGAGCCCACGGGATTCTTCCACCGGGCGATTCCCTCGCTGGAGAGCCCCACGGCGCGTTCCAACTCGAGCGAGGCGTTTTGCTGCGTGCCCGGCACCGCCGCCCGAACGTTCAACCGGCCGTTTCTACCGTATTCGAAGGTGACCTCGATCGGCCAGCCCTGCGGCAAACCGGCCGGCAGGTCGCGGATCACCGTCCGCCCGATGGCCGTGCACTCGCCCGGCAGAGAACTCTCGCCCTCGAGCACCTGCAAGACGATCGACTTTTGGCCGGGCGACTTGGTGATGAACTTCTCGGTGAACCTTGCCGGCAGCGGCGTGTTGCGCGGGATGAGGATCACGTTGGTCTTTCGCAAGGTCTCCTGGTCGATTCCCTCCACACCCAGGCTGTGGGCGTTGACGTTGGTCACCTCGTAGGTGGCCTGCGACCCGCCCTCGGCGTCTTTGGCCAGGAGGTAAGCGGCGTAGAGCGCGGCACCGCGGGCGACCGCCTCGTCGGGATTGACCGTGTGATCCGGCACGATGCCGCCCATCTGCTGCAACATCTCGCCGACGATCGGCATCCGCGTCGAACCGCCGACCAGCAGCACGCGCGAAACGTCTTTCCACTCCAGCCGTGCCGTGGTCAACAGTTGACGCGTGGTATAAGCCGTCCGCTCCAACAGATCGGCCGTCAACTCCTGGAACTGCTCGCGAGAGACCTGGATCTCCAACGACTTGCCGGCGTGGTCGAATCGGACCGTCGCGCGGCTGCGGGCGCTGAGCGCGTGTTTGGCTTCGATCACCGCGGCCAGCAGCCGGCTCTTGGCGCCCGGGTCTTGGCGGGGGTCGATCTGATGCGTGTTCCTGAAAGCCTCGGCCAGATAATCGGCCAGCCGCTCGTCCCAGTCGTGTCCGCCGAGTTGCACGTCGCCGTCGGTCGCCAGGGTCCGAATATTGGCCGGGGCCAGCTTCAGCAGCGTGACGTCGAAGGTCCCGCCGCCGAGATCGTAGACCAGCACCGTCATCTCTTCTTTCGGCGCGGCGGTCCGCGAGAGAAAGCCGGCCGTCTCGGCGAAGGCCAGCGCGGCGGCGGTGGGCTCGTTGACGATGTCCAGCACCTTGAGCCCACCCATCTCGCCGGCGTCGGCGGTCGCCTTCCGCCGCGGCTCGTCGAAATAGGCCGGCACCGTGATCACCACCTGCGACGGACCGCCCAGGGCGCGGAGCGTGTCGTCTTTGAGCTTCCGCAGGATACAGGCCTGGATCACCTCCGGGGGCAGGTTCTGTCCACGGATGGGCCGGCTGTAAGTCGGTTGCCCCATATCGCGCTTGACCCATTCGGCCACCAGGTCCGGATGCGTGGCGGTGGCGCTTCGCGCGTTCTTGCCCACCACGACCTCGGAGTCCCCAAATAGCACAATACTGGGGGTGAGTATCTCCCCTTCGGCATTAGGCACCATCGTCGATCGGCCCGATCCATCCACCCAGGCCACAGCCGAGTTGGTCGTCCCGAGATCGATGCCTACCGGTTTTTCGTGTACCATGGTTTCTGCCAAAGGAGGGGGCCGCCGGGCCGAGCCAACCTCGCCGGAGAAGGACCGTGTTCCACAAGAAGCCAGGCCCCTGCTGCCGGCGGAAACACGCCGCCAACGGAACCGCCCCAAGTGGATCTACTCGATCGGGTGGCACGCCCTGAGGAACGAAGGGCGTGAGCGACTGGCCTTCCACGCCCTTCGTTCCTCAGGGCGTGACACCCTCGAGGGAACACATCCAGGCTCTTTCCACCCGGGCTCCAAACTTTCTAGTGTATCAACAGCCCCGCCGCTTCTCAAGGCGCGGCACTTCCATTTCCCACCGGTGCGAGCACGCCGTTCGTTTCACGGACGATTCGGCCTTTTCCCGCCGGGCACTGGCCCGGTACGGTCGCCCGTGTTACGCTGGCACGATGAAATCGTGCCCCACGTTAGGGAAAGGCGGTTCGATGTCGTATCGCGAAGTCAGGGATTTCCTCGGCCGACACACCAACGTGGTCGAGTTGGCCGACGACCGGGGGGCCCGAGTGGCCGTTTGCCCGGGGTGGGTCGGACGCGTGATGACCTCCACCTGCGGCGGACCGGAAGGACCGAGCTTCGGGTTCGTCAACCGGCCGTTCATCGAAGCCGGGAAGACCGATCCGAGGTTCAACAACTACGGCGGCGAAGAACGCTTCTGGCTTTCGCCCGAGGGCGGACAGTTCAGCCTCTGGTTCAAGCCGGGCGTGGAACAAACGCTGGCCAACTGGTTCACCGCGCCGGCACTGAACGAAGGGGTCTGGAACGTGGCCCCAAAGACCGACGACGCGACCTGCCGTATGGCCACGAACATGAAGCTCCAAAACGCTTCGGCCGCCGACTTCGATCTGGACGTCGTTCGCGAAGTCCGACTGGCCGGCGGCGAGCAGCTTGGCGATTGGCTCGGCGACGCTCCCGCCGCGATCATCGGGCAAGACGGCGTGGAGATGGTCGCCTACGAGACCGTCAATCGGATCACCAACCGCAGTGCGCCGATGACGGAGAAAGGCGGCCTGGTGTCGATCTGGATCCTGGGCATGATGAACGCCGGGCCGGAGACGGTGGTCATCGTGCCTTACAGGCCGGGCGACGACGCGCAACTTGGCCCGGTCGTCAAGTCGGACTACTTCGGCCCCATTCCGTCGGAGCGATTGAAGATCACCCCCGAGGCGATTCTCTTCGCCGCGGACGGCAACTACCGTTCGAAGATCGGCACCTCGCAGCACCGCGCCCGGGACGTGACGGGCTCGATCGATTTCGCCGCCGGCGTCCTGACGCTCGTGCAGTTCACCATGCCCGACGATCCGGCCGGGCTTCGCTACATGAACAACATGTGGGAGCTTCCGCAGGCCGACCCGTACGTCGGCGACGTGGCCAACGCCTACAACGACGGGCCGTCCGCGTCGGGCGAACAACTCGGCGCGTTCTACGAGATCGAATCGCTCTCGCCCGCCGCCGCCCTGCGAACCGGCGAGTCGCTCGAACACCGCCATCGCACGATCCACGTTCGGGCGGACTCCGGCACGTTGGCGCGACTGGCCCGGGAGGTCTTGGGCGTGGAGTTGGGGATGGTGCGGAAAGAGGTATTCGGGTCTTCTGGTGTTCACCAGTAGTGCATGGTGCGTTGTTGATGTGTGTGAGATTCTCCGTTGCGATTGTGAGGTAGGTTCGCCTTTTGCAGCGGCGTTAGAATCTGCGGAATACCACGGTTGCAGTGGACGGCCACGTGGCAGTGTCATATAATGTCGTGTGGTGACTGAGCAGAGCGAATTCGGGAACCCGGCGTCATGGACAAGGCCTACCTGGAAAGCAGCTTCATCAGCTATCTCACTTCGCGATTGAGTCGCGACCTTGTCGTCGCCGCTCACCAGCAAATTACCCAACAGTGGTGGGATACTCGCCGACTCGGCTTCGACCTGCATATTTCACGAATCGTGGTCGAAGAAGTTGGCGCTGGGGACGTGGAGGCGGCACGTGAGCGACTGGCTGTCGTAGAAGGAATCAAGGTGCTGCAGTTGAATCGAGAGGCATTGGAGTTGGCCGGGGAGTTCATTGCCGGCGGCGCATTTCCAGAGACGTCCGCGGAAGACGCACTCCACGTGGCGGTGGCTACCGCGCACGGCATGGACTTTCTGCTGACATGGAACTGTCGACATATTGCCAATGCCGAGATGGCCCGGCGGGCGGAGGAAATCTGCCAAGCCAAAGGATATGAAATGCCCCGCATCTGTACCCCGGAACAACTCATGGGAGAATAGGTGATGTGGAAAGAAGAATCGTTCGACGAGCCGTGGCGAGATCCGATTGTCGAGGAAATCCGCAGAATTCGCCAGGAACACGCTGCCCGGTTCAACTACGACTTGGACGCCATCGTGGCTGACTTCAAGAGTCGGGAACAGGAAGGTTCCTACGAAGTGGTCTCGCTCCCACCGCGCCGCTTGCCGATTGCAGAGAAGTCGAAGAAGTGAACCGTGCAGATCGCGCCGCTCCGGCGATTCTATCGAGCAACCCCCATGCTCCCACGCGTCCTCGAAACCGAAGCGATGGACACCGCCGACGAGGCCCTCGATTACGACTCGATGGACCACGCCGAGGTGAATCGCGTCTTCGTGGCCGATCTGCTGGCCGCCGGACCGGGCGAAGGTGAAATGCTCGACCTGGGCACCGGGACGGCGCAGATTCCCATCGAACTCTGCCGGCAGGCCCCCGACGCCCGGATCTTGGCCGTCGACGTGGCCAAACACATGCTCGACGTGGGTCGGCGCAACGTCGAAAAAGCCGGCCTGGCCGATCGCATTCGACTTCAACTCGTCGACGCCAAGCGCCTCCCCTTCTCGGACGGGCAATTCGCCACGGTGATTTCCAACAGCATCGTCCATCACGTGCCCGACCCGCGAGAGGTCCTCGACGAAGCGTGGCGCGTGACCGCGTCCGGCGGCCTGCTCTTCTTCCGCGACCTGTTCCGACCCGACGACGACCGGACCGTCCGCCATCTGGTCGAGACCTACGCCCGGGCGGCCAACCGGCACCAGCAACAGATGTTCGAGGACTCGCTTCGGGCGGCCTTGACGGTCGAAGAGGTCCGCCAGCTCGTGGCCCAATACGGTCAAGAACCCGCCACCGTCCGCGCAACCACCGACCGCCACTGGACTTGGGTGGCGAGAAAACCGTAAGGTTCCGCGCAGAAATAACCTGTCCAATTGGGTGGCACGCCCTGAGGAACGAAGGGCGTGGTTTGGCAGGTTTTCCACGCCCTTCGTGCCTCAGGGCGTGCCACCCTCGCTGAAAAATGTACAGGTTATTTCTGCGCGGAACCTATCAGTCTCCTGCGGCTGATCCCGTGTCACTGCGGTCGATCGGATAAACCGGACGAATCCAAGTGACGGCAGCATTACGGTTCGCGAATCACCGTGAGGACATCTTGGCAAAATGGGGCGACTGGGTTGTCTGCACGACCGGTTAGGGCTTGACCGCCGCGAACTTGCCTGATAATCTGCGCGGTTTGACCGATGCCGGATTGTGGAGCGTATCACCGTGAATTACGACAGTATCGTCTGCGTCAAGCAGGTTCCCGACACGGCCAACGTGACCACCGAGGCCATGAAGGAAGACGGAACCGTCAATCGGGCCGCTTTGCCCGCCATTTTCAATCCCGAAGATCTCCACGCCCTGGAAACGGCGTTGGAAATCCGCGACGAACACGGCGGGACCGTCACGGCTGTCAGCATGGGCCCCCCGAAGGCGTCGGAAGTGCTCCGCGAATGCCTCAATCGAGGGGCAGATCGGGCGGTCCTGATCACCGACTTCCGGGCGGCTGCCAGCGACACGTTGGCCACCAGCTATATCCTCAGTCAGGCCGTCAAGACCGTCGGCCGCTACGATTTCGTCTTCTGCGGACGGCAGGCCATCGACGGCGACACGGCCCAAGTGGGTCCGCAGTGTGCCGAAAAGCTGGGAATCCCGCAAATCACTTATCTGGAAGAGCTGGTCGAACTGACCGACGGGGAGGTCCAAATCCGGCGGAACGTGGGCGACGGTTGGGAAATCGTCAAGGCCAGGCTGCCCGTCCTGGTCACGGTCCTGGAAACGGCCAACCGTCCGCGCCCGCCGGCCGCACGACGCGTGATGCGGCTGAAGCGGTCGCGAACGCCCGGCGAAGTGGCCGGCGAAGTGCGAAAGGAGATGCCCGAAGGGTCGAACGAGCAGCGGGAAGCGGAAGTCCGGCGCCGATGCGACGCCTTGAAGCAGCAGGGCCTGCTGATCGAACAATGGGGCCTGGACGAGATCGGGGCCGACCTTTCCCGTTGCGGGTTGGCCGGCTCGCCGACCAAGGTGCATCGCATCCAGGCCATCGTGCTGAAGAAAGAGGGATACCAGGAGGTTCCGCCCAACAAGGACGGCATCCGGGAATTGATCCACGAACTGGTCGTGGATCGAACGTGGGGCTGAGGAACCTTTACCAGACCAACGGCCGTTTCGACTGCGTGAAAGAATCATGATAGAGCCAAATCGTCGGGGCGAAGTCTGGGTCTTTGCCCAACAGGAAAATCATTCGGTACACGACGTGACGCTGGAGCTTTGTGGGAAGGCCCGCGAACTGGCCGATCGGTTGGGAGTCGGTACCGCGGCCGTTCTGCCGGGTTCCGGCGTGTCGCCGCTGGCCGAGAAGCTGATCGCTCACGGGGCCGATCGCGTCTACGTCGTCGACGACGAGAAGTTGGCGCACTACCAGACGGGACCGTATTCCCAGGTGCTCTGCCATCTGATCGAGAAACACCGCCCCCAGGTCGTCGTTTACGGAGCGACGCCGCTGGGACGCGACCTGGCGCCCCGAGTGGCTTCGGCGATGCGGGCCGGATTGACGGCCGATTGCACCGACCTGCAAATCAGCGACGTCACCGACCCGAAGACCAAGACCGACCACAAGAACCTGCTCCTGCAGATCCGCCCGGCTTTCGGCGGGAACATCATCGCCACGATCGTCAACTTCGACCAGTGGCCGCAGATGGCCACCGTTCGCGAGGGCGTGATGC
>DATLAN010000297.1:0-16024 GCA_035527455.1 Thermoguttaceae bacterium
ATGCTCACGACCAGGTCCGGCTTGCCCGGCGGGGCGCCGATCTGCGCCAGCACGATCTCGCGGACGATCTGCTCGACCACGCTTCGATCGATCGGGGGACTTGGCATCAATCCGGCGGTGCTCATGCGGTGGTTCCTGCGGTGTATCCTTTGGTGCTATCCGTTCTCGGTCGTCTCTGCGAGCCAGAGGTTGACTCCGGCGGCCGTGATCTTGTCGCGCCAGTCTTCGGCGATGCCGTCATCGACGACCAGGTGGTGGACTTCTGCCAGCGAACACAGGTGAGTGAGGCTTTGGCGTCCGAACTTCGTGCTGTCGGCCACCACGATCACTTCGTCGGCCGCCCGCATCATCGTCCGTTCCGTTTCGACCAACAGCAGGTTGTTGTTGAAGAACCCTTCGTCGTTGATGGCGGCCACGCTGAGGATCGTCTTTCGCACGCGAAGCGTCTGGAGCATCTTGTCGGCGTACGGCCCCTGGGCAACGCCCGTCCGCGGGCAGATGTTCCCGCCGATCATCACCAGGTCGCTGTTGCTGTCGGAGGCGAACAGGTTGGCCACCGGCAGCGAGGTGGTCACCACGTGAACGGGCCGGCCGACCAGCATCCGGGCGACCTCGTAGGTGGTGCTCCCGCCGTCGAGCAGGACCGTGTCGGCGTCTTCGATCAGTTCGACGGCCCGCTGGGCGATCGCCTTCTTTTGCCCCCACTCGGCCGGCTGTCTGACGTCGAAGTGCGGCATCTTGGGCGACGTGCCCGTGTAGAGCACCCCGCCGTGGATCCGCCGGGTCGAGCCCTGCTGTTCGAGGAAGTCCAGATCGCGGCGGATGGTCGATTCCGAGACGTCCAGCGCCTCTTTCAGTTCCGGCAGCGACGCGAACCGCCGCGCCCGAACCATCTCCAAGAGCTGATTACGCCGCTGTTCCGCCAGCATCGCCGACCATCCTGAAGTTCGAGTGGGGGAGTTACTTTGGATCGATTATGACCGAAAGCGTGAAAGAAAGCAATCATGGTCTTTCACATTATCTTGCACGAACGTGCATAACTTCGATCATATCGGTGCTCACATATGAAAGCAAGCGACATAAAATGACATAATACGTTTACTGAAAAGCACTTACGCACGCAGGGCGCGATTTTAGGGGATTTAGACAAGAAAGCCGCTTGCGGCTTCGCAACCACACTGAGCCGCCCGTACCCGCTACTTCGAGCTAATCCGCACCTTACGCCCATCGACCACCACCCGACCCTCGGCGATCAACCGGATCGCCTCGGGATACGCCTCGCACTCGGCCTGGAACACCCGCTTTTGCAGAGAATCGGGCGTGTCGTCGTCGAGCACGGGCACGGCCTTTTGCAGGATCACCGGGCCGCGGTCGTACTGGTTGTCGGCGAAGTGGACCGTGCAGCCGCTGAGCTTCACGCCGTACTCCAGCACGGCCTCGTGCACGAAATGGCCGTACTTCCCCTCGCCGCAGAAGGCGGGGATCAGCGCCGGGTGGATGTTGACCACGCGGTTGGTGAAGTCCTCGGGAATCGTCAGCCGCTTGAGGAAGCCGCCCAGCACCACCAGGTCGGCGTTCACCGCCCGGCAGCGATCGAAGACAGTCTCGCTGAACGCGTTTTGGGAAGAAAAGGCCTTCCGCTCGATCACCTCGTACAGGATGCCCGCATTGTCGGCGAACTGTTTTCCCGTCGCTTCTGGATTGCTGGAGACGACCAGCGGGATCTCCACGCCGAGCCGACCGGCGTCCATGTACTCGATCAAGTTCCGCAGCGTCGTCCCGCTGCCGGAGATCAACACAACGATGCGAAACGGGGAAGGGCGGGTGGTGGACATGGGGGTTGTTTCTTCGTATTGGCGTAACGCAAACGATCGTTCATTTCGCCGTCTAGTTTAGCGGGCGGGCTTGCCCGCCGTGGAAGTTGACGCCGATTCCCGGTGGCTGCACGGCGGGCAAGCCCGCCCGCTAAACGGCGAAACTGTGCCACTCGGCGCAGTAGTATCAGGGAACTCTGATGACCACTTTGACACACAACGTCAGTTCGTATCCGGCCAACTTCAGTGCGATCGGCTCGACGTCCGGAATGCTCTCAAGTACGACTTCAACAGCCAATGTTTCCCCCATGACGTACTCCCGGAATTGATCTACGGCGGCGCGAAGCTCCGTCGAGTCAGTGACGATTCCTACGACGATCCGATCGGTGTACTGACACCCCATCTCCTTGCGCCGGTCCTGGATCGCGCGAACGACCTCCCGGGCGAGTCCTTCGGCGATCAGCTCTTCGGTCAACTCGGCCGAGAGCACGACCACGCACGAGCGGCCCTGGGCGGCGGCCCAGCCTTCTTTGGCTTGCAGCCGGACCTGCACGTCGTCGGAGTCGAGCGTCACCGGGCCGTCGGGCAGCTCGAAAGTCAATCGGCCGCTTGCCTCCAGGTCGGCGAGCAGCTTGCCGCCGTCGGCCGCGGCCAACTGCTTGCGAAGGGCCGGCAGGCGCTTGCCCAGCCGGGGACCCAGGCGCTTCAAGTCCGGCAACACCGTGTAGCTGATATACTGCTCGGCCTTCCGGGTGAATTCCACCCGCTTGACGTTCAACTCGTCGCAGATCAGCGCCGCGTGATTCTCCAGCCATGGTCGATGGGTGCTGTCGGAAAGCACGACCTCGACGAGCGAAAGCGGCTGGCGGACCTTCAGTTTCGCCCCCATCCGGGCGCTGCGTCCCGAGGAAACGATCTCGCGGACCAGGGCCATCCGCCGGGAGAGCGCCTCGTCGACCGCCGACGCGTCGCCCGTGGGATAGTCGCACAGGTGAACGCTCTCGGCCACGCGATCGCCGAACACCGCCACGGCCAGGTTCTGCCACATCGCTTCGGCCAGAAACGGCACGAACGGGGCGATCAGCTTCGAGGTGGTCAACAGGCATTCGTAGAGCGTCCAGTGGGCGTCGGTCTTGTCGGCCGATTCTTCTCCGCTCCAGAACCGGTCGCGGCTGCGGCGGACGTACCAGTTGCTCAGGGCGTCGATGAAGTCGGTCAGCCGCGAGGCGGCCGCGTAATTGTCGTAGGCGTCCATCCGCTCGGTCACCGCCGCGGCCGCACGATGCAACTCGCTCAGGACCCAACGGTCCAGCTCGCCGCGCCGTGCCGCGGGGCGGTAGCCTTTGCCCGCGGCCAACACGTCGGAGCCCAATTGGCCCGCCTCGCCGGGGATTCCCTCGGCCGGGTCGAATCCGTCGATGTTGGCGTAGATCACGAAGAAGCTGTAGCAGTGCCAGAGCGTGAGCAGGAACTCGGGGATGGCCTCCTTGATCGCCCGTTCGCTGTATTGGATCGACGTCCATGGCGGCTGGTTGGCGAAGAAGTACCAGCGCAGGGCGTCGGCCCCATAGCGGCGGAAGATCTCGTTCGGCTCGCGGTAGTTCCGCAGACTCTTCGACATCTTGCCGACCCGGTGCGTATACTTGGTGATGCCGGCCGCGTGGGCTTCGTCTTCGCTCAGGAAGATCCGCTTGCTCTGGGCGTCTTCCCACCATTCGGCCAGCATCAGCCCGAGCACGATGCAGTTCTGATACGGATGCGGATAATCGACCGCCGGGGTGGTTTCGTCCTTGGCGGCCTCCTCCCCGTTTTCGCTGAACAACAGCGTGCTGATCGCCAGCAGGCTATAGAACCAGCCGCGTGTCTGATCGAGGGCCTCGCTGATGAAGTCGGCGGGAAACTGGTCGCGGAACCGCTCGATGGAGCCTTTCCGGTGGGGATATCCCCATTGGGCGAACGGCATCGCGCCGGAGTCGAACCAGCAGTCGATCACCTCCGACACCCGCCGCATCCGCTTGCCCGGGGCCTGGGGCGAGTCGTACGTGATCGCGTCGATATAGGGCTTGTGGACCTTCAAGTCGTCGGGCAGTTCGGGTCTCTTCTTCTTGGCGTCCTCCCAGACTTCGGTCCCGGTCACGCCCGGCTTGGAGAGCAGCTCGTCGTAACTGGCGACAGCCTCCATGTAGCCCGTCTCCTCGCAGACCCAGATCGGCAACGGAGTGCCCCAGTAACGCTCGCGCGACAGGGCCCAATCGACGTTGGTTTCCAGGAAATTGCCGAAGCGGCCGTCGCGGATGTGGTCGGGCAGCCAGTTGATCCGGCGGTTGTTGGCCAGCATCTTGTCCTTGAAGGCCGTGGTGCGGACGAACCAACTCCGCCGGGGATACTGGATCAACGGGTCCTCTTCCGCCCGCCAGCAGAACGGATAGTCGTGCAGGTACTGTTCCCAGTGGAAGAGCACGCCGTCGGCCTTCAGTTGCCGGCAGATGTCGCCGTCGGCCTCCTTGACCCAGCGGCCTTGGAACTCGGGCGTTTCTTCGGTGAACGTGCCGTCGGGAGCCACGGAGCAGATCAGCGGCGGGCCTTCGCCCTCGACGAATCGGGCCTGCTCCTCCAGCAAGACGTCGTAGTCCACCTCGCCGAACGCCGGCGCCTGGTGCACCACGCCAGTGCCCGTGTCGACCGTTACGAACTCGGCCCGCACCACCCGCCACGCAACATGCTGGCCACCGCCGCTTTTCAATTTCCCCGTGTTTCCACCCTGCTCGTCGTAATAGAACCTAAACGGCGGAATGTAGCGCCGCCCGATCAGCTTCTCGCCGGTCAATGTCGACTCGACGGTGAGTTCCTTCTTCGACTTCGACGCGACCTCCTCCACCAACGCCGAGGCCATCACCAGCTTGCGATCTTCGCCCGCGACCGAAACCACCGAGTACTCCAGGTCGGGCTTTACCGCGGCGAACTGGTTGCTCGGCAGCGTCCAGGGGGTCGTCGTCCAGACGAGCAGGTCGGTGCCGGTCAGGTCGTTGCCGGGCAGGTCGTTGCTGCCGGGCTGCTCGACCAGCGGGAATCGCACATAGACACTCGGATCGGCCACTTCGCGATAGCCCTGGCCCACTTCGCCGCTGCTCAGTGCGGTGCCGCCTTGTGCCCACCACCAGACGATCTTGTGCCCCTGGTAGAGCAGCCCGCGGTCGAAAAGGTTCTTCAACGCCCACCAGACGCTCTCGACGTAGCTTTGGTGATAGGTCACGTAGGGGTCGTCGAGATGGATCCAAAACCCCAGCCGTTCGGTTAGTTCTTCCCACTCTTTCGTGTAGCGAAACACGCTCTGAACACATTTTCGGATAAACCGTTCAATGCCGTATTCTTCAATTTCCTTCTTGCTGTGGATGCCCAGTTCCTTGCAGACCTCGACTTCGACCGGCAGACCGTGGGTATCCCAGCCGGCCTTTCGGTCGCAGCGGTAGCCACGCATAGTCTTATAGCGGGGAAACAGGTCCTTGATTGCCCGGGTGAGACAATGCCCCGGATGGGGGAGCCCGTTGGCCGTAGGCGGCCCTTCATAGAAGACAAACGGCGGGGCGCCGGCCCGGGCCCGAAGCGATTTCTCGTAAATCTCCCGCTCTTTCCAGAGCCGGATGATCGCTTCCTCGAGCTTGGGGAATGAAACGGAGCTTTCAACGGGGTGGAACATGGGCATACCTAACGCCGGCTGTACCGACAGGGGGGCAAACTCTTAAGTAAAGCACGGGACGGGGTTTTTTTCAATCCGCCCGTTTGCGACTCTTGCGACTCCGCCACGACACGGGCAGCGGATACCGAACCATAGCACGGTAGCCCCGGGAATAATTAGCCACCGCTTATGCCGATAGACACTCACGGACGCCTGGAGGTTCCCACGTCCGCTGCGTGCAGGCAAGGGTGCCTCCGGTCGATCCTGACACGCCGGCAGACCGAACAAAGGAGAAAGGCCGATGAAACCCTGGATCTGTTCTGCGCTTCTGGTGGCAGTCGGGTGCCTGACGGCGTCGATCCGACCGGGCCAGGCAGCCGATCAACCCCCCCAGTTCTTGGAAGGGCTTCGTGATCGTGGACGCTACGATGAGGCCCTGGAGTACTTGGAGCAGGCCCGGGACAAGCCTTCGGTCCCGGAAGAGTTCAAGCAGATCATCGACTTCGAGACGGCGGTGACCTTGATCGACCTTGCGCGGATAGCACCCCAGACTTCGATTCGCGAGGAGCGCCTTGTCGAGGCAGGCAAGCGGCTGCAGCATTTCCTGTCGGAGTATCCCACCCACGACCTGGCACGAAGCGCTCGCATGAAGCTGGCCGACGTCCTGGTCGAAAGGTCCCGGATCCAACTCCAGCGGGCCGAGTCGGCTGCCACGAGCCCGGAAGACCGCGCCCGATCAAGGAGCGAGAGCCGAAAGCTGCTCCAACAGGCTCAAGAGGCCCTTGCCGCCGTGGAGAAGATGTGTGTGGAAAGGCACCAGGAGTTTCCCAAGCTTATCCCAGCCGGGCGCCCCAAGCTGTACGAGCAGCGGCAGCAGGTGCGAGCCGATCTGCTCCAATCACGACTCTCGCTGGCCACGCTCGATTACGAGATGGCCAAGACTTACGATCCCGGCAGCCCGGAAAGAAACAAGTTTCTGAGTGAAGCGGCGGAAAAATACGGCCTGATGTACGAGAAATACAGCATTTACATGGCCGGGTTGTACGCTCACATGTGGCAGGGGCGTTGCTACAAGGAATTGGGCGAACCGGAAAAGGCGCTGGAAATCTTCGAAGACTTGCTGGTGGAATTGGACAATTCGCCGCCGTTCGCGACGCTCAAGGGCAAGGCATTGATCCTGGCGTTGGAGACCGCCCTGTCGCCCGCGGCAAAGGATGACCGTCGTGTGATTACGAGGGCTCGAGACTGGCTGGGTTCGGACGATCTGGGGCATCCCCGCAACGCCCACGGTTTGGCGACCCGATATGAAGTCGGCGTGGGTCTGCTCGAAGCGGCCCGACCGCTGAAGTGGGATGACGCTCGGCGTTCGCAGTACCTCGAGACGGCCGAAGCGTACTTGCGTCACGTGGCCTCCTATCCCGGAGACTTTCAAGAGAAGGCCGAAGCCCGACTGGCCGAGCTGGGCGTGACCTTGCCGAAGAGCGGTGAGGAGGATGCGACCCGACAGATACGCGAACTGCCGCCTATCGGCCGCGACTGAAGTGCCTTAGACCACCCGTGCCTCGGCCGCCAGGACGCCGAGCACGATTTTCCGCAGTTTCGGCTCGGCTTCGGCGGCGGTGGCGAGGATTTCGTGGATGTCGGCCGGTTTCAAGGCGTCGGGAAGGCACATGTCGGTGACGATCGAGAGGCCCAAGACCCGCATGCCCGCGTGGGCCGCCACGATCACCTCGGGCACCGTCGACATGCCCACCACGTCGGCCCCGATCGTGCGGAGGAACCGGTATTCGGCCCGGGTTTCCAGATTCGGGCCGGTCACCGCCACGTAGACACCCTTGTGGGCGACGAAGTTCTCCTGCCGGGCGATCTGCAGGGCACGATCGATCAGGACCGGATCGTACGGGGCCGACATGTCGGGAAAGCGAGGGCCGAGCGAATCGTCGTTCACGCCGATCAACGGGTTGCCGTTCATCAGGTTGATGTGGTCCTCGATGACCATGATGTCGCCCTGGGCGAACTGGAGATTCATGCCGCCGCAGGCGTTCGAGACGATCAGCAGATCGGCCCCCAGTGCCTTCATGACGCGGACCGGAAAGGTGATCTGCCGGTGCGTGTAGCCCTCGTAGGCGTGAAAGCGGCCTTCCATGGCCACGACCGGCACGCCGGCCAGCACGCCGCAGACGAGTTGTCCCGTGTGACCGATGCTGGTCGACTGGGGGAAGTGAGGGACGTCCTGGTAGTCGATCCGGGCTTCCGCGTGGATTTGTTCGGCCACGCTGCCCAGTCCGGTCCCCAGGATGATTCCCACGCGGGGTTTTCCCGCCCAGTGCCGGCCGATGGCCTCGGCCGCCCGTTCGATCTGCGCAGCCAGTTCGTGCATGGATATCCTTTTCCGCGCCGGACCGTCAAAAAACCGGCTTGTGGCGCCGGGGACGGTGCCACAAGCCGCGACCGGGCCGGGATGCCGACGCTCAGCTAGACTTCGTCGTCGTCCAGGTCGTCCAGGTCGTCGTCGTCCTCGTCGTCGTCGTCGTCCTCGTCGAGATCGTCGTCTTCGTCTTCATCGTCGAAGTCGTCGTCGAAATCGTCGTCGAAATCATCGTCGTCGAAATCGTCGAAGTCGTCGTCCTCCTCGATCTGAGCGACAAACGTGCCGGGCAGCGCGAGTTCGCTGTTCCCCTGACCGATCGAAGTCCGGTCCGCTGCCCCTGAAGTCAACTGAATGGATTCGAATTCCAACAACATCTCACAATCCTCGAGAAAAAGAAACGCCGTGTTATGAACCTCAAATGCGGGACGCTCCCGTATCCGAACATCGTCATCAATAGTCCGCGCAGAATTGTTATTCTACGAAAGCGGTTTTGTCAAGCTCGTCTCGCCGGAGGCCGACTCTTCCGCGGCCAACCGGTGGGGCAAAACGTCGCCGATGGCGGGGGGCGAAGACTCGCGAAAAGACAAAGATAATAGGCAGGGCCCCACATCGCCAGGGCCCTGCCCAAATACGAGATGAGAAAGCCAATGGAATCGCGGCACGGCGCCAATGGGCAGCCGAAATGCCTTCACTGGGTACTGTAGAGCGTGCCTCACCGTTGTCAATACGCAAGGCCGGGTGAGCGCCGGGCAATGACCCGAAAATATGGGGCGAAAATGCCGAATATGTGGGCGAATACCCCTTAAGCGAGTGGTGCGGCCTACTTGTCTACCCGGTGTCCAAGGTCGCCCGAAGTCGTCTGGCCGAGATTGGGAAACTGGGGTGGTGCGATCGGCGGCTCGCTCGGGACCGGGTCGATCCTCAGCCGCATTCGAGTGGGAGCATCGGCCGCGGGCTGCCCGGCCGCCGGCAATCTGACCGCGGCACCGGCACGCTGTTGCTCGACTGCGGCCAAGTAGCTGGCCACTTCCGGGTTGGTCGGTTCCCGTTTCTGCCACTCCAGCAGCACGGGCTCGGCGGCTTGGAGCCGCCCTCGGGACAAGAGGGTCACCGCCAGCCAACGCAGGCAGAGCGGGTCCCGACAGCCCATCACGTAGGCGCTCTGCAAGTACGCCAGGGCCTCGGTCCACTGCTTATGGGATACCCGGCATGCACCTCGAACGGCGTCCTGCAGTGGCTCGCGTTGCTCCGGCTCGGCCGGAAGCCGGCCGGCCAACTCGAGGGCCTCTTCGCATCGGCCGTGTTTGACGTGCAGATCCAACAGACGGCGGAGTATTCGGTGGGAATTCGGGTGGAGACGTGCTGCCTCTTCCAAGACCTCGCAAGCGCGGTCGTCTTTGCCCTGCAGTTGCAGCGTGAGACTCAGACAGACGTTGGCCACCTCGGCCAGTTCGCACAAATGCCACGCCTCCAGGTCGACCTGGCCATACTGGACGGCCGTTTCGAAGGTTCGCGTGGCCAGCTCCATCTCGTTGCGGGCTTGGAGGTAATTGCCCATGGCCAAGAGCAACTGGGCGTCGAAGGGGAAGATTTCCATGGCGGCGATGCAGTCGGTCAGTTGCCGGTCGCCCAGCCGCGGGTCGCTGTCGTAGCTGGTCAGCAGCCCGTAGTAGGCCTCCAACATCTCCGTGGACCCGTGCTCGGCCGCCTCGACGGCTGCTCGGTAGGCACTCCGGGCGTCTTCCCAGTTGTTCAACTCGCCGAAGGCCTCGCCCCGAGCCGTCAGCAGCGGTGCCGGCGGATCGGCCCGGCCGACCAGTTCCAACGCAACCAGCTTCAAGTTGCGATGGGCACGTTGCTGCCTGCGGGCCGGGTCGTGCTGGCGCCGGTGGCGGACGATTCGCCCCTCGGACGCATCGACCTGCAGACCGGCCGCCTCGACCGACGAACGAACCGATTCGCAGACGCGTCCGGTGAACCGCAGTTCCGGCCGGCGGGGCATCAACCGCACTTGGGCGATCTGTTCGGCGGATCCGCTCGGATCGGCCGACGGCACCTCGACCAGAAGCATGTAGACCTTGCTCTCCTCGGCCTGCCGATCGACGAACTCGCGCAGGTCTGCGGCCGTCTCGGCGACGAGCCTTTCTCCGGCGTCGAGCCAGAGGACCCAATCGCCGCTGACCAACTCCAGGCAGCGGTTCCGTGCGGCGGAGAAGTCCTCGGTCCACGGCATCCGGCCGGTCACGGCGCCGAGCTGCTCGGCGATCTGAAGCGTCTGGTCCGTCGAGCCGGTGTCGAGCACCACGATCTCGTCGGCGATCGACCGGACACTCTCGATCGACTCGGCCAGGACCTCCTGCTCATCGCGGACGATCATGGCCACCGACAAACGGGGCCGAGACGTGTGGTCGGTTGAAGCGGTCATTGGTTTTCCCCGGGCAAGAAGAGATCGTCGAAGTACAAGCGGTGGCGGAGTTTACCCGGATCGGGCACCGGGCAAAAGGCCGGTTTTCGCACTTGCCGCGCGGCACGGCCCTCGCTGGGTTCCGTATCGAGCCCGAGGTTCGCGAATTAAAGAATTCGGCTGATTATTTTAATCATTCGCGCGAGATTAAAAGAAAAGCTTAAAGCGCCGCTTTGATGTAAGTCTTTAGCATCCAAACACTTAAGTCTGGAGGCCGTGCGAGGGCGCTATATCAGGGGGATCCGCCGGTTTGGACGCTCGGACCTCCCAGCCACCAGTCGAACCACTCTCGCGTGCGTTGGGCGACTTCGCTGGTTGGATCGACCCAGATCACGACGTGGCCGTACCACGGGACGGAGATCAGTTGGCTGTGGTCGGGCGCGGCCTCGTGCAGGCGGACGCTGTGGCGATGCGGGACGATCCAGTCGTTGGTCCCGTGGATCAGCAACACCTGGGCCGTGGTCCGCCGGATGGCTTCGACCGCGCTGGCCCGATCGGGATCAAAGTCGGCCAGGCGTCCGGCCTCGTCGATCGCCTGCTGGTAGGTATCGGAGGGAATGACCCAACCGAGTCCGGGCACCATCACGCGGCCGAAATCCGGCACCTCGTCGCGCATGGTGCTGAAGGGCGCCACGGCCACCACCGCCCGGATTCGCGGATCGTAACCCGCCAGGTGGATCGAGGTGGTCGCCCCGTAGGAAATTCCGTAGACGCCGATCGGGCCGGCCGCCAGACCGCGGCGTTGCAACTCGTCGATGACCTGGGAGAGGTCCCTGGCCTCTCGCACGCCGAAGGTGAGGAACTCGCCGGTCGAACGGCCGTGCCCGCGGAGATCGACCAGTACGGCGCGATATCCGGCCTCGGCCAACGACCTGGCCGGCGCGAGCATCCAGAGACTTCGGGCCATGATTCCGTGGACCACCAGGATCGTGCCCTTGGGGGTCGTCCACTGCTCGTCCGGCTCGATCACCGAGACCGACAACGAGGCCTCCGGCGGCCCGACCTTCACCCAAAACTGCTGATCGACTCCGGCCAACCGTTCCACCGGCGGCAGCGGATTCGACCGGCCGACGCTCAGCGGATTGAGCCGATTGGGCGTGGTCACGATGCACTGGGCCAGCGGTCCGAGACAGCCGGCCAGCGCGACCAGCGGCAGTAGCATCGCGGCGAGTCCTATTCGGGCCCGAAACGGCGGGGACGAGATCCGGCACATGGCTGCGTCGGCTGAAAGGAACAATCGCAAAACCTGGCAAGCGGGGGGGTACTTGTATCGCCTGTCGGGCGAGCGGTCAAGCCCGATTCGATTTGGGGGGAATTGCAAATTGAGAATGGAATTGCAAATTGAGAATTGCAAATTGCAAATTGCAAATTTGGGGAGAGCCGAAGCCAGGGTCAATTTGCAATTTGCAATTTGCAATTCTCAATTTTCAATCCGCTCCCCCGTTTCTGGTCTTGCCCGCTTCGGTTGTTCCTGCGAAACTACTGCCCCTATTCTCACGAATCCCTTCTTGCGGCGAGATCGCCATGCGCGGTTCGATAGCGGCTTGCTTGGCGGCGGTGGTGCTTTCGGGCTGTGCGCCAGGGTGGAATTGGACCGGTCCGCCGGGCCCGGCCATGAGCGTCTGCTACGACAACCCCATGCTGTTGCCGACCGTCGATCATCGAGCCGCCTGGGAAACCGTTGTCGATGTGATCGACGACCATTTCGTGATCGAAGAGGAAGAGCCCGTCCGTCTGATCGGCAACACGCCGACCGTCGGGCATCTGAGAACGTATCCCAAGGTGGCCGCGACGATCTTCGAGCCGTGGCACGGTGATTCGGTCGGCCGGCAGGCGAGAATCGAGAGCACCTTGCAGTCGATGCGCCGCTGGGCCGTCGTCCACGTAAGGCCGGGCGAAGGGGGATACCTGGTCGACGTCGCCGTGTTCAGGGAACTCGAAGACGTCGTGCGGCCCGAACACGCCACCGCCGGCGCCGCCACGTTCCGCTATGACGATTCGCTCACGCGCGTGGTCAACCCGGTGGGCGGGCCAGAGATCAACGAGGGTTGGATCCCCCAGGGCCGCGACACAGCGCTGGAACAGCGGATTCTCGACCAACTCTACGGCCGCTCGGGCAACATGGCGGCCGTTGTCAAACCGCTCTTCTGATGGGTGGCACGTCCCTGAGCGCAGCGAAGGGCGTGGTGTATGTGGTATGTACACGCCCTTCGCTGCGCTCAGGGACGTGCCACCCCAAGCAATAGCCGTTGATCTGCCGGGGAAAGCCTTCTCTCGAGCTTCTTGTCCTCGTGCGGCATCATCCGATCGAGCCGCAACGCTTCGTCGGCTTCCTGCCGGGCCTCTTCGTGCCGACCGGCTTCGTGCAGTGCGACGGCCAGCCGGGCGTGGCAGAGTGCGCTGTTGGGGTATCGTGCGACGGCCTGGGCGTAGGCATCCACTGCCTTTTCGATGTCCTCTTGGCGGCCGGCCGTCAAGAAGGCCCTTCGATACCAATCGCCGGAAGCCAGCCACGCCGAACTCGAATTGGGCACCCGTCGCAGGGTCTGCGCGTTGAAATCCTCGAACCGGCGGAACGTCGCCTCGCTACGATCGATCGTCCAGGCGTTGAAGGTCAATGCGGCCAGCCGCCTAAGCGGTTCGGCAGAAAGCGGATCGGCCGCCGCAGCCTCCAGGTAGAGTCGCTCCACGTCTTTGGAAAAAAGCCCTCTTCCTTCGGCCGCCTTCTGTCGGGCAAGCCGTAACGCCGTCTGGCAGTCAAGCACCGCTCCGTAAGCGCTGGAGTAACAGGTCGCGGCCAAAGCCAACGCCACGACCAGCCCGGACCAGGCGGTGCCGCGAGGCAGCGTCTTCGGACGATCGCCCGTCAGTCCCAGGGCCAAGAGCAACCAGAGCGATCCGGCCACGCCGGGGAAGCCGATGCCTCCGGCCGCCGAGAGATGAACCAACAGCACGACCACGCCGATCGCCGGCAACGCCCCGGGCAGTTCACCGCGAACGATCCATCCCCGCAGAAGCGCCACGCATCCGGCGGCCAACGGCAAAACGATCCAAAGCGCGACTTCGCTGGGCGGAGCCGAACTGATGCTCCCCAGCGGCCACGACAACAGCCATCCGCACACGGCCCCCCCGAGGACGAAGCGGAGCGAGACAGAAACTCCCTCTCCCTCTGGGAGAGGGCTGGGGTGAGGGGATTGCGGCGCGTCGTTGTCCTCTTCTTTCTTCCCTTCGCCGGCACGGACTGAACTACCCCTCACCCCGGCCCTCTCCCAAAGGGCGAGGGAGTCACGTCGCCACGACGTCCAGAAGTAACACCCCAACACCGCCACCAACGTCAACATGGTCCCCGTTCCGGCGGTCGCCCAGAGTTCCATCAGGAAGTTGTGCGGGTCGGCCACTTCTTCGCTGGCCTCGGGCAGCTTGTAGGCGGAGTAGGCGTATTGGAAATTGCCCGGCCCGCATCCGGCGAAGGGATGGTCGGCGATCATGCCGAGAGTCGACTGCCAATACTCGAGCCGATAGCCCAGCGACTTCGTGGCCCCGGAAAGCATGCCCGTCGCCGCCGCCACGCAAATCACGATCGCCCCCAACGCAGCCGCTCCGGCCGGCAGTTTCCAATCGAGACGCTCCTTTCGCTGCCGACAAAACCACCAGACAAGCACCAGCCCCAAAAGCGTGGCGATCCAAGCGCTGCGGCTGCCCGTCAAAACCAAACACACGGCCACGGGAACCGCCGCGAAACCGACTCTCGCCCAACTCCCCAGCCGCTTGCGGCTCAGCCCGGAGCCGACCCCCAAACCCACCAAGACCACCACCCACGGCCCCAAATACCCGGCCAACGAGTTCGTCATCGCGAACGTGGCCATCGGCTGGTTGCTGAACAGTCGGTCCTTGAACCGATCTCGCTCGGGCGAGCCGGGCGGCGACCAGTCGCCCGCCTCGCGGAGCACGGCGTCGGGATCCTCCTCGAACATCCGCTGCGTGCGGGGCATTTCTACCCCGTACTGATACAGCCCATATACCGAAAGCCCGACCGCCACGGCAATCATCACGGCGACCACCGCCCGGGCCTCGCGGCGGCCGACGATAAGCTGCCGGGCCATGAAGTAGGCCAGCCCCAGGCCGATGTATTCCCAAATCATATTCACCGCCGGCCGCGGGCTGACGTGTCCGGCCGCCCAAATGCCGGCCAACGTGTGCAGGCCGATCAGCAGCAGCACGCCGGCGTCGGTCCAACCTAAGCGGACGCGAAACTCCGGCCGCCCGACCGCTCCCAACAGCCAGAGCACGGCCAGCGCGATCCAGAGCATCACCACCGTCAGCCCGTCCCCGTCGGCCGCCGCTTCGCTGGGAAAAAGCGGCCGGGCCACGAACAGGGCCGTCATCGCCCCCAAGAGCCATGGACGCAGTCGGTCGGGAGACGCCATGGGCGTTTGCCGCTTCACTTTCGAATCGCGTTGCCGCTTACGTCGTCCCATTGGGCTGAGTTACCCTGTTAAGTCTCTCCGTCGGAGTTCAATGGCCGCCGGCTTGACCGCCTTCGTCTCCCGGCGGTTTCCAGGACGGCGACCAACACCAGCACGCAACCGACCAACAACAGAATGATCCCCGCCCCCGTCGCGTCGACCTGGTGCAAGAGCAGCGCCCCCAGACCGCAGGTGGCTGTGGCCAGATAGATGGTCAGCACGGCCTGGGTCTTGGTCATGCCGAGTTGCACCAGGCGGTGGGAGAAATGGCTCTTGTCGCCGACGAAGGGACTGCGCCCGGACCGTAGCCGGATCAGCACCACCGTCACCGTATCGTAGATCGGCACGGCCAGCACGCAAAGCGGGGCCAGCACGGCGTGGCGCGGGGGCTGGCTGCTGTAGCCGGCGAACGTGGCACTGAGCGTGGCCATCGCCAACAGATAGCCGACCAGGTAGCTGCCCGCGTCGCCCATGAAGAGCCTCGCCGGCGGGCGGTTGTGCCAGAGGAAACCGACCAGCGAGCCGACCATGACCAGCAGGAAACCGGCGACGAACAGTTGCGGCCCGTTGGTCGTCGGGTCGGGGGCCAAGAGCATCACGGCGGCCAGCATGCCGGCGGCGATCGCGGCCACGCCGGCCGAGAGCCCGTCCATGTTGTCCAGCATGTTGAACGAATTGACCAGCCCGACGATCCAGACCACGCTCAGCGTGCCGGTCAACAGCGGCAGATCGACGAACAGGCTCATCCGCCAGCCTAACCGGACCATGACCACGGCCACGAGCGTTTGCACGGCCAGCCGGATTTTCCAATCCACGCCCCGGCGGTCGTCGGCCAATCCCAGCATCAACAGCACGGTGCCGCCGGCCAGCAGCATCCACAGCTTGCCCGACTGCTGCATCAGCCCGTCGGCGTGCCGCGCGACGATCTCGGGCAAAGGCATCCCCGGCGTACCGAGCAGGATCCACAAGACAAGCTGTCCCAGTGCCAGCGGCCCCACGATCCCCAGCCAGATGGCCAGCCCGCCGCCGGTGGGCATCGCCGAGCGGTGGATCTTCCGCCGGCCCGGCCGGTCGATCAATCCCCACGCGGGGCCATGGCGTCGCACGAGCCAGGCAGCCGTCCAGCAGACGAACATGCTCGGGAGGGTGGTGCCGAGGAGTAGCCAGGACATACGAGGTCATCACTTGCCGGTGTCTGGTTAGTTCCGTTAGCCCCGAAGGGGCGATATATGA
>DATLAN010000298.1:0-10685 GCA_035527455.1 Thermoguttaceae bacterium
GTCGATCGCAAGAGGGCCTCGGAGGGCGAGTGTGGGACTTGCTGGTCATGGGTGACTCCAAACAAAACGCCCCGCCGCCGCGCCGGCTGTCAGGCGGACGGGGCGGCGTTCGGTTCGCACTCCCACGTGATTGTGCCGTATTCCTGGGTTACATATTTTTCGAGTAGGGCCTGATCCGTATGCGGGAAAACCGCACGTACGGTTCGGAGGGAGGGGCGGCCGAAACCAATCGGCCGTCCCTACCCCTATCATTGGCCTGGAGAAAGGCGGCGGCAACACAAGGGCTCTGCGCCTGAATGCGATCGTGTTTCTGCAGAATCCCTAGTGATTGAACCCCACGAAGAAACTGAAGACTTCGCGCCGGTCGCCGGGCTCGCTGGAGACCGGGAACGCGAAATCCAGCGCGATCGGCGCCGGGCCCATGGCGGGAATCATGATCCGCAGGCCGAAACCCGGCGCCACGCGGTAGTCCTGGTCCCACTGGTCGATCGTCGGGACCACCGTGCCCGCGTCGCAGAAAACGACCGCCCGCAACATGTCGTCGGCCGTGATCGGGAACATGTACTGGGCCGAGGCCAACAACTGGAACTCGCCGCCGACCAGCACGCCGGTGGCCGCGTCGCGCGGCGAAGCGCCCCGGTAGTCGAAGCCGCGGATCGTCGAGAAGCCGCCGGCGTAGTAGTGCTCGTAGATCGGCGTGTCGCTGCCGGTGATTCCCACCCGGGCGGAAAGGCTCAGCACGTGGCGTCCCGACTCGTCGGGCCGCTGGTGGATCAGAAAATAGCGGCTCAGATCGAGTTCGGCGCGGGGATAAGCGAACGTGCCGATCACCTGCTCGAACGAGGCCTGGAACAGATGGCCCTCGGTGGCCAGGAAGGCACTGTCGCGAGTATCGTGGGTAAGCTGGGCGCGGAATCCGTACAACGCGTTGTCGCCCACCACTTCGTTCAACTCCGGCAGCGTGGTGACGACCGGATCGTGGATGTTGATCTTCGCGCCGCGGAAGGCGAACGAGCCGGACAGATCGGGCGTGAACTGATAGCCCAGACTGACGCGGCCGCCGAGTTGCTCTTCGTCCCACTCGCGGTAGCGGCGGTCGTAGAAGTAGCCGCTGACGCCGAGGCCCACCTGCGTGTGCATGAAATAGGGGTCCTGCCAGGTGAACATGTAGCGTTGGACCAGCGTGCCGGGCACGGCCTCCAGGCGGAGACGCTGCCCGGCGCCGCGGAAGGCCGTGGCGTTGCGGATGTCTTCCCAGGAGTTGGGCCACCGGGCCCAGTTGAAGTTCTGCTCGTCGATCACCAGCGAACCGACCAGGCCGGCGTCGGAGTTGACTCCCACGCCGAACATCAACCGGCCGGTCTGCGTTTCGTGGGCGATCACGTCGAACGGCAGCGGGACGGTCGGCTCCATGTCGCCGGTGGCCGGGCCTCCGAAGAACGGCGAGTTCTCGCTGAAGATCCCCTCGCGGTCCGGCAGCGGGGTGGGCACGGCGCCCACGCGATACACCGGCGCGTCGAGCCCACCGTCGGCCGGGTTCCCATACGCCGGGTTCCCATACGCCGGGTTCGGCGCCATCGTGACGGGTTGATCGGAGGTCCCGGGCATCCGCGGTCGAAAATCGGGCACCGACCATCCGCCGTCCGAATCGAAACCGTCCTGGAAACGCACGGTCATCTCCGAACGCATCGGCGCCGACCCGTTCGGACCCGAACTCTGACGGGGAAAGTAAGCCGACGGCGGGACGGGTGGAGCCGACGGGGCGGGCAGAACGCGAGGAACTTGTGGACCGGGTGAAGCCGGCGGAGGCGTATTGGCGGGAACCCTTTCGCACGGAAGGTACAGATCGATCCGCTCGTCTCCCGCCCGCGAATCGGCCGACGCGGCGTATTGCCAGCCGCCGGTCGGGATCACGTCGGGACTCTGGCCGCGGAAGTCCGGGCCGTGTTGCGGAGGCCGGGCCATCTGGGTCTCCATCTCCTCGGGATCGGGCGGGCTGAAGACGATCTTCGGCGCGGTGCCGGCCTGAGGGTTGATCTCGAACAGCCCCGAACGCCGCAGCCGCCGTTCGCTCTCGCGAATCTTGCGAATATCGACGATCTCGCCCGGCTTCATCGAAAGGCGATCCAGCACGGTAGCGACCTGCGTGTGCGGATACTCGCCCTTGATCACCACGTTGATCTTTCCCACGCGGTAACGGTTTCCTTCGGCGATATTGTAGACGATGGCCAATTCGCCCGGTTCCTCGAAGAAGCGGATGTCGGCCTTCACGTCGGCGAAGATGTAGCCGACCGAGCCATATTTTTCCGAGATCATGGCCACGTCGCCGTTCATCTTCGCCTGGTTGAAATCGTGGTTGGCCCGGAGCTTCAAGTCGGCGGCCAACTGCTCGGTGGAGAACTTCCCGTTGCCGATGAACGAGACCTCGCGGACCTTGGAGCGCGGCCCTTCGTCGATCACGAAGGTCAGCGTGGCCCAGGTCCCGCTGTCGTTGAACTCGAGTTCGTGGCCCACCCGGGCGCTGAAGTAGCCCAGTCCCCGATAGTAGGCGATCAGCCGCTTCTCGTCCTCTTCGATCTGTTTCTTGTCGACCTCGCCTTTGAAGAGGTAAAGCGTCGGCGGTTTCGATTGGATTTGCGTCCGCAGCCGGGCGTCGCTGGCGATCGCGTTGCCGACGAAGCCGGTCCAAAGGATCTTCTGCTTCTGTCCCTCGTTGATCAGGAAGATGGCGTTGCGGTCTCCCGTCTCGTCGCCTTCCTGGATGGTTACCCGGGCGGAACTGAAACCCTTGCTGTGGTAGTAGTCCTCGATCTTCCGCCGGGCCTCCTCGACGGCGAAGGGGTCCAGGGAATCCCCCTCCTTCAGACCGATCTTGTCACTGATTTCCTTGGTCAGCACCGAGGTCTTGATTTTCTGATTGCCGACGTAGCGGATCGACAGCAAGGTGGGACGCTCGATCACGCGAAAGACGACCACGCGGCCGCCGGGCACCTGCTGCGAGAAGGTCTCCACGTTGACGAACATCCGCGTGCGATTCAGCCGGCGAACGTCTTCGACCACCATGTCGGCGTCGAACGGCCGGTCGGCGCGGGTGCGGATCTTCGGCAGGATCTTCGCCGTGGGGATGGTCCGATTGCCCTCCACACGGACTTCGACCACCTTTTCCTGGACCGGCCACGCAGGGACCCCCTGGCCGAACAGCGCCGCACTGCCGTAGATGCCCACCCCCAGCAACATGGCCAGCCACAGATGATTGAGGATTCTCGGAACGATTCGGGGCATGGCCATCGCGGCCCTTTCCATCTCGGGAGGGAAGACGCTGGGAGAGAAGCGCGCAGAGTAGTCCGAAAAGGTCGCGTAGAAATACATGAACTGCCCGATCCGGACAAGGGGAGTTCCCTATGAAAGTAGGCCGTCTGCGTGAAGAAGGGCAGGATAGCGAATCTAGGCAGGAAGTCCCCCCAGGCGATCCCCAAACCAACCGGAAGACCCCTGGACAGGGTTGCCCCCCGGTTGGGCGTGTCTAGGGTTCGGGGTTCAGGGTTCAGGGTTCAGCACTCTCGCACAGACGTCAGTGCGTAAATCCTGAACCCTGAACCCGGAACCCTCCCCTGCTTGCAGCTCCGCCGTGCCGGGAACAGTCCAGATCAGACCCCTTCCCCGTCTCCCGCCAGCCCGACCATATCCAAGAGCTTCAGGGCGTTGGTCGTGGTGGCGATTCCGGGGCGGAGCTTGTAGTCGAACGTCATCCGCCGCCGGCCCGACTCGTTGTGGATCGTCTCGCGAAAATGCACGCTCCGGCAGG
The DNA here is from genome assembly GCA_035527455.1 of Thermoguttaceae bacterium. Lineage (GTDB taxonomy): Bacteria > Planctomycetota > Planctomycetia > Pirellulales > Thermoguttaceae > DATLAN01. Next base: position 3,806 of record DATLAN010000298.1, read on the forward strand.
GCTCGGCCAACGCGGGGCTGGCGGCCAGTTCCAGGTCGTGGGTGGAGACGGCCCCGATCGCGCCTTGGGATAAAAGATGGCTCAACACCCGGCGAACCGCGATCTGACGCTCGGCCGTGTTGGTGCCCTGGAGGATCTCGTCGAGCAGATAGAGTACGACGTGATCGGCGCGAGTGGAATACTCCCTGGCGGAGTCGACGACCCGCTTGAGTTGCTTCAGTTCGGCCAGGAAGAACGACACGCCGTCTTCCAGGGAGTCGTCGACCCGCATGCTCGTAACCAGCCGAAGCGGCGGCATTCGCAGCGCCGCGGCACAGACCGCAGCGCCCGCCTGGGCCAACACCACGTTTGTCCCCAACGACCTCAACAGCGTGCTCTTGCCCGACATGTTCGAGCCGGTCACCAGCAGAAACGTGCCCGGCGGGCCGACCGTCACATCGTTGGTCACGCGGACTCGCGGCGACAAGAGCGGATGCCCCACCTCGCCGGCTTCGAGCACGGCTTCGGCCCCCTCGTCGACCACGGGAAAGGTCCAAGCCGGGTTGTCGTGCGACAGCGAGGCCAACGAGGCCAGCGCCTCCCATTGTCCGAGGGCCTCGAACCAACGGCGAGCGAGCGTTCCCGAACGGCGCTGCCAACGCTCCAGCAAAGCCAGCACGTGGAAATCCCACAGGGCCAGGTATTGCACCAGCGAGTAGACCATCGGAGAGAACCGAAAGTTGGCCAGGTCCATGATCCGTCCCAAGCGGCTCAGTTCGCGGTGGGCCGATCGGGTCGGAGAAGAAATCTCCCCTCGGATCCGCGAGAGTTCCGCCGAGGTCGCCGGCCAGTCGGAGATCCGCGCAAACAGCTCGCCGTATTGCCGCATGTCGCCGTGCCGGGACGAAATCCGGCCGAAGATGGGGTGCACTTCTCGGGAAAGGATGACGCTGATCCACAGGTTCACCCCCACCACGACCAACCAGAGCGATTGCGGTACGACGCCCGCGATCCCCAACGCCAACAACACGAACAACGACGCCGGCAGGACGCGGGCGGCCCATAGCAGCCATCGCCGATGGGCAAGCCACGGTTCCCCCTCGGCCCAGCGGAGGAAGGCCTCGGGTTCGTGTCTGCCGTCGGCCAATCCCAGGGCGCCCAGGTGCAACTCCTGCCGCAAATCGAGTTGCCCGGCCAACTCGGCGACCGCCTGTTGCCGCCTAATGATCTCGGCGGGGTCGGCCGGATGCAGGAGCCAGTCGCCGAGCGTCGCGATTCCGGCGGGCGTACCGGCCGTGCAGGTCAACTGGAACAGCGACGCGTGGCCAAAAAGGTCCAAGTCTTCGGCAAACGTCGCCTCGCCCTCGGGCACTTCAACGCCCGTCAACGGGATCTCTCGCCACCGCCGCTCCAGACGAGCCGACCCTTGCTCGTTGATTGAGCACAATTGCTCGTAGCGCGCCGCTTCGGCGAGCACCCGACGGTGAAGCCAAACCAGAGAGACGAATTCCGCCAGCAGCAGGCCGACGGCGGTCAGCAAGAGGGCGTCTGCACCTTCGCTGATGTAACTCATCACCAGGCACCCGACGGCGCTGAGAAACGTGGCCGCCCTGCCGTGCGAGACTCGATCGGCTCGTCGGACCAGCCGCCGCCGTCGATCGGCGAAACGCGCCGCACGATCGCGGTAGATGGTGGCGACTTGCTCCACGCCGGCGTTGGGGTCCCGGGCGTCGTTTTCCACGCTGTCCATTCTCCGACGGCGGTCACCCGCCGAGGGCAAAGCGCGAGTAGAAGTAATAACCGGCCAGGCCCGCGAGGGTCAGAAACACGCCGAACCATCTGAACCAGGTGGCGATACCCGAGTTGAGGAACTGGGCCTTTTCCAGCCTCGCCTGGGATTGATCGTGTTTCTCCTTGGCGGCTTGATACGCGGACGCTCCATTCTCGCCGCCCTGATCGGAGGCGGGGGCGTGCGAGTGCGCGTGTTCATTGCCCTGACTGGCCGCCGGGTCGCGTTGGTCCAACAAGCCGTGCAACTGGGCAGCGTTCTCGCCGTGCTGGCGGGCTTCCTCCTCGCCGCGGACCGCGCTGCGGGTCAGACTCGGCCAGACGATGGAAAGCCCGACCAGGAAGACTCCCAAACCCAGCCCGATCAAGGGTAAATGATGCAACTTCATGACGTCCGATTTGCCGCTCGAGGGCCCCTTATCTCCTGTAGTCCGTGACGTCCACGACCTGCTGGTCATTCGCGCTGATCAGGTAAGCCATGACGTATTCGTCCACGTCGTTGGGGAGAAAGCCGCCGTGGCCGTCGAGGAAGAAAACGTTCACGCCGCCGGGGTGTCGGCTCCGCGGCGCGGCCGAGAGGTAGTGCCACACGCCCGACACCTGCCAAACCCCGCAGGGCATCTTGTCCATCTGGGCATCGGCCATGTCGGGACACGAATAGAGCATGTCCATGGCGTTCTTCGTGTGGTTGGGCGTTTGCGTCCAGCCCAGACTGATGTCCCACGGCGTAAAGGTACTGCTGGGAGCCCGGTAGTCGTGGTGCATGTCGAAGGCCAACGCGCTGGCGCCGGTCCACGGCAAGGCCCACGCGCCCCGCTGGTCCTCTTCGTGGGCACGCGCGCGGACCTCCGAGAGCAAGAGCGTGTGAGACAAACCGTCGATGATCTCGGTCAACTTCTTCTTCGGTCTGCCCAACGCGCCGGGATAGTGGTCCTGCAAGTCGGTGTGGAACGGGCTGACGAACGCCGCGTAGTTGCCCTTGGCGAATCGCCGGCCGGCGGTCAATCCTGCGTGGACGAAGTACTCGCCCTGCGCCCAGTCGCTCGGGCAGAGCAGTTCGGGGATCGGGGTCGCCTGCGGATCGGCTTCGAGCGACTGATCGAGCACGCTCTTGTTCTGATCGAAATGGTTGTAGAGCGATTCGTGCTCGAGTTGCGGCAGGATCAGCACGATCCAACTGAACATCTTGCCCGACCGCATCCGGATCTCCCAAATCGGGCCGGAGATGGTCGGCGACCGGTCGACCAGCCCCGAAGCCGGCAGCGAACCGACGCTCGTTTCGTAGGCCAGCACGGCCTTGCCCAACTGGCTGATCCGACTGAGGCAGCTTACCCGGCGACTCGACTCGCGTACCGACTGCACCGCGGGCAACAGCATGGCGATCAGGACGCCGATGATGGCGATCACGACTAATAACTCGACCAAAGTGAAGCCGAACCGCCTGACCACGCACAGACTCCTCATGCAACTGATGCAGTACGACAAAACTCCGAGCGAAAGTTTACCTTAGCCTTGCCTTCACGTCAATTAGTGGCCAACATGCCCCAACGAGCGGGTAACTGGCTCAGCGAATCGGGTTAGGATCGGCGCAGAAATAAGTGGGGCACGATTCCATCGTGCCAGGCACGTTGGAAACGTGCCCCACAGTCAATATGCGACAGTTATTGATTCGCCGGTGGGAAACAAACCCCTCGAATAACGGGCACTCTCGACTCGCCACAAACCGCGGGCTACAATAACGTGCTTCCACGGTGGCGTCGGTTTGGGGTATTTCGGTAAGAGCGTACGGTGAGGTCATGGGTTCCACTCCGCGACGAGTTGTAATCACGGGCATGGGGATCGTCAGCCCGTTGGGCAACACGATCGAGGAGTTTTGGGGGGCTCTTGCTACGGGCCGTAGCGGCGTGGGCCCGCTGACGAGCGTTCCCCCCAATGCCTTGCCCGTCTCGTTCGCGGCCGAAGCCGGCGGCTTCCAAGGCAACATCGAGGATTTCGGCCCCCTGGAAAAGGACCTCAAGAAGTCGATTCGCAAAGCGCTGAAGGTGCTGTGTCGGGAAAGCCAGATGGGGGTGGCGTCGGCCCAGTTGGCCTTGGCCGACTCGGCGATTTCCCCCGGGCAGTACGACCCGACTCGGATCGGGATCAGCTTCGGGGCCGACTACATGCTCACCGTTCCCGAAGAGTTTACCGAGGGGGTCCTGCAATGCCTCGATGAGGAAGGGCGGTTCGAGTTTTCCCGCTGGGCGACCGACGGGATGCCCAAGATGTCGCCCCTGTGGCTGCTGAAATACCTGCCCAATATGCCGGCCAGCCACTTGGCCATCTTCAACGACCTGCGCGGCCCGAACAATTCGCTCACCCTTCGAGAGGCGGCGGCCAACTTGGCCGTTGGCGAGGCCTATCAAATCATCGTCCGGGGAAGCGCCGACGTGATGGTCGCCGGCGCCACCGGCTCGCGATTGCACCCGATGAAAATGGTCCACGCCGTGCAGCAGGAGGAATTGGCCACCCCCAACGGGGACCCCACCCGGGCCAGCCGGCCGTTCGACCGCGATCGAAGCGGCATGGTTTTGGGGGAAGGGGCCGGCACGGTCGTGTTGGAGGAACTCGCCTCGGCCGAAGCCCGTGCAGCAACGATCTACGGCGAGGTCGTCGGTGCGGCCTCCAGCTCGGTGGTGGGCCGAAATCTCGTGGCCCGGCGCGATCAGGCGCTCGTCAACGTGATGCGCGCGGTGATGCAGCGTACCGGGGCCACGGCGGATGAAATCGGGCATGTCCACGCCCATGGCTTGAGCACCCGGAGTTGCGATGCCGAGGAGGCGCGGGCGATCGATCAGATTTTCGCCACCCGCGGCGAACGGTTGCCCGTCGTGGCAGCAAAGAGTTATTTCGGCAATCTGGGAGCCGGCAGCGGAATGGTCGAGCTGATTGCCAGCCTGCTGGCTCTCGAGCATGACCGACTCTTCCCGATTCTCAATTACGAGACTCCCGATCCAGAGTGTCCGGTCGCCGCGGTCACCGACGGCACGACCGGATCGGGCAACAGTTTCGTGAACCTCAGCGTGACGCCGCAGGGCCAAGCGAGCGCCTTGATGGTCCGACGCTTCCGGTGATTGCGCCACATGTGGCGATGTGCGAGTCGCCTCTGGAGGTATTTCAAAGCCGGGCCGAAACGCCGTGACCTGCGTCTGTGTGCGATTTGCCTTCAGACGCCGGCATGATTTGAACAGCCAAGGCAATTGCATATAATTAAGCCTGGCTATTTTTCCTAATGCCCCCTTGTGCCCCCTTTTCCCCGGGCCGGGGATTCGTTGCCATCGATACCTTCGTTTCAAGGGGCAATCGCTGGGAATGGGGCAGGATTGGGGTGTGGCGGCCGACTTGACACCCCGAAAGCCGGCCGGTATGCTTACCAGATTACCAAACCCGCTAAGTTGTGATTTCACAAGCTTTTGAAGCACTTCGGCCGTTCGGTCGGGCCGAGGCGGTGGGATGGTATTCGAGTAGCCGTAACCGGCTGCTGCCGTTGAGGTTGCGCAGCGGGCTCGGCTTTTTGGATGACAGCCAGAATCGTACGGACGGCAAATGTCCCCGGTTGGGGGAAAGTGAAGTTCGATGGACCCTAGCGAATTGCTGAGGATCGTGGATACGATCCACCGCGACAAAAACATCGACAAGGAAATCGTCTTCGAAGGGATCGAGGCGGCGCTGGTCTCCGCCGCCAAGAAACACTTCGGCGAGGACGAGGAGATTGTCGTCCAGATCGACCGTGCGAACGGGTCCATTTCGGGCACCCATAACGGCGAGCCCCTCTCGCCCGAGGAAATGGCCGAACGCATCGGGGCCCAGACCGCCAAACAAGTCATGATCCAGAAGATCCGCGAGGCCGAACGCGACTCGCTGTTCAATAAATATGAAGAGCTTCGGGGGCAGTTGATGACCGGCCAGATCCAGCGTTACGAAGGAGGCGCCGCGACCGTCACCTTGCCCGACGTCGAGGCCATCCTCCCCCGCGGTGAACAGATCCCCGGCGAAACCCACCACGCCAACGAACGCGTTCGGGCGACCGTCTACGAAGTGCGCAAGGCCGGCAGTCGCGTGAAAGTCATCCTCACCCGTACGAAACCCCAACTGGTCCAGCGCCTCTTCGAGCAGGAGATCCCCGAAATCGCCGAGGGCGTGATCGAAATCAGGGCCATCGCCCGCGAACCCGGTTACCGCACCAAGGTCGCCGTCAGCAGTACCGATCAGCGGGTCGATTGCGTGGGAGCTTGCGTGGGCGTGCGGGGAAACCGCATCAAGAACATCGTCGACGAGCTGGCGGGCGAACGGATCGACATCGTCCGTTACAGCGGCGACATGCAGTTGCTGATCCCCAATGCTCTCCAGCCGGCCGAGGTCGAGGAGGTGATTCTCTGCCAGATGCTGGGCCGGGCGATCGTGCTGGTCCGCGAGGATCAACTCTCGCTGGCCATCGGGCGCCGTGGACAGAACGTCCGGCTGGCCAGCAAACTCTGTGGCTGGGACATTGAAATCATGACCCGCGATGAACTCGACGACCAAATCGAACAGGCCGTCGTGGGTTTCGCTTCGCTCGAGGGGGTCGAGGACGAACTTGCCGAGAAGCTTGTGGGGGAAGGGTTTTTGTCCTACGACGACCTCTCGGTCATCGAGCCGGAGGCCCTGATGGAAATGGGCGATCTCGGGCCCGCAGATGTTGAGGCGATCGTCCAAAAGGCCGAAGAAAAGGCCGAAGCAGCCGAGCAGGCAGCCATCGCACAGCGCCGGCAGCAGCGAGAGCAGGACCAACGGGAGGCGGCCGAAGCCCAACAAGCCGCCGAACAAGCCGGCGAGGAAGCCGCCGAACAAACCGGCGAGGAAGCGGCCGAACAAGCCGGCGAGGAAGCCGCCGAACAAACCGGCGAGGAAGCCGCCGAACAAACCGGCGAGGAAGCCGCCGAACAAGCCGGCGAGGAAGCCGCCGAACAAACCGGCGAGGAAGCCGCCGAACAAGCCGGCGAGGAAGCCGCCGAACAAGCCGGCGAGGAAGCCGCCGAACAAACCGGCGAGGAAGCCGCCGAACAAGCCGGCGAGGAAGCCGCCGAACAAACCG
>DATLAN010000299.1:0-22369 GCA_035527455.1 Thermoguttaceae bacterium
CGGTCCTGCCAAACCAACCCACCTTCCAACGTTCTTTCACGAGGAGCTTCTACATGAGTCACGCCACGTCCAACCGCCGCGATTTCCTGAAGAAGTCGGCCGGCGTTGCCGCTGCCGGTGCCGCGGCGCCGTACATCTGGACCGGTTCCTATGCCAAGGCTCAAGACGCGAACGATCGACCCACGATGGCGTCGATCGGCGTGGGCGGGATGGGCAGCGGCGACGGCCGCAGCGCGTCGCGGTTCGCCGACATGGCGGCCTGCGCCGACGTCGATCGTAGCCACGCCGAACGCTTCGCCGCCGACGCACGCTTCGGCGGCAAGTGCGAAGTCTACACCGATTACCGCAAGGTGCTCGATCGCAAGGACATCGACGTCGTCACCATCGGCACGCCCGACCACTGGCACTCGAAGATCGTCATCGACGCCCTGAAGGCCGGCAAGGACGTCCATTGCCAGAAACCGCTGACGCTGACCATCGACGAAGGCAAGCTGATCTGCAAGGTCGTCAAGGAGAGCGGCAAGATCATGCACGTGGGCACCCAGCAACGCAGCGAGAACGGCAGCATGTTCCTCAAGGCCGTGGTGCTGGCCCAAAGCGGCCGGCTGGGCAAACGGCTGACGGCCACCTGTTCGATCGGCGGCGGGCCCGGCGGCGGACCCTTCCCGATCATCGATCCCCCGGCCGAACTCGACTGGGACTTCTGGCTCGGCCAGACGCCGGCGGTCCCCTATAGCCGGGAGCGCTGTCACGGCAGTTTCCGCTGGTGGTTCGAGTACTCCGGCGGCAAGATGACCGACTGGGGCGCCCACCACATCGACATCGCCCAATGGGGATTGGGCTATACCGATTCCGGTCCGATCGAAGTCGAGGGCACGGCCGACTTCCCCGACGTTTACCCGGCCGATTTCGATCCGGTGAAGTTCTTCAGCGGCGAGCAGAAGCTCCAAAACGGCTACAACACGGCCAACCGGTTCACGATCACGGCGACCTACGAGAACGGCAACCGGATGATCGTCCAGGACGGACCCGACAACGGCATCTGGTTCGAGGGCGAGGACGGAAAAATCTTCGTCAACCGCGGCAAGCTGACCGGCAAGCCGATCGAAGATCTCACCGACGCGGACAAGAAGTGGCTCGACGAGGAAGTGGTGAAGCTCTACCTGGGCATGCAGCCGGGCGACCACATGCGCCACTTCTTCGAATGCCTCCAGCAGCGCAAGTTCACCATCTCCGACCCCTTTACCCACCATCGCACGATGACCTCCTGCCACCTCTGCAACCTCGCCATCCTGCTGAAGCGGAAGCTGCGGTGGGATCCGGTCAAGGAGGACTTCGTCGGCGACGAGCAGGCCAGCGCGTTGCGGAGCCGAAAGCAACGGGCACCGTATACGATCGAGGCCTAGGCCGGGGCGCGGGGTGAGGGATGTGTAGGCCGGAACAAGCGCAGCGCAGTTCCGGCATTTGGTGAGGAAAGGCCGTGTGAAGCCACGTGCCGGAACTGCGCTGCGCTTGTTCCGGCCTACTTGGCTCACCCCTCACCCCTCGTCCCCCAACCCTCCGCATGCGACTGGGCCGAAAACCGCAAAATCACGGCGACAGGCTCTTCGGTTACGGCGGCCAGCTTCAGATCGAGCCGTACGCCGTGGGGCAATAGCTGGGCCGTCTTCACGCGCACCGCCGGACCGTCGAGCTGCTCGACCGCCACGTGGGGCGTTCTGTCGAACGGTGGGCAGAAGGCCACGTGCTCGCTGCCGGTGCGCTGGCCGGCGGCAAAGGGGATCCGCAGCCAGCCGGCGAGCCGTTCGCTGCCGTCGGCGGCCCGGCTGCGCACGAGTTGTTGCAGCACGTCGTCCGCCGGCCACGCGGGAGACAACCCGGCGGGCAGATCCTCGGTGAGAAGCGACTCCGCCACCGAAGAAACGGTGGGAGGCGATTCCAACGGCGCGGAAGCCGCCGTGGAAAGCGACTCGCTCGGCACCGACGCCGTGGACAGCGGCCCCGTCGAGACCGGCGCTGTGGGAGGCGACTCCGTCGGCGACGTATGGGGTGACGGCACGTGGGGCGGATCAACCCGTTGGGGTCGGATGGCCCGTTTCCCTCGCAATCTCCGCCACGCCATCGGCCCCCAGATCGCCAGTTCTCCGACGGACAGCACGACCCAAAACGCGATCAGCCCCCCAGGATCGGTATGGCGCAAGCTCAGCGCGGCGCCCATCGCCAAAACGGCCGCGGTCGGCGCAACGGTCACCAGCCGGTCGAGCGCCGTCGGCCGACTTCCCCGGTGCAGACGGCTCCACGCGAGGCGACTCCCCCAGGCCGTCCCGGCGGTCAGCGCACCGACCAACAGCAACGAGGCGGGAGTCAACGGGTGGCTCAATTGTTCGGCCAGACGGCGCCAAACGGCGACCGCCGCGGTGCCGCAGAGCATGACGACCAGCGTGGGGGCCGACCACCGCGCGATTTCTGCGCCCGCCCGGTCCCAAGGCCCCGGCGCAACCGAAGCGGCGACGTCCATGCGTGATTCGGCCCTCACGATTCGCTCCGTCTATGCGTGCAGTGGTGGGTTACGCCAAGGACTCGTATAGTAGCCATCTCGCTCCGCGAGATGTGGCCAATGAAGATCGAGAGCTTCTCGGGCTACATCTCGCGGAGCGAGATGGCTACTGTACGCGCCGAATTCGGGAAGCAATTCCTATACGAGTCCTACCCTCCGGCCGCCTTCTTCAAATCCTCGGTCCGATCGGTCTTTTCCCAGGTGAATTCCGGTTCGCTGCGGCCGAAGTGTCCGCCCGAGGCGGTCAACTGGTAGATGGGCCGGCGGAGGTCGAGATACTTGATGATCCCGGCGGGGCTCAAGGGGAACAACTCGCGCACCACCTCGCACAGCCATCCGTCGTCGATCTTGCCGGTCCCTTCGGTATCGACCTGCACGCTGACCGGCTCGGAAACGCCGATCGCATAGGCCAACTGGACTTCGCAGCGGTCGGCCAGTCCGGCGGCCACGATGTTCTTGGCCACATGCCGGGCCATGTAGGCGGCGCTGCGATCGACCTTGGTCGGGTCCTTGCCGCTGAAGGCCCCGCCGCCGTGCCGCGCCCAGCCGCCGTACGTGTCGACGATGATCTTCCGGCCCGTCAGACCACAGTCGCCGTGCGGCCCGCCGACCTCGAACCGGCCCGTCGGGTTGATGTGGTACGTGATCCGGCTGTCGACCAGGTCTTCGGGGAGCACCGGCGTGACCACGTGATCGATGACGTACTGGCGGATTTCCTCTTGGCTGACGTCGGGCCCGTGCTGCGTGGAAACCACCACCGTAGCGATCCGAACCGGTTTCGAGCCGTCGAACTCGACGGTCACCTGGCTCTTGCTGTCGGGCCGCAACCAGCCGACCTCGCCCTTGTGGCGGATTTCGGTCAACCGGTTGGTGATGCGATGGGCCAGGGCGATCGGCAGGGGCATCAGTTCGGGCGTGTCGTTGCAGGCGTAGCCGAACATCAGCCCCTGGTCGCCGGCCCCGATCTCTTTGCCTTCGGCCGCATCCTCATTGACACCCACGGCGATGTCGGGACTCTGCCGGTCGATCGAGAGCATCACGGCGCAACTGTCGGCACAGATGCCCATCGCGTCGTCGGTGTAGCCTACCTCGCGGATCACGGTCCGCACGACGTCGGTGTAGTTGACCACGGCCTTGCTCGTGATCTCGCCGGCCACGATCGCAATGCCCGTCGTCACCATCGTCTCGCAGGCAACCCGGCTGTACGGGTCTTCGGCGAGCAGGGCGTCGAGGATGCCGTCGGAGATCTGGTCGGCCAGCTTGTCCGGATGTCCCTGACTGACCGCTTCGCTGGTGAACAAGTATTTGCCTCGTGCCACGGGAAATCCTCCTGGAATGTGAGTGGTCTGCTCTGGACTCTAAACCACACATTGTAGTAGCGACACCCCGAAATCGGCAACCGCGCTCGTTCGATTCGACGGGGCGAAGGCTAGCCCGGATTATTCATAGGCTTGTAGCTACGTTCGCCAGAACGTGGGACGTGCCCAAGGGTTACGACCACGTTCTGGCGAACGTGGCTACGACAGTGTGTCACGCAATTCCCGGGGTCATGAATAATCCGGGCTAGTAACGTTATCGTGGACAGACCACTAGAACCCGCGCGAGGCGACCCCCCATGAGTCGTGGGTGCCGTTTACCGCCCCCCCATTCCGCGGGGAGGCAGAGGATAAACCGGCTGCCCGCCGATGCCCGGCGAAATCGGCGGTAACGACGGAGCGGGGGTCGGTTCGAGAACGGGCAGCGCCGGCTCGGAGCCAGTCGCCGTCCCCGGGAACGCCGACGAGGGGGTGGCCACCATTGGCAAGTGGCCTCGCCTCAGTTCTTCCGCCCTCTGGAGGAGTTGCTCGGTGGGAACGACCACCTGCGGGGAGAGTTGATAGGTGAGCGTGTGGTCGTCGTGGATTTCGAAAGGAATCAGGTTTTCCGTCACGAAATCCAGCGGCGGGATCTGATACCAGGGCGTCGGGACGGGCTGCATGACGGTGAGCGTCTCGAAACCGTCCTTCACCAGGCGAATCTTTCGTTTGCCGTAGTACGTGAAGTTGTGTGAAATGGGCGTGGTGCCGATTTCATAGTCGTCCACGTAAACCAGGGCCCCCGGCGGATTGGTGCAGACGGTCATCCGCCGCCGCACGCAGCCGGCGACGCACGCGCAGATCACCACCGCGGCCGCAATCCAGGCCGCTTTTCGCCACGGGGCAGTCGACCTATCGCTGGAGCAAGACGAGAGCATGATGCAAAAGGGGACGGACGGTACGTTTCACCATAGTAGCCATCTTGCTCCGCAAGACGGAGCCACGTCTCGCGGAGCGAGACGGCTACTATCCGTAAACGGGGCCGGAGTATAGTGGCGACCGGTAGGATCTCCTAGCCCGAATTCCCCCGGCGCGGGAATCGTCTTCCCGCCGGACTGGCTCGCCGCCGAGCGCGCAGCTACAATAGAGCGTCTAAAGGCCAGCCCAACCCGTATTTCGGGCTGGATGCGAGTGGCCGTCAGGATTACACCCGGAAGCAAGATGGACCAAGAAACGGCCAACTGGGACCACTGCCTTCAACACGCCGTCCTGAGCGACGTGGGATTGCGCCGGGCGAACAACCAGGACGCCGTGGCCGTGTTGTTGGCCGACAGCCGGGAAACCTGGCTTCGGCGGGGACATCTCTTCGTGGTCGCCGACGGAATGGGCGCCCATGCGGCCGGCGAATTGGCCAGCAAGCTCGCCACGGACACGGTTACACTGACCTACTCCAAACGAATGGACCTTCCTCCCCCGGAAGCGATCCTTTCGGCCACCGAAGCCGCGAACGCCAAGATCCACAATCGCGGTCAGGCCGACGAGGAATTCCAGGGGATGGGCACGACGAACACGGCACTGTTGATCTTGCCGCAAGGGGCCGTGTTGGCCCATGTGGGCGACAGTCGGGCGTATCGACTCCGCGGTGATCGATTCGAGCAGTTGACCTTCGATCACAGCCTGGTCTGGGAGTTGCGGGCCGCCGGGCAGCTTTCCGGCGAAATCACCAGCGAACACATCCCGAAGAACATCATCACCCGGTCGCTGGGCCCCAATCCCACGGTTTCCGTCGATCTGGAAGGCCCCTTCCCCATTGTGGTGGGCGACACGTTCGTGTTGTGCAGCGACGGGTTGTCCGGGCCCGTGGCCGACGAGGAGATCGGGGCGATCCTCATGTCGATGCCGCCGGAAGAAGCGGCCCGAGCATTGGTCGATCTGGCCAATCTGCGGGGCGGTCCCGATAACATCACGGTCATCGTTGCCCGAGTTACCGGCCCGCAAGTGACCAAGGGCAGCGGCAGTTCGGGTGATTTCTCCGCCGGTCCGAGAACTGCCCGGCCCGTCCATCCGCTGCTATGGACACTGCTGGGGCTGTTCGCTTTGATCTCGGCGGGGTCGGCGGCGATGGAGTACTGGCTTGCGGCGTTGATCTGTCTCGGCGGGGCCATCGTGAGTGGGATCATCGCCATGGCAGTCCGTTACGGCGACGGGGGGGAAGTTTCCCGCTTTCGGGGCCAGGCCTTGGGAAAAGGCCCCTACACGGCCTGCAAAGCCGCCGCCAACGGCGAGTTCGTCGGCCGGCTCGAACGGATCGTCGACGAGTTGCGCGAGGCGGCGACTCGGGAGAAGTGGGCCGTCGAGTGGAACCGTTTCAACGCCTACCAGACTCAGGCTGTCGGCGCGAAGAAGGCTGCCGATTATCCCCGCTCGATCCGCGAGTATTTTCACGCCATCAGCTTCATGATGGGCCAATTGAAGCACCAGCGCCGTCAGGGCGGCTCCGGGAGCGGAAGCGTGCTCGACCGGTAGGACGGGTCGTCTTCGTGCTGCACGAGAAAGACGAGTCATAGTCCAACGGGCTCGGCGACGTTCCTTCCTGCCGCCGCTGAGGACGTCTCGCTTGCCTCGTCGAAACGAAACTCCAGCGACTGCCCCAGATCGCCTTCCACGCCCGCCAGGAACGCGTCGACGATCAACGGATCGAAATGCCGGCCGGACTCGATCTCGATCATCATCACCGCGTCCAACCGGGGATAGGCCGGTTTGTACGGCCTGACCGAAATCAGGGCGTCGAACACGTCGGCCACCGCCACGATCCGGGCGGCCAGAGGAATGTCCGTGCCGGAGAGACCTTCGGGATAGCCGGTGCCGTCGAACCGTTCGTGATGGTATCGGGCGATCACCGCCGCCATCTCCAGAAAGCCCCCGTACTCGCTTTGGGCGATCGCCTCGTCCAGGATGTCGGCGCCGAGCGTCGTGTGCCGCTTCATTTGCTCGAATTCGTCGGGCGTCAGCGGCCCCGGCTTCAGCAGAATCGCATCCTTGATGGCCACCTTGCCGACGTCGTGCAGCGGGCTCGACCGGTAAAGGTTCTCCAGAAACTCCTGATCGATCCGGTCGGCGTAGGGACCGCTTCGCTGCAACTGCTCGGCGATCTGTTGGCAGACGCACCGCATCCGCAACAGGTGTTCGCCCGTCTGCTCGTCGCGCGACTCGGCCACCTTGGCCATGGTGAAGATGGCCAGATCCTGCGTGGCGATGATCTGCTTGGTGCGTTCTGCCGCCGACTGCCGGTACTTCAAGCTGTGCGACTCGATCTCGGCCCGGACGGCGGCCACGTTGCTCAGGGCTTTCTGCAATTCGAAGTGCAGGTGAATCCTCGACCGCAACTCGTAGGGATCGAACGGCTTGACCACGTAGTCGTCGGCACCGGCCTCGAAGGCCCGCATCTGCTCTTCCCGAGACGACCTGGCCGACACCATGATGACTTGTGCGTGCTCGCAGAATCCGTTGGACTTCATCCGGCGACACGTCTCGTAGCCGTCGATGCCGGGCATCATGATGTCCAACAGCACCACGTCGGGGGCAGCCTGCGCCGCTTTCTCCAGCGCCTCTTCACCCGAGACGGCAGCCACGATCCGATAATCCTTTCGCAGGATCCCCGCCAACAGCGTGTGGATCGTCTTGTCGTCGTCAACGACGAGAACCGTCTTGGGCGTCTGCTGCATGGACCGCGCTTTCTGATGAAGCAAGGACGCTCCCGATTCTACGCTTCGGGAAATCGCCTCCCCGCACACCCACGATGAATTCCGGTGCCTCTGAAAAAATAGCTTGGAGTACGGGCCAACGACAGAAGCGGCAGAGAATCGCCATCCGGTGATAACACTTATGCGACTCAGGAGGGTCATGACTGCTGGATGCCCGCGTATTGGGGCCGACAGTGGGTCGGACAAGCAAACGCGATCCCATGAAAAAACGCCCGCACCAAGTGGGTGCGGGCGTTCGATAGTCAATCCGACGATTGGGCCGAGCGTGCCACGGAGCGGGCCTGATTTGCCCCCCCGTGCTGCCCCTCCCTTTACATCTTGGCGATCTTCTCGATCAAATCGACCGTGCGGCAACTGTAGCCCCACTCGTTGTCGTACCACGAGAGGACCTTCAGCATCGTGTCGCCGACGACCTTGGTCCAGTCGGGCACGAAGATCGAACTGTGGGGATCGCCGATGATGTCGGTCACCACGATCGGGTCTTCCACGTAGGCCAGGATGCCCTTCATCGGCCCCTCGGCCGCTTCCTTGATCGCGGCGTTGACCGCGTCGACGGTGACCGGCTTGGACGTCTCGACGGTCAGGTCGACGGCACTGCCGTTCGGCGTGGGCACGCGCAGGGCGAAGCCGGTCAGCTTGCCCTTCATCTCGGGGATCACCAGCCCGACGGCCTCGGCGGCGCCCGTGGTCGTCGGGATGATATTCAAGGCTGCCGCCCTGGCGCGGTAAAGGTCCTTGTGGGGAAAGTCGTGGACGACCTGGTCGTTGGTGTACGAGTGGATCGTCGTCATCAGACCCTTGACGATTCCGAACTTCTCGTGGATCACCTTGACGATCGGGGCCAGACAGTTCGTCGTGCAACTGGCGTTGGAGATGCACTTGTGCTCGGGCAAGATCTGATCGTCGTTGACACCCAATACGCAGGTCAGGTCCGGCCCCTTGGCCGGGGCGCTGATCACGACCTTCTTGGCACCGGCGTCCAGGTGGCTGTCGAAGCCGGCCTTCTCGGGCGTCTTCCGGCCGCGGAATACTCCGGTGCTCTCCACCACGATATCGGCCCCGAGCTTCGCCCAGGGCAGCTTGGCCGGGTCGCGTTCGGCCATCGCCGCGATCTTCTTGCCGCTGACGATCAGCGACTCGTCGTCGTAGCTCACCGTGCCCGGGAAACGGCGGTGGATACTGTCGTACTTCAGAAGGGTGGCCAGCGTCTTGTTGTCGGTCAAATCGTTGATTCCAACCACCTCGAAGACTTCAGGCCTCGCCGCCAGACCACGAAACACCAACCGGCCGATCCGGCCAAAACCATTGATACCAACACGAATCGCCACAATTCTCCTCCTTTTGGGTAAGAAAGCTCCCTCAGCTTCAAGCGGGGCATATTCTTGGATAGGGCCTACGGCCGGCCCTGTGGGCATCGAGAGAATCGGCCATTATACTGGCACCCGCACTGGCCGACAACCACCTGCGAGCGACCGTTTTGCCGACGTCCCACCGACCCGAGTGGCAGCTTCCCCGCGGCGTTCCCCGTGGCGTGTGGCACTATGCCCAGGCAAACCACATCGCGGACCAGTACGACGAATACTTCGCCGCAAACCGGCTGTTCGAGTTCGACGCGCAGGTGGTGGCACGGCACTTCATCGAGCCCGGGCTGGTCATCGACATGGGAGCCGGAACGGGCCGCGCTCTGGTGGGGTTGGCTCGGCGGGGATTCCCTGGTCTGGCCGTCGATCTCTCGCACGCCATGCTGCAGGTCGTGACCGAGAAGGCGAAACTCGAGAATCTCCCTATCCGTGGGGTATTGGCCAACCTTGTCGAGCTGGATTGCGTCCGTGACCGGACGTGCGACTATGCGTTGTGCCTGTTCAGCACGTTGGGGATGATTCGTGGGAGCGAGCATCGCGGCCGCGTGCTCGCCCATGCCTGGCGGATCCTCAAGCCGGGCGGGCTGTTGGTCATCCACGTCCACAACTTCTGGTTCAACCTGTTCGATCCGGCCGGGCGTCGATGGTTGCTGCGTCACTTTCCGGCGGTGCTCTTGCGGCGCGACATCGAGCGGGGCGACAAGTTCTTCGACTATCGGGGGATTCCCCGGATGTTTCTGCACACGTTCACCCGCGGGGAGTTGGTCCGTGTGCTGCAGCGCGCCGCCTTCCGGATCGAGGAACTCATCCCCCTGGACGTCGGCCGGCAGCGCCCGTTGCGTTATCCGTGGTGGTTCGGCCGCATTCGGGCGAACGGCTGGATCGCCGTTTGCCGGCATCCGCAGTAGCGTTGGAAGTGGAATCGGGCGTATAATCGGCGTGTTGTTCTCACAATTGGGATGGTTTCAGAACCCCTTCCCCCCGGCAGCGCAGTGCCGGGGCGTTTTGTCGTTTCGAGTTTTCAAGAATGCATGAGACCTACGCCCGACAGTATCGTTCGCTCTGGGAGCGACATTGGTGGTGGCGGGCGCGGCACGACTACGTGATGCGCTGGTGTCGGCGGCTGGCCGGCCGTTGGGAGTCGCCGGAGATCCTCGACGTCGGTTGCGGAGACGGCCTGTTGTTCGACGAGTTGGCCCGACTGGGCTCGGTCTGGGGAGTCGAACCGGACGGCCGGCTGCTTTCCGACGCCGGCCCTTGGCGGCAGCGGATCGAAAACGTCCCTTTCGACGCCGGCTACCAGACCCGGCGGCGATACGACCTCGTCTTGATGCTCGACGTATTGGAGCACATCGAGGACGACGCAGCGGCCCTGCGGCGGACGCGCTCGCTCTTGCAGCCCGGCGGACTGGTGTTGTTGACCGTGCCGGCGCTGCCGCTGCTCTGGAGCCGCCACGACGTGGCCAACCAGCACTTTCGCCGCTACACCCGGTCGGGCTTGTCGAAGCTATTGCGAGCGACGGGCTTCACCGTGTGGAAGCTCGAGTACTTCTTCTGTTGGCCCGTCGGGCCGATGTATGTACGGCGAGTGCTGGCGCCGGGCCGGGTCCGGGAGCAATCCGAAGGAGATTCCTACGCGGTCCGTATCCCGCCGAGGCTCCTCAACGCGGCCATGTTCCGCCTCTGCAAGATCGAGCAGGCCGTCGGCCGCCTGGTCCCTTTCCCGCTGGGCTCCTCTTGCCTGGCGATCGCATCGAGGGCCCTCTGATTAAGGGAGCGGAAAAGGGTCCGGGACCGGTCCAGGACCCATTTCTTACACCTCAAACTGTAAGCGGCAAGTGGAAAATGGGGACTGGCTCCGAGCCGCAAATGGCGTGAGAGTCGCGCAAATGCGATGCCGGCTCGGTGCCTGTCCCCTTTTTCCACGGGGTCCCAGAGTCACCGCCAGAAGAAGGTGATGGGGAGCGTGGTCGTTGCCGCCAAGCTTCCGCCATGGGTCACCACACTGCCACCAAGTTTCCGGTTGCCCTCGCGCGGCGGCGTCTCATAGAGTTCAACAGACAAAGGCGTGTCGCGGCAATGCGGGACAGTTCTGTTTCTTGGTCTTATGAACAGGGGGAGATGGCATGGTTACCCGTCGCAGGCGACGACGGTTGCACCTGGAAAGGCTCGAGCCGCGCGAACTGCTGGCCGGCAACGTGACAGCCGACGTGGTCGACGGCCGGTTGGTGGTGATGGGCGACAACCTGGACAACGACATCGTCATCAGTCAGACCGGTTTGGCCGCGGGCGAGTTTCGCATCGCCTCCGGCACGGACGCGACGACGATCAACGGCGGCCCGGGACCGCTCGAGCGAACGGACGTGACCGGGGGCGTGTTCGTCAAGCTTCGTGGCGGCAACGATACGGTCAAGATCGTCGACAGCCGCATCAACGGCGACCTGCAGGTCGAGAACGGCCGCGGCGACAACAAGCTGACGATCGAAACGCAGAGCCGAATCGAAGGCAACGTGCTGGTCGAGAACAGCGAAGGTTTCGATGAATTCGGCCTCATCGCCTCCACGGTCGTCGGCGACGTTCAACTGGTCAACGGCGGCGGCGGAAGCTACACCCACTCGCTGGCCAGCCGCGCCGAAGGCGATATCGCGATCTCCAATGGCCATGGCGAAGATCGTTGCTTCCTGCTCGAACTGAACGTGCTCGGGTCCGTCACGCTGAACAACCGCAGCGACGGCTCGTATGTCGACTTGCTCGAATGCGCTTTTGGCGGCAGCATCAGTGTCACCAACGGGGCGGGCTTCGACACCTTCATCCTGGAAGACGCCCAGGTCGAGGGACCCGTCTCCGTCAGGACCGACGGCGGAGGTTCCTTCGTCAAGATCCTGCTTGGCGGCGAAGTGACCGAGCGTGCTCAACTCGCATCGACGCTCGCCATCAACTGCGGCGACGGCGCAGACGAAATCCTTTTGCGAAAGGTGGAAGTTGCCGGGTTCACCACGATCAGCACGGGCGCCGGCGACGACCTGGTCACCCTGTCCGACTCGATCTTCCACGACAACATCCGCGTTCTCGCCGGCAGCGATCACGACACGGTGACGATCGCCAAGACGATCGTCCAAGGGGATCTTGCCGTCTACGGCAGCAACGGCGACAACGACGTGAGCATCGAAGACGACAGCCGCATCGAAGGCAACGTGACCCTCAGCAACGGCAAGGGCTTCGACACGTTCGGCATGACCTGTTCGACGATTGCCGGGAACCTGATCGTGTCGAACGGCATCGGTGGCAGCGACTCGCGGTTTCTGGCCGGTCGCGTGGACGGCAGCGTGACCATCAAGAACAGCGACGGCCGCGACGAGGTGCGTATGATCGAGATGAACATCACCGGATCCCTCTCGCTTGCCAGCGGCAACGGCGATACCTTCACCGACATCCTGGAATGCTTCATCGGGGACAAGATCATCTCCAGCAACGGACTCGGCTATGATGAACTGATCCTTGAAGACATTCTCGTCGGCGGCGACGTGATCGTGCGCACACGAGACGGCGGCTCGTCCGTCAAGGTACTCCTTGGCGGAGAGGACTACGAGCGAGCCCAGTTGGGCGGGACGCTCGACATCCGGACGGGCGACGGTCAGGACGAAGTCTTCGTGCGCAAGACCGAAGTCCAGGGCCCGACACGAATCCGCATGCTGGGCGAAGATGATCTACTCACCCTGATCGATTCGATCTTCCACGACTATGTCCTCTTGGACGGCGGCCTCGGTACGAACACGCTGATCGACGGTGGAAACAACGTCTTCGACAAGCGTCTTACCGTACGGAGTTTCGTCTAGGGCGACCAAGGGCCTGGTGGTACGCAGCATCAATCAATGCCGAACTGGTTTCTCAAC
This sequence comes from Thermoguttaceae bacterium, assembly GCA_035527455.1. Taxonomy (GTDB): domain Bacteria; phylum Planctomycetota; class Planctomycetia; order Pirellulales; family Thermoguttaceae; genus DATLAN01. The sequence continues at coordinate 12,871 of DATLAN010000299.1, forward strand.
AACCGCAGCAGGGCGACCGATGCCTCGGCCTCTTCGCTGACGACCGCTGACGCGCCGGCCTTCTCCAGCATGGATACGCTGAGCCGATAACGACAACGCACGACGATGGTACACTCGTCGTTCAGGCTGCGAAACGCTTTGACGATCTGGCCGGCGACTTTGTCGTCGGGCACGGCGATCACGGCCAGCCGGCAGTGGGTCGCGTCGGCACGGTCGAGCACGTCCGACTCGCGGGCGTCGCCGGAGACCGTGCGAAAGCCCTGCTGGGCATAGTCGTAGAGATTCACGGGGCTGAGGTCGATCAGACAGACGTCCACGCCCAGGATTTCGAGCCGCGAGGCCGCCTGCCGCCCGATCGGCCCCAACCCGATGACCACGGCCTCTTTGGGCACCGGCTCCAATCGCCCGGGTCGCGTCTCGGCTTCTTCGTCGGCCGGTAGCGGCTGGCGCGTCCAGCGGAGCCCCAACTTCAACAACGGCGGGGTGAAGATCAGCGTGCCGATGGCCAGGAAGAGCATCCGGCTATAGCTGGCCGCGGTGATGAGATTCGCACGCACTCCTTCCGAGAGCAACACGAAGGAGAACTCGCCCAACTGCGCCAGGCCGAGTCCCATGCCGGCCGCCGGGCGCCAGGGCAATCCGGTGGCCCGCAAGGCCATGGTCGCCGCGCCGGCCTTGATCGCCAATACGCCCAGCAGCGCGAGGATCAACAGCCCCGGTGCTTCCCACAGAACGCTCGGGTTCAGCAGGGTACCCAAGCTCACGAAGAAGACGGCGCCGAAGGATTCCCGGTACGGCAAGATCATGGCATCGATTTGCCCGGTCAACCGGTTCCCGTTCAAGGCCAGGCCGGCGGCGAACGCGCCCAGGGCAGGAGGCAGCCCGACGGCCGCCGCGCCCACGCAGAAGCCCATCAAGACGGTCAGGGTGAAGAGGATCACGAGTTCCACGCTCCGCATATCGCTTACCATCGGCACCACCCAACGCGCGAAGACCTTGCGCAGCACGACGACCACTGCCACGAATAAAATGGAATTCATCGCCAACAGCAGGTACTTCCACGCCTGGGGGGCCTGGCCGACTTCGGTCAACAGGGGGACCATGAGCATCAGCGGTACCAGGGCGACGTCTTGAAACAGCAAGATGGCAATCGCTCGCCGGCCCGCCGGTGAAGCCGTTTCTCCCCATTCGGTCAGCGCGCGGAAGACCAGGACGGTCGAACTCAGCGCGGTGGCCGAGGCGATCAACAGCGCCGTCGGCCAGGGGACTCCGAAGCAGACGCACGCCGCGGCGACCGGTGCGGCAATCAGCACCATCTGCATGCTGCCCCCGACGAAGAAGGGGCGACTCAAGCGGACCAGCTCTTCCAGCGAGAACTCGATCCCGATCGCGAACAGCAACAACAGGGCCCCGACTCGCGCCAGGTATTCGATCTCTTGCCCATCTTCCGCCACCAGACCAAGCCCCCCATGTCCGATGGCCGCACCGGCGAGCAGGAACCCGATGAGCATGGAGGTCCCGAGCCGTTTGCAGATCATCCCGGCGGCGAGTCCTGCGGCCAGGATAATCAACAGGTCGTAGATGAACTTGACGATCATTGCGGGGATTGGTTCGGTTGTCGGTTTTCAGTTGTCGGTTTTCAGTTGTCGGTTCTTGGCGGTGATTCTCGGACCCCGTGGAAAAAGGGGACAGGCACCGAGCCGGCAGCGCTTTTCCGCGACTTTCATATCATTGGCGGCTCGGAGCCAGTCCCCATTTTCCACTCACCGCTTACAGTTCGAGTAAACAAGAATAGACCACGCGGGCGGGTTATCGACAAGTTTTCCCCGCCGACGCCCGCATGACGCGGGAGGGCTTTCTCGTCTTTCGCGCCCGCCGAACCCGGCAATTCTCGGGCGGCCGAGCCGCCGGACGCGCTTCCGACGTCCGGTCCCTGGATGGTCTTCGGCCGACCGTGGTAGAATCGCACCATGGAATCGTAAACGGAACGGACAATCAACAGAAGGATCTTCTCGGATGGATGAACACCTGGAAATCGACGCCGCACTTTCGCAGGACGCCTCCGAGGACACCGCCGTCGAAGTGGCCTCGGCAGAATACCTCGGCCGCTGGAACCGGCTGGTGAGCACGACCAATTGGGAGAAGGGCCGCATCATCTGCCAGTGGCGCGAGTCGCTGATCGAAGCGGGGGCGCCGCCGGAAAGCCACACCGACGAGGCCTGGAGCCGCCGGGTGGGTAACGTCAGCCCCCAGCACGTCGGCCGGCTGCGACGCGTCTTCGGGCGGTTCGGCACGACGTACGACCAATACGAAGGGCTGTACTGGAGCCACTTCCAGGCGGCGTTCGATTGGCCCGATGCGGAAATGTGGTTGGAAGGGGGGGTGCAAAACGGCTGGACGGTCGCCGGGATGCGACAACGGCGTTGGGAGGCCAGCAACGCCCCGCCGGAAGAGCAGCCCCGCGAGGAGGACATTTTCGCGGTCGAGTTCGACGAGGACGTCGACGCGGCCGACGAACCGCTCTCCGAGTCGGTAGCCACGGTTCAGGACGCGGAAGCCGTCGATTCCGCGTCAGCGGAGTCCTCATCTTTCGGAACGGAAGCGGCGGCTGCGTCCGAGACCTCGGATCTACCGTTCGACGAGCCGTCCGCCGGGCCGTTTCGTCCGTTCGAGAACCTGGCCGAACTGCCGCCGGACCTCAGCGAGGCGTTCGAGCTGTTCAAGCTGGCCATCTTGAACCACAAGCTGTCCGAGTGGCGGGAGATTTCCCCCGACGACGTCGTGGCAACGCTGGAGGCGTTGAAGCAACTGGCTTTGGCGCCGGGGGACGATTGACACCGGCGGCGAGATTCCGTCAATCCGGCCGGGCTTCCTTCGGCAATAGGGAACACGCGAAAGCCAGCAAGGCGGCGGCAGCCTGCTCGGCAGCAGCAAAGGTTTCCTCGTCCGGTTCGGGTGCGCCAGCGGGATAGCGGAACGCGGTGGCGTAAGGAGTCAGTTGCTCGCCGGCTTCCCGCCACGAAGCAAACCGCACATCGTACGATTCGGCCAGCGTGACGAGCGTTCGAACGTTGTGGGTTTTTTCCAAAGGATGATCGTGGAAGGCAAGAAAGGCTTTGACGGCCTTCTCTCCGGCCTGCTGGCAGTGATATATCGCGGTGTCCAAAATCGGGTCCGGATCGGCGGCGAGTTTTCGTGCAGACGCCAGGTCGTGCTGGGCTTTGATGAGCCACATCTGAATCAGTTCTCTTTTGGCCTCATCCATCTTATCCATAGAGAACCTTCCCTTCCTCGAAGATCTTGTGCTCCAGAGACGCCCGTACGTGACGGAACCGCTCGGCTTCGGCACGTGTCTTCACAAGGATATCCGTCGGTACGCGGGCGTCTCCCAAGCAACGATAGGCCTGTTGCGCCCGTTCGATCGGCGTCTGGTCGCTGTGGGAAACGATGACCAGCAGGTCGACGTCGCTGTCTTCGTCGGGTTCGCCCCACGCCCGGGACCCGAACAGGATGATCTGTTCCGGCTGGAACTCGGCCACCAGGCGGCGGACCATTTCGTCGAGCACTTCGGGCTCAGTGCCTTTCACGGTCGGCTTCTCCCCGTCACTGCTTCGCGGCGTAGAGTTCGGCGTATTCCAGCACCCAAAGGTCGATCAGTTCGGTGAACGAGGTCGGATCGACTTCGGTGAGCCGCTGGTAGTGGGAGCGGTTGAAGAGTTCCTTGTTGCGGATGGTGGCCTTGGCGGTCAGATCGAGCACGTTATAGGAAGAGGGCGGGCGAACGGCCATCTCCAGGCGGCTGAAGTAGTTGGTGCGCCGGCCGGGGCGGACCTTGATGTCGTCGCGGCTGATGGCGGCCCCCCAACCGGCCTCGCCCACCACCGTCTCGAAGCGGAAACCGGGAAAATGGTCGGCCAGTTGCCTCAGGCAGCCCTCGATGTATTCGGAGAGTTCCAGCCGATACAGGGAGTGGAGCCGGGCGAATTCCTTCTCGGTGACCGCCTTTTTGGCCTCCGCCTGCGCCCGCGCGCCGCCGAGTCGCTGTCCGCGTTCGATCGCTTTTTCGAGTCGCTTCTGAAAATCCATGGTGCTTTCGGGAGGGGCGTCGCGTCGGCGGCCGCAGGACTATCCGTCGCGATCGCCGCGTTCGGTGGTCTCGGGTCCTTCGTCAGCCGACGCGGCCGGGTCATGCGACGTATCGGCGGATTCGTCTTTCGTGGCCTCGACTTCTTGGTGTGTACTCGACGTTTCCTCGGGTTTGTCCTTCGGTGCGGTCACTTTGTCGGGCACGCCGGGCGTAACGTCCTGCGCCGCCGGCAGACTTGCCGCACTCTTTGCACCTTCCATGGCCGTAGGTGGTTTCTCGTGCCGGACGTCCTCATCATCGCCTTTCTGGTGGTGGAAGAACTGGGCCAGATCGCCGAACGTGCGCATCGGCTCCGTGCCGGTCTTCATGGCCTCGGTGATCGGGATAACCGGTTTGGGTCGCGACTGGGGACGATATTTCGGCGGTGCCGATCCTCTTCCCCTGGCCGGCCCCTTGCCCCTGGGCGGACGCTTTCCCTTGGGTGGCCCATGGCCGCCGGGCCGGTCTTTGGGCCGGGAGCGTCGAGCATCCTCGGGCTTCTGCCGCTGCCGGACTTGGGTATCGCGGTCCTTCGGCGGTTGCTGCACGTCGGTCGGTTTCTCGCCCGGCCGCGAGTACCGCGGACGCTGGCTGCCCGGCTTGATCATGGTCAACGACACCCGGCGCCGCTCTTTGTCTACTTCGATCACCCAGACCTTGACGATATCACCCACGGCGACCACTTCGTGCGGGTCGCGCACGAACTTGTCGGCCAATTGGCTGACGTGTACCAGACCGCTGTCGTGCATGCCGATGTCCACGAAGGCCCCGAAGTCGACGACGTTGAGCACGGTTCCGGTCAGTTCCATTTCGGGCGTGAGGTCTTCGAGCTTCACAATACCCTGCTTGAACACCGGCGGGGGCAGATCTTCGCGGGGATCGCGTCCGGGCCGGACGAGTTGGGCCAGGATATCCTTCAGCGTCAGCGTGCCGACCTCCAATTCCTTGGCCACTTCCTCCAGATCGATTTCGGCCGTCTTGCCCGCCAGCGCGGGGGCCTTTTCCTTGTCGGTCAAGTCGGTCGGAGAGCATTCCAGTTTGCCCAGCACCCGAGCGGCCGCGTCGTAGCTTTCCGGATGGATCCAGGTGCTGTCCAGCGGAGTGTCTCCGCCGGCGATCTTCAAAAACCCGGCCGCCTGGACAAAAGTCGTCTCGCCCAGTCCGGCGACCTCTTTGAGTTGCTCGCGGCGGCGGAACGGCCCGTGCTGCATGCGGTGCTCGTAGATCCGCCGGGCGGTCAGCTGGTTGAGCCCGGAAACGTAGCGCAGCAAAGCCGGGCTGGCCGTGTTGACGTCGACGCCCACGTAATTCACGCACGATTCGACGACCTCGTCCAGGGAGTCGCGCAGGTGCTTGGCCTTGACGTCGTGCTGGTACAGTCCCACGCCGATGTTGGCCGGGTCGATCTTGACCAATTCGCTCAAGGGGTCCTGGAGGCGTCGCCCGATGGAGATCGAGCTGCGCAGCCCGGGGTCGTAGTCGGGAAACTCTTCCCGGCCGATGCGGCTGGTAGAATAGACGCTGGCTCCCGCCTCGTTCTGGATCACGTAGGCGCCGTTTTGGTCTTTCAATTCCCCGGCGAGCAGATCGCTGAAGAACTTCTCGCATTCGCGGCACGCCGTGCCGTTGCCGATCACCACCACCGAAAGCTGGAAACGGCGGACCAATTCGACGATTTTTTGTTCGGCCTGGGTGCGCCGCTCCGGGCGGCCGATCAGGTAGATCACGTCCTGGGCGAGCATGTTGCCGAACTGATCCAACGCGGCCAGCTTGCAGCCGCTCTTGAAGCCGGGATCGACGGCCAACACGCGACGGTTGCGCACCGGGGGCTGGAGGAGCAAGTTGCGGAGGTTTCGGGCAAACACGCTGACGGCGTGGGTTTCGGCTCGGTCGGTCAATTCGCGGCGGACCTCCCGCTCCAAGGCGGGCAGAATCAAACGGCTAAGAGCGTCGTGGGCACAGCCGCGGAGGTACTCGGCATGAGGGTGCTCCGGAGGAACGAGCAACTCGTCCATGGCCTGTTGCATGGCCTCGACGTCGCACTCGACCTTCACCCGCAACACTTTTGCCCGTTCGCCCCGATTGATTCTCAGCACACGGTGGGGCGGGATCTTCTTGATTTCCTCGCGGTAGTCGAAGTACTCGTGAAACTCCTTGACCTTCTTCTCTTCCGCCTGTTTTTTCTTCAGCTCCTTCTTGCTCAGCCGCTGTTGTTTGCGTTCGTCTGCGGCCTTCTTCGGAAGCGCCTTGACCTTCTTGGGGGCGGCTTCGCCGGCTTGCCCCGCGGCAGCGGCTTCCGACGGCTTCTCCGGTTCGGCGGCGTCCACAGACGGCTGGGCTTCTTTTTTCACCTCTGCTTCGGTAGAAGCGGGTCGATCGGCGGTTTCCCCCGGGCCGGCGGGCTCCGCATCGCCGGCGTCTTTCCCGCCGGCTGCCGGGGTCGGATCGGAAGCCCCTTCCGGCGGTGATTCGGAAGCCCCTTCCGGCCGTGATTCGGGAGTCTGTTCGGCCTTCTCTTCATTCCCCGGCGTGGACGGGAAATCCGCACTGCCGGCAGGCCGGTCGGCCTTCCCGGCGAGATCCTTCGGTTCGCCCCCAATCCGGGTGCTGACCAACTTGCCGGAGACCTGCAGGATCTCGCGGAGCCGCTGACGTACTTCAGGATTTTCGCCGAACTGTTCCGCCAGGATATGGCCTGCTCCCAACAGGGCGTCTGCCGGCGTGGGAACCGGACGATCGATACTCATGTAGTCGGCCGCGCGGGCGTCCAGATCGGTGCAGAGTGGATCGGCTTCGAGGATCTCGCGAGCCAACGGTTCCAGGCCGCGCGAGCGGGCCAACGTGGCCAGAGTCTGCTTCTTCGGCTTGTACGGAAGATACAGATCCTCCAAACGCTTGGTGGTCCCCGCCGCCAGGATCTGCTTGGCCAACTCCTCGGTCAGTTTATCCTGGGCCTCGATCGAGCGAAGGATCGTCTGCTTCCGTTCGGCCAGGAGACGAAGTTTGGCCAGACGCGTCTGGATCTGCCGAATCTGCTCCTCGTCCAGCCCTCCCGTCTGGTCCTTTCGATACCGCGTGATGAACGGGACGGTGTTGCCCTCGTCCAGCAGTTCAACCACCGGTTGGACTTGACGCAAGGGGATGTTCAGGCCGCGGGCCACATGACGAAGATCGATAGTTACCGTAATGGCCATATCTTTTCCAAGTTATCCGGCGAACCCCTGTCTTGGGAAAGATCGGTTCGCCACACACCAAAGCGCCAGCACCGCCAGCGTGCAAAAGCCGTATTTTCCACCAAATAGATCAAACCCGCAAGACACCTTCTGCCGATACAAGAGGACGCAACAGGGAGGCACATGGAAGTGCGCGCCGCCGGTTCCGTTCGGCCTTCGCTCGGGGGGGAGAGGAGGCAGTGACCGACGGCAAAACGTGTGATCGCGCAAGGAGCCCGAGCCATGAATTCAAGTAATCTCCGGATCTATTACGGCCCCGAGGACGACACGGCTACGCTTGGCGTTGGCAAAAACCACCAACACCGAGAAGCCGTCACGGTCCCCCTGATGGATGTCCTTCCGCTATTGGCTGACGCAATTCGTTCAGAGCGTACCTGGCTGCGGGACTTCAAGGACGACGAAGTCACGATATCGATGGATCTTTACGAAGTCCTCCTGGCTTACCAGCATTACCGCCGCCCCTCCGCCTGAATCGGTTTGTTCGCGGCGACCACGGCCTGATCTCTGGTCGGAAGGATCTCGAAAAGCGTGTCGAGGCGGGAGATTCGCAGCACCTCTTGGCAATAAGGCTGCAATCCGCACAAAGCCAGCGTCCCGCCACGCTCCCTCAGCCGCTTCCATGCCCGGACCAGCAGTTCAATGAAGGTTGAGCCGAGGTACGTCGTTTTCGACAGGTCCAGCACCACCCGGGGCGGGTCGGCCACGGTGGCCTTGGTCAACAGCAGCCCTCCGATTTCCTCCAAGGTCTCGTCGTCCAGCGACTCGTAGCTCGGCCCCAACTCGATAATCGTGACGTCGCTTTGGCGGATGAGACGGATCATAGTAAGAAGTCTAAGGCAGTTGGGGGAGTATAGCAAGACCCCAGACAGGCCTAACGAAAACAATGGTATTGACTTCCAACCTATGATACTCAGAGGCGTGGTTTACTTCTCGCAGTGAGGTCACCATGGGTCGCACGCTCGAATCCAGCTCACCGTTGCCGGACGACGCGAAGAGTCTCCCGGGAACCGAGTCTACCGGTTGTGCGGATGGTGGGGACCAGGCAGGCCGGGAAAAGCCACCCCGGCGAATCGCCCGGCTGATCGAGACGATCAAGCAGTCGGCCGACAAGCTGGCCAGCGACCAGACCAGCCGGGGCGATCTGAAGATCCTCAGCCGCACGTTGCGGGAGCTGCGTTACGCCTTCAAGGTCTTCAGCCCTTATCGCCATCGCCGCAAGGTGACCGTTTTCGGCTCCGCCCGTGCGGGCGCCGACCACCCGGCTTACGCCCAGGCGGTCGAATTCGGCCGCGCCATGGCGGCCCGCGGCTGGCTGGTGGTGACCGGCGCGGCCAGCGGAATCATGGAGGCAGGCCACGTGGGCGCCGGCCGGGAAAACTCCATGGGCCTGAACATCCTCTTGCCCTTCGAGCAGAGCACCAATCCGATCATTGCCGGCGACCACAAGCTGGTCCACATGAAGTACTTCTTCACGCGCAAGCTCATGTTCGTCAAAGAGAGCCACGCCATGTGCCTCCTGCCCGGCGGTTTCGGCACGCTCGACGAAGGTCTGGAAGTGCTCACGCTCCTGCAGACCGGCAAACGCGACATGGTCCCGGTCGTTTTTCTCGACGAGCCGGGCGGAGACTATTGGTCGGCGTTCCTGGAGTTCGTCGAGCAGAAACTGCTCCGAGGCCGAATGATCGATCCGGACGATCTGGCGCTTTATAAACTGACGGACCGGACGGACGAAGCGGTCGCCGAGATTCTGCAGTTCTTTCGCATCTATCACAGCATGCGCTACGTACACGAACGCCTGGTGTTTCGGCTCAACGAACCGCCCGGCGGGGAACTGCTCGATCGGATCAACGCGGATTTCTCCGATATCCTCGTCAAAGGAACCTTCGCCGTCGGCGGGCCCTTGCCGGAGGAGAAGGACGAGCCCGAGTTGGCCGAGATGCCGCGACTCATCTTCCATTTCAACCGCCGAAGCTACGGCCGGCTGCGCCAATTGATCGACCGTCTGAACCGGTCGTCCTAGCGGGCATCTTTCCAGTAGGACTCTTACAAGAGTACTGCTTTTTATATGGAATCGGCGTACCCTGTGTTGGGTAACCCCTGTCAGCCAAGTAGGTCAGGCTGTGCCCAACGAAACTCACTG
>DATLAN010000300.1:0-27912 GCA_035527455.1 Thermoguttaceae bacterium
CTGGCGACGCTGCCCGTTGACGTTCAGCGTGGGGTCGAAGTACTCGCCCTGCCCGCGGAAGCTGACCCAGTGATCGAAGCCCGGCCGCGGCTCGTCGTGTTCGTGGCCCATGTGCCATTTGCCGACGAACGCGGTCTCGTAACCTTGTTTCTGCAGGTATTGCGGGAAGAAGACGGTCCCCTCGGGCACGGGCCGCTGGTTGTCGACGACGCCGTGCCGATGGGCGTATTGGCCGGTGAGGATCGACGCCCGGCTGGGCGAGCAGAGCGACGTGCTGACGAATGCGTTTCGCAGATGGGCACCACCGGCGGCCATGCGGTCCAGGTGGGGCGTTTCCAGGAACTCCGGCGCCGTGTCCATGAAGCCCATGAAGTCGTAGCGGTGGTCGTCGCTGAGAATCAAGATCACGTTGCGGCGCGCGGGCGGTTTCGCTCGGGCCTCGGAGCCCACTGCGGCCAGGTGAGAAACGGCCGCGGCGAGAATCACTCCCGACAACGTGATCCGACGCGGTCCGCACCGGTGCAACTTGCCCGTCATGAGTTGTCCTTTCGGTTCGTGGCCATCGACCGGTTTGCGTGCCGGTGCCGCATATAGTATTGTAGGATAGTCTGCTGGCAGGCGTCCGACAACCTTGTCCGAGATTCGCGGGTGGCTGGGGTCGAGGTGCGAGGGACGAGCACCGAGCCCCCAGGCTTGGCTTTCTGGGGGCTCAGCACTCGTTCCTCGTGCTTCGACCCCAGCCACCCAACTGCCAAGATCAAGTGACTTGACGTACTTACCGCAAGAAAAAAAGGATATCCGCACATGAGAAACCGAGCCGTGAAGAACCTCGTTCTGTTCGCCCTCTTTGCACTTGTGGCTGCAATCTCCTCGCAGGCTGCCGTGGCCCAGATCGACCACATCCAGGGCGAGATGGCCGGGGCGGTCACCTCCGACGGCGTGATCCTCCAGTCGCGTCTGACGGCGCCCAAGATCGACGCCGAGGGCGACGTGCCGGGCGCCGCGGGCGTGGCACGCTTCGCGGTCGCCGACGATCCGCAGTTCGGCGAGCCGTCGTACACGCCGTGGATCGAGGCCGATCCCGAGTACGATTACATGATCAAGACCAAGGTCGCCGGTCTGCAGCCGAACACGCGCTACTACTATCGGCTCGAATTCGGCCCGGACCGGGAGCACGCGAAGCTTGGCCCCACGCGTACTTTCAAGACCTGCCCCGGCGGTGACGCGGTGGCCCCGACGAGCCTGGTGATCGTGACCGGCATGAACTACGCCCGGTTCTTCGCCAGCGCCCGGGGCAAGGGGCCCGATCGCGAGCTGGGCTATCCGGCGTTGGTCTCGATCCGCAAGCTGGGGCCGGACGCCTTCATCGGCACCGGCGACAACGTCTATTACGACAGCCCGCCGAACGCCACCACGATCGAGCAGTTGCGCCGCAAGTGGCACGAGCAGTTCGTGCAGCCGCGCTACGTCGAGCTGTTTTCCGAGGTGCCCACCTATTGGGAAAAGGACGACCACGACCATCGCTTCAACGACAACGACAACGCGGGCAAACAGCCGCCGTCGAGCAAGTTGGGCATCCGCATCTTCAAGGAGCAGGTGCCGGTCACCGATCCGGCCGACCCGCAGGCGGTGACCTACAGCACGTTGCGGATCAGCAAGCTGCTGCAGATCTGGCTGTTGGAGGGCCGCGACTATCGCAGCCCGAACCGTTCGCCCGACGGACCGGAAAAGACCATCTGGGGCACCACGCAGCGCGAGTGGCTCGAGCGCACGCTGCTGGAGTCCGACGCCCCATTCAAGCTGGTCATCTCGCCCACGCCGCTGGTCGGGCCGGACGACCGGTACAAGAAAGACAACCACACCAACGTCGACGGTTTCCGCCACGAGGGCACGGCGTTTTTCGACTGGGCGAAGGAGAACGGCTTCCTGCAAAAGGGCCTCTATTTCGTCTGCGGCGACCGGCACTGGCAGTACCATTCGATCCACCCGTCCGGTTTCGAGGAGTTTTCCACCGGCGCGTTGGTCGACGGGAACGCCCGGATGGGCGTCAAGCCCGGCGCGAAGAACGGCACGGACCAGGAAGCGTTGATCCAGCAGCCCTACACGTCGGAGAAACCTTCCGGCGGGTTCCTCAACGTCCGCGTCGAGCCGGGCGAAAGCGGCGGGCCGGCCACGATCACGTTCAACTTCCACGACGAAGAAGGCGTGCTGCTGCACGCGGTGAAGAAGCCGGGGTAGGGCGGGCAGAGTGGACGATCGGGGAAGACTTGCCTGGGCAACGGGTTTGCCAGCCGAGAGCGAATGACGACGGCGGCGGCAGAGTACGGCTATCGTGAGGGCAGCAGTGCTGATCGCGTCATCAAACGTCTGGAAGAAAAAGCAAACAGCGATCGCATCCTGTCGCGCCGTCTAAAGGCCCTAGCCAAGGAAGTGTCAGGTATTGACCCCGACGCCCGACCCGTTACGACTTCCCTCCCCAAAAGGCCAACTCCTCATCTGTGCCCCCGGCGAAGAACTTCGGCAACTCTGCTTCGGTTGAGCAGTTATAGCGACCGCGATAAACCGCCTCGGCACCTTTGGAGGGGACTTCGTGAAATACTAGCTGTCCCACTGGGAGGCCAGGGTACAAAGCGATGGGACTTTCGCTGAGATTGACTAATTCAAGTGTAAGGCACCCCTTATAACCTGGCTGGACTGCGGCAGCAGTTGCCACAACAAGGCCCAATCGTCCCCAAGATGAGCGACTCATGATTGTGCAAAAGACATCGTAAGGCAAAGATAGGTACTCAAAGGTGACTCCGAGGATGAGATGATTCGGATGAAGCACGAACTTCGATTTATGCTTCAACTTCGTTCTGTCATAGAGTCTGTGCTCAACTTGGTGAATTGTTCTGCGATCTGTCACGTCTTGCTGGTCCACGTATGTCTTCTTCGGTATGATGATCGAGGAACCCAATCGAATGTTAACGGAAGCTGCGTCAATCTGGTTCTCTGTCAGCAAAGGCGTTACAAGCAACTTCTTGGAGTAGTCCGACTCCTTCATTCGTTCTTTTATCTCAGCTCTGTTGAGAACGCCCATTGTTCTACTGACCTGCCCATCTATTGAATTCACGTTGGATAAATGTGGCTTCAAATGCCTTTGCCGTCAGACGCTCGACAATCCCAGTCTGCCGCAACCTCTCTCCACCATCTCCTGAACCTTCGCCAGTGAGCAAGTCGAGGCGGAAAAGTGCCGACGCATTGAGTATTGCAGTGAATTCTGCGGGCTTTCCGAGCAGGGTGTTGTCCGGAACTATGTTTGGCGGGATATTCCTTTCCAGCCTCAGTAGCAACTCAGCCACGTCATACACACTAACGTCGGAAAACGGTTTTGTTGAATACCATTTCCTAACAAACCCATCGCATTCGTGAAGATATTCCCCCAACGCAATCTTCAGTTCATTCAATCGTGGGTTCAAGACGTCACGAATCGGTTCCGCGTCATTATCAGAAGCGGGCCAGACTCTCAGGACGTCTGAGTTGTGATTGACGGGGATAGTCCCCACACCAACTGCAAGTTCTGCGACCTTCTGCGTTATCGATTTGGCGGCTTCGCTGCTCGCTTCGCTCCGAAATCCCTCAATCTTCGCCCACTGACTGATGCAGTGAAGGCGGAAGCCAAAACTGGGATATGCGCGAATATTCTGGAACTCCGGCGAGAGCCGTATCGTCCACACATCTCTGGCTTGTCCCCAAGAGAACTCGAACAGCGAAAGGAAAAAGGCTGGTCCCATGAGAAGAGCCCCAAGCAGATCGCAAAAAAGCTCTTCTCCAATTCCCAAAACCGCTTGACATATGCGGCGAAATCGACGACTCGCCTGAGTAGCATCTATTGCCTGAAGGTCGGAAAGCACTCGGACCAGGACTTGCCCCACCTTAGCGTCAAGCTCAGAGACAATCGCCTTTTCGTGATGGTCGAATACCGCATGTCCGAATTCGTGGCCGATATTTGCATAGAGAGGCAGGTTTTCATCCTCCGAAGAGGCGAGTTGAAGGCAATAAAGCTCACGGTTGCTCACAAGTGCTTGGATGGCAGAATCGGGAAGAATGTCCCGCAGAATGTCCGCTAAACGCTTCGAGAAGTGAAGGATCGAGTAGTTGTACTCCGGGGTTAGTGCATAGAAGATTTTTGGGCCATTTTCGCCAAAGAAGTTGCTCCAGATTTCATCGCAGTACCTAACCAACGGCCAAGAAATCCGATCTGTGGACGAGCGTTCAATAATCCCGGCGAGTTCCTGAAGTGAGAACAGACGATTATATAGCACCACTGGGTCCATCGGGCCAAGATGCGCGGGCTCGCGAACGCTCGCGAGTGCGCTTAAGAAGAGTTCCCGGCCAAGTTCAGAGGAAGAAGTCGGGAACTGCCAGCGATCAAGCTGGTGAAGTCGAAGGTCGGTCTTCTCGATTAAAGAAAGGGATTTCGACAGTACCGCCGCAGGCTGGTCAACATCAAAATCCATTGCGTCCTTACCTTAATGAAGAGCAGTTTCAGCCTCAGACAGAAGTGACTGGACGATCGCCCTAAGAATCTCAAATTCCTGGTGCGGAGTCTCGCGTGCGAGAAGGTCACCGGACGGCGAAAGAAAGTTGCTTATCGAGGCAATGAGGCGCTGCAGCTTAGTGTCAAAACCCTTCTTAGACGACTTCAGCCAATTGTCGAATTCAGGAACGTAGGCAAGCCGAGAGCGGAGGTCGATCGCGGCGTTGTAATCCGGTTCCGTGAGATTGGAATACTCAACTAGGCTAGTGGACAAGCCAGAAGCACCCGGAGCGGAAGAAAGTCCTCCGTCAAGAAACTCGCTCAACGCGCGAAGTCGATCTATGTCCAATTCGGCCAGTTCCTTGGAACTGCCAGCAGCCAGGGCCCTTTCCAGGGCGTGGTTTATTGACTTAAGATGGCTCCAGAGACCGGCATACGGTCCGGTACTAGCAACAGCGTTAGGAATCATTTTGCCGCCTCCTGCATTCGGGAACGTAGTAAAAGACGATCCTACGGCAACTTTAGTTCATCTTCAACAACCTTGCCACCAACCCTCTCTTGTGGGGGCATTGAATCCGGAGGGTTCAGGCTTGGCGACCATTGGATAACTCGGAACGCAAGTTGGGGGCAACCTGAACTATTTCCCAGAGATTTCCACCGTGGGACGGAATCCGCTTCGATTTGAGCCATCAACTTTACCAAGCCACGCACTCATCTCTACATTCCTATTTTCCTGCATCTCACTTCGCTTGGCGAACGAGTTGCCCCGCGCCCTCGCGTCCCGTTCGGAAATTCATCCATTTGGTCAGTGACTAAACGAGCCAAAGAATACCCACTTTGGCATGGTGCGGTGTGATAACTGATAGGCATTTGAATCAGCCCTGAGTCTCGCCTAACGGGCCAGGGTTGTCAATCATCGCACGCAAACGCAGCCAGGAGAGGCTTTGAAGGAAATCTGCAAGGTGGGTTGGTATGTGGCCTCAAGAGGGATATCGGGGCGTGAATTCCGGGGGCGGGAATTCCGCGGACACCGTACTGGTTTTTCTTCTTGCCGCGTGCCATGCCCGCGCTTGCGTGGGTGTATTTGGTTCAGTCCGAAATGGAAGGCTGCATCTTGTTCGAACGCGGCCGAAAGCGATAATCAAGGATGTATTCCATACCAAGTGCCGGCGATCCCCTCCGATGGGGCAGGAGAAGAAATGCACGAAACACTCGTTCAAGACATCATGGTTCCTCTTGAAGAGTACCCCTGCATACTAGACATCCATACCCTGCGCCAAGCCATCGAGGAAATGGGATTGCAGATCGTCAGAAAGGACCAGGCGGCCCTTCCTCGGGTGGCCCTGGTCTTCGACGAGAGTTTCAGCGATCTTTTGGGAATGCTCCGACGCCGGGACATCATGCGCGGACTCGAACCACGGTTCCTGCTGAGCGGATCGATGGATTATCGGCGAAAGCTGTTCGACGTGGAAATCGACCCGAATCTCTCGGAACTCTCTTACGAAAAGGCGATTGCGGGCATCCGCAAACGGGCGAACCGTCCGGTCAGGGACTACATGATCCCCATCAAGGCGACCGTCGATCACGGCGATCACATCATGAAGGCCATGTATGAAATGGTCGACCAGAACACCAGCCTGTTGCCGGTGCTCAAGGGCAATAGGGTTATCGGGGTGGTACGGTCGGTGGACGTGCTGGACGAGATTGCGGCGATTTTGAAACCTCAAGAGACCACGCCGCAAACCGAGACGCTGTCTTTTTTGAAGTGGTGGCTGACTTCGTGAGGTCGTCCAAGACGTCTACCGTGGGAGTACGGTCCTTTTCATGAGGGGTTTCCTCCTATCCAGGGAAAGCTGCCGCGACGATGAGCGACCAGAAACGGAAAGAAGACCGCGCCGGCGCGTCGGGCACGTCGTCCGGCGTCCACTTGGTGGAGAAGGCCGGATGGGGTGATTGGAGGAAGTACTTCTGGATGTCGGTCGGGGTGACGCTGTTCTGCACGGTCTACCTGGCCGAACCCTTCTCGCCGGCAGTCGTGCCAAACAAGCTGGAGAGCGGGCGGGACCAAGAGCAGGACGCGGCATCCGATCTTCGGGAACAAGCAAGCGGGCCGAGCCGGGAGCCGGTTTCCCCATCCGCTTCCGAGCCGCGGTCGATCGTCCTGACGCACCAGGGCAAGGCCGCCTTGGCCCTGTTCCTGCTCGCCGCGACCTGGTGGGTCTTCGAGGTCGTGCCCATCGGCGTGACCAGCATCGCCATCGGGGTGATCCAGGTCTTGTTCCTGATCCGACCGAAGAAGGTCGTGGTCAGCGTTCCGCAGGAAGTGCTGGCCGAGGGCCTGAAAAAGGGCGAGACCCTGACGGGCTCGTTTCTGGAGACGTTGTCGACGGCCCAGGTGGCGTTCGGCGATTTCATGTCGCCCTCGGTCTGGTTCATCATCGGCTCGATCACCTTCGGGATGGTCTTCTCCAAGACGGGCCTGACCAATCGGATGGCCTATCGGATGCTGGTGGTGGTGGGCGAGCGCACCAGCATGATCTATCTCGGCTGTTTCGTGATCACGGCCGGGCTGACCCTGATCATGGCCCACACGGCCGTGGCCGCCACGATCTATCCGCTGCTGATGGCCATCTACGCCCTCTACACGGACGATGAAAGACCCACGCGTTTCGGCAAGGGGCTTTTCATCGGCATGGCTTTCGTGGCCGGGGCGGGAAGCATCATTACGTTGTTGGGGGCGGCGCGCGGCGCCGTGGCCATCGGATTCTTCAAGGAGATCGTCGGCCGCGAGATTTCGTTCTTCCAACTGACGTATTTCATGCTCCCCGTCGGCGGCACCATGGTCGTCCTGCTCTGGTTCTATTGCATGGTCGTGTTCAAGCCGGAAAAGAAGACGATTCCCGGGCTTCGCCAGCGGGCCAGATCCCTCCACGCGCGGCTCGGTCCGATCACCCGCAACGAGGTGCTCGCGCTGACGATCATCCTTTCCGCCATCGCCGTGATGAGCATGCGATCGTTCATTCCCGTGCTGGCCGAGAACCTCGACAAGAGTGCGGTGATTCTCCTGGCCACGATCCTGTTCTTCGTTTTCCGAATCCTGTCGATCAAGGACCTCGAGGAGATCCCCTGGAACATCGTGCTGCTGTTCGGCGGGGCCATGAGCATCGGGTTTTGCCTGTGGGAAACGGGCGCCGCCGAGTGGATGGCGATCAAGTGGTTGGCGCTCTTCCGCGACGCGCCGGCGCTGGTGTTCATCCTGGGAACGGCCCTGTTCGTGCTGTTGATGACCAACCTGATCATGAACGTGGCCGCCATCGCCATTTCGCTGCCCGTGGCGCTGGTCATCGCTCCCTATCTGGACGTGGCGCCGGAGGTGATCCTGTTTTCCTGTCTGGCGACGGCGGGAATGCCTTTCCTGTTGTTGGTCGGCGCGGCCCCCAACGCGATCGCCTATGAAAGCAGACAGTTCACGTCGGGACAGTTCCTCATGGCCGGGATTCCCGCCAGCATCCTGTTGATGGTCGTGCTGGGGGTTTTCGTGGCGTTCGTTTGGCCCTTTATGAATATGCCGGTTTACGTTCGATAGGAACTCACGCGTCGGAAGGCTCGCAGAATCATGAACGACGATTCCCCGGGCACCTTGCGATTTCTCCCCGTCGGACTCGACGTTCGCGGCCGGGATTGCGTGGTCGTCGGCGGCGGGAGCGTCGGGACGCGCAAGGCCGATACTCTGGCGCGGGCGGGAGCCGACGTCACGGTCGTTTCACCGGCGGTCACCGAGGAGCTGGCCGCCCGGATCGAAGCCGGCCGCATTTGCTGGGTGAGCGATTGCTTTCGGGAAGAGCATCTGAGCGGCGCCTTCCTTGTGGTTGCCGCCACGGACGACGAAGCCCTCAATGCGACGGTTGCCCGTCTTGCCGGTAGGCGCGGCGCGTTGGTTTGCGACGCCTCGTCAGCCGACCGTTCGGCGGTGATTTTCGGGGCCCTGCTCCAACGCGACGAGGTCACCATCGCCGTCTTCACCGGCGGCCGCGATCCGGCCCAAGCCAGGAGCACACGCGACAAGATCGGAAAGCTGCTCGCCGACGGACGCAACTCGTAGACCTTGACGATCGATTCGGAATGGAACCTCGAAGTCAAGGGTGTGCTCGCTCGACGCCGAGGATCGCGTCGACCAGTCCGGCCGCCGTGTGGGGAGAAGCCTCTGCCGCCGGCTCGTACCCCAGGTCGCGCAAGGCCGCGGAGGTCAGTGGGCTGATGCTCGCAAGTCGAACGCGTCGCAGCCCCTCGCCGTAAAGCCGAACCAGCGATCGGGCCGTGGCCGGGCTCGTGGCCGTCACCCAGTGGATCTCGCCGGAAGACAACGCCTCGGCGATATCCGGATCGGGAGCTTCTACGTCAACGCTGCTATAGACGACGATCTGGTCGACTTCGGCTCCGGCACCCTCCAACTCGTCGGCCAGCACCTGCCGACCCCGGCTCGCTCGGGCCAGCAGGAATCGTCGACCTTCGGCTTCGTCCACGAGAGCCCGAGCCAGCGACTCGGCGTTGAACTGCTCGGGCACCAGGTCGGCTTGAAGGTGGTATCGGGCCAACCGCTCGGCCGTACTCGATCCGACGGCCGCCAGCTTCGTGTGTCCCAGCCGGCGCACGTCGCGGCCCGACCCGAAGAACCGCCGGAAGAAATAGTCGACGCCGTTTCCGCTGGAGAATACCAGCCAGTCGTACTGATCGAGCCTTTCCAGCGCGGCGTCGACCGGTGCCCAATCCGGCGGATCGGTGATTTGGATGGCCGGTTGGGTCAGCACGTCGGCCCCCAAGGCGAACAGCCGATCGCTGAGCTTTTCGGAGGTGCCCGGCGACCCGGCGACCAGAACGCGTGTACCCAGCAAGGGGCGGGCGGCAAACCAGGAGCGTTGCGGAGCGCGGTCGACCACCTTGCCGACGACGAACAACGACGGGGGACGCAGCTTCTGCTGCTGGACGACTTCCGCGACGGTCTGAAGCGTACAGCGGACCATCTGCTGCCGGGTCCGCGTACACCATCGGACGATTGCGACGGGCGTGTCGGGCGGCTTTCCGTGCTCGATCAGCGCCCGGCTCCACTCGGCGGCCCTTCGCACCCCCATGTAGAAAATCAGGGTGCCGGGGAATTCCGCCAAGACGCCGTAGTCCAGGCAGGAGTTCGTCTTGGCGCGGCGCTCCTGACCGGCAATCAGCGCGACGGCCGACGCGTCGTCGTGATGGGTGATGGGGATCTCGCAGTAGGCGGCCACGGCAAGACCGGACGTGATTCCCGGGACGATCTCGAACGGGATCCCGGCTTCGCGCAACGGCTCGATTTCGTCGGTACCGCGGCCGAAAACCGACGGATCGCCCCCCTTGAGCCGCACGACGATCTTGCCGCTTCGAGCCCCCTGGAGCATTCGGGCGACGATCTGATCGGGAGAAAGGGCACGCCCGGTGCTGTGGTGGCCCAGGCAGACCAACTCGGCGGAAGCCGAGGCGTGCTCCAATGTGGCGGGATTGACAAGATAGTCGTACAAAACCAGGTCGGCCCGGGCGAGGCACTCGACGCCGCGCAACGTGATCAGGCCGGGATCACCGGGACCGGCGCCCACCAGGTACACGATGCCGGGGGCATGACTCGATGCGTTGGTCATGTGCTGAGTTGAAAAGGCTTCGGTGGAAAGAACACCTTTCCAACTGTAGACGGATTCCGGAAGAACGACAAGGTCGTCGGCCAAACGGCCCCGCTCGGCGGAGCCTTACAGGGCCGACATCAGGATGGCTCGGACGATGTCGCCGATGGAGATCATTCCCACGACCTCTCCGTCCCTGAGGACGGGAAGATGGCGGAAGTGGTTCTTGGTCATCAGGGCCATGCACTGCTTGACGGTCTTTTCGGCAGAGACGCACTGAACCTCGGTAGTCATGACCTCCCTGATTTGGGTATCCTTGGATTGCTTTCCTTCCAAGATGATTTTGCGGGCGTAGTCCCGTTCCGAGAAGATCCCGACGAGCTTCCCGTCCTCCAGGACGAGCAGAGCACCGATCTTGGCTTCGGACAGGATTCTCAGGGCGTCGATGACTTTGGCGTCGGGCGTGGTGGAGAAGACCTGTGTGCCTTTCGAGTCGAGAAGTTCCTGGACCGTGATATCTACGGACATGTCTGACTCCTACAGAAGAAGCTCGATCAGCCGATCAGTCTGCAGCCCACGCTGAACAATTCCCGAGCGGCCCAATCGTGAGCCTATCCGACCGTGCAGCCAAGTCAAGGGGGTCCTGGGGCCGCCCCGCGGGTTTCCGTGTGGCGCAGCGGAATCCCGTGAGTTTCCGGCCGAGATCGCTGCTGCGTCCGGCATCGCGAAACTCACAAGCGGTACATGTGCGGCGTGTTAGGGCAAATCGCCCCGATCGCTTCAGTTTGGCATGCGTATTGCTCGAAGCCTGAGACCAAAAAGCGGGGCGGTCTGCGCCGAGGGAACTTCGAAAGGAGGAGTTGCCTTTCCGATTTTTCTTTTGGGCCGCCCCTTTACTGCTGGAGAGAGATTGCGAAGGAGACTTCAGCGCGAAAGGATTGCAGGGCCTTGACGCAAGTGTTTTTTGCGGTACAAAGAAAGGCTTGGACAAGCATTGCAGCATTTCAGTTTCCGCCGTTCGCGCGTTTTCGGAGAATATGCGGCGGTCCGGGCCATGTGTCTGCAGCGAGGCGCCTCTGGCCGGAGGATACCTTGCGGCAAAAGGTTGAATCAGGTTATCGAGGATACTTTATCTGACTAGTAAGGGAGAAATGGAAGATGCCGAGTTACGTGATTCCGGACAAATGTGACGGGTGCAAGGCGCTCGACAAGACGGCTTGTCAGCACATTTGCCCGAACGATTTGATGGTTCTGGACAAAGAGACCATGAAGGCCTACAACCAGGACCCGCAGATGTGCTGGGAGTGTTACAGTTGCGTCAAAATTTGCCCGACGCAGGCAGTCGAGGTGCGCGGCTACGCCGACTTCGTGCCGATGGGTGCCAGCGTGACCGCGATGCGCAGCACCGAGGACATCATGTGGACCGTCCAGTTCCGCAGCAAGGAGATCAAGCCGAAGCGGTTCAAGTTCCCGATCCGGCGAGGAGTCGAGGAAGGCAAAGCACAGCCGTTCGATCACTATCCCACGGGCGACGACGATCTGAAGAGCCCGACGTTGATGTGCGAGCCGGCCGGTCTGAATACCGAGAAGGGGCCGGTCAGGTTGGACAAGATCCCGACGCTTTAGTCGGACGCGTTTCGTTCAAGGGTCTATTCACTTCGGCAAAGAAACTCTAAGGAGATTAAGGGACAATGGCGGATTTCGAAACGGTAACGGTCGAAACGGACCTGCTGATCTGCGGCGGCGGGATGGCCGCGTGCGGAGCGGCAGTGGAAGCCAGCTATTGGGCAAAGAAGAACGGGTTGAAGGTCACGCTGGTCGATAAGGCGGCCATGGATCGGTCCGGCGCGGTCGCGATGGGCCTCTCGGCCATCAACCAGTACGTGGACCTCAACAGCGGAAACAACACGCTGAAAGACTACGTCGATTACGTTCGCAACGACCTGATGGGAATCACCCGCGAGGACCTCGTGGTCAGCATCGCACGCCACGTGGACTCGACGGTCCACCTGTTCGAGAAGTGGGGCCTGCCCATCTGGACGGACGCCGACGGCAAGTACGTCCACGAAGGCCGTTGGCAGTTGATGATCAACGGCGAGTCGTACAAGGTGATCGTCGCGGAAGCGGCCAAGAACGCCCTGGCCGAGGCGGGCGGAGAGTACTTCGAGCGCGTCTTCATCACTCACCCCCTGGTCCAGGACGGCAAGTGCGTGGGCGCCATCGGCTTCAGCGTCCGCGAAAACAAGGTTTACGTATTCAAAGCCAAGGCCACGTTGTGCGCCATGGGCGGAGCGGTCCACGTGTTCAAGCCGCGTTCGACCGGCGAGGGCTTCGGCCGCTCCTGGTATCCGCCGTTCAACTCGGGCGCCAGCGCCTTCTTCACCATCTACGGCGGTGCCGAGATGACCTGCCAAGAGGTCCGGTTCATCCCGGTCCGCTTCAAGGACGCCTACGGGCCGGTCGGTGCCTGGTTCCTGCTGTTCAAGGCGATTGCCACCAACGCGCAGGGCGGCAACTACATGCTGGATAACGCCGACGAGTTGGAGAAGTGGGTTCCTTACGGCAAGGTCAAGCCGCGCCCGGCCAACATCCGCAACTGGCTGATGATGCTCGACGTGATGGACGGCAAGAGCCCGATCTACATGCAGACGCACGAAGCGATCCAGCGGATCGTCGACACGGCCCCCGACGAAAAGACGGCCAAGAAGAAGCTCCGCGAGCTGGAATCGGAGGCCTGGGAAGACTTCCTCGACATGACCATCTCGCAGGCCATCCTTTGGGCCGCGACCAATACCGAGCCCGAGGTCAGGCCTTCCGAGATCATGGCCTGCGATCCGTACTTCATCGGTTCGCACTCGGGTGCCTCGGGTGCCTGGGTTTCGGGTCCGGAGGATCTCCAGACGGCCGAGACGAAAGACGAGTACTGCTGGGGTCCCCCGCACATGACGACCGTTGCGGGCATGTTCGCCGCGGGCGACGCCTCGGGTGCCTCCAGCCACAAGTTCTCGTCCGGTTCGCACGCCGAGGGACGTATCGCCGCCAAGGCCGCGATCTCCTACATCGTCGACAACAACGAGGCCCCGGTCGTCGACCAGGCCGACGTCGACGCTCTGACGGCGGAGATCCTCAAGCCGCTGGATATGTTCCAGCAGCACAAAGGCGCCACCACCGATCCGGACATCAACCCCAACTACATCCGTCCCACGCAGTTCATGTACCGGCTGCAGAAGATCATGGACGAGTACGCGGGCGGCGTGTCCAGTCAGTTCAAGACCAGCGACAAGCTGCTCGAGCGGGGGATGGAACTGTTGACCTTCCTCAAGGAAGACTCCGCCAACCTCGCCGCGCAGAACCTTCACGAACTGATGCGGTGCTGGGAAAACGTCCACCGGATGTACCAGGCGGATGCCCACATGCGTTCGATCCTCTTCCGCGAGGAGACGCGTTGGCCGGGCTACTACTTCCGTGCCGACAAGCCGAACATGGACAACGACAACTGGCTCGCCTTCTGCAACTGCAAGTACGACAAGAACAACGGCGAGTGGACCATGATGAAGAAGCCCGTGAAGTACATTTCAGGGTAAGGCTTCCGATTCCGGTTCCGGTTTCGAGTTTTGCGGATCTTCGGGCGTCGCCCGGCGGCGCCCGAAGGTCCCGTTTTTCGACGCTTTTTGCGTTCGGTTGTCCGCAGGGAACGTCGATTCGCGCGGCCCCGGCCGGGCATCGGGCAGTTTCCATCGGCTGAGTGAAAGACCCCGTTTAGATCGAAAGACCCCGTTTAGATCGAAAGACCCCATTTAGATCGAAAGACCCCGAGTGGCCCTATGGCGGATACTCCTGCGACCTGCCCACATTGCGGATCAAGGCTGAAGAAGTGGCTCGTGCCGGAGGGGGCCAGTTGGGAGGAAGAGTTCTTCTACGTCTGCTTCAACGACGACTGCCCGTACTACAAGCAGGGCTGGGAGTGGATGAAGGAGCAATACAATCAGACGGCTTCGTATCGATACATGCTCAACCCGGCCACCGGCGCGTCGTCGATGATTCCGGTCTGGTCGGACGACGCCACTCGACAGATGATCGTCGAGGACACAGAAGAGGATACCTAAGGAGAAGGCCGTTGAACGACGAGTCCCCCCCACAGGCGGACGACCCTCGGGTGAAGCTCGAAGAGAAGATTCTGGCCGACTATCCGCGCCTGGGGCCGGATGACACGTTCAAGTTCGGATGCCATCCGGGCGTCTCGTGTTTCAATCGCTGCTGCGGCGACGTGAACATCTTTCTCTCGCCCTACGACGTGTTGCGGCTGAAGAAGCGGCTGGGGATGAAGTCGTACGATCTTCTCGACAAGTACTGCCTGTTGCCGGTCCAGAAGGACATGAAGACGCCCGTGGTCGTGCTGAAGATGAACGACGACGAGGCCAAAACGTGTCCCTTCCTGGGCGACTCCGGCTGCGGCGTCTACGCCGACCGGCCGTGGCCCTGCCGCATGTACCCGTTGGGTCTGGCGTCGCAGAAGGACACGCCGGACGGCTGGCAGGGCGATCGTTTCTACTTCCTCTTGCAGGAGGACGTCTGCAAGGGATTCGAGGAGCCGCAGGAATGGACCGTCCGCCAGTGGTTCGACAACCAGGGGATCGACGAGTACGACACCTGGGGCGAGGCGTTCAAGGAGCTGACGCTGCACAAGTTCTTCGAGACCGGCGGCACACTGGGTCCCGAGCGGATGCACATGATGTTCACCGCCTGCTACGACCTGGACAAGTTTCGGGAGTTCGTCTTCGACAGCACGCTCCTGGAGCGGTTCGAGATCGACGAGGACTTCGTCGAAGAGATGCGTTACAGCGACGAGGCGTTGCTGCGTTTTGCGTTTCTGTGGCTGCGGTTCAGCCTGTTCGGCGAGAAGACGGTTAAGATAAGACCGGAGGCTGCCCAGGCGGTCAAGGGGAAAGGCACTGGGAAGTAGCCCAAGGGAAGACACGATGAGCGGAAACGGCAAACCGGGAAAGATCCTCGTCATCGGCGGCGGAATCAGCGGAATCACCGCGGCGGTCGAGGCTTCTGCGGCCGGTTGCGAGGTCGTGCTGGTCGAGAAGAACCCTTACCTGGGCGGTCGCGTGGCCCAGATGAACCAGTACTTTCCCAAGCTTTGCCCCCCGAATTGCGGCCTGGAGATCAACTTCCGCCAGATCAGGACCAGCCCGCGCATTCGGTGCCTGACGCTCTCGCAGGTCGAGAAGATCGGCGGCGGTCCCGGGCGCTATCAAGCGACCATCCGGCGCAATCCGCGCGGCGTGAACGCCAAGTGTACGGCGTGCGGTGCTTGCGTGGAGGCCTGCCCGGTCGAACGCCCCGACGAGTACAATTGCGGGATGAGTTCGACCAAGGCGATCTATTTGCCCTTCGGGACGGCCTACCCGCTGCAGTACGCGATCGACGAGAGTGTTTGCCCGGGGGCCCGGTGCGGCAAGTGCGTGGAAGCGTGCCCCTATGGAGCCATCGATCTGGGGATGCCGCCCGAGACGATCGAAGTGGAAGTCCGGGCCGTGGTTTTCGCGACGGGTTGGGATCCGTACGACGCCCGGGGCATCGAGGGACTTGGCTTCGGCACGTACCCCAACGTGATTTCCAACCTCATGATGGAGCGTCTCGCCTCGGCGGACGGTCCGACCGCGGGAAAGATCGTGAGGCCTTCGGACGGCAAGGGAATCGAGAGCATCGCGTTCGTCCAGTGTGCCGGATCGCGCGACGAGAACTACCAGAAACACTGTTCGGGCGTCTGCTGCATGGGATCGTTGAAGCAGTCTCGCTACGTTCGCCAACAGTACCCCGACGCCCGGATCTACATCTTCTACATCGACATCCGCTCGCCGGGCCGGCTGGAGGATTTCTACGCTGAAACCCAGAAGGACGAGAAGGTCCGGTTGATCAAGGGCAAGGTGGCGAAGATTTCGGAGGACGCGGCCAGTAGGGATCTGGTGGTGGAGGCCGAGGATACCCTCTCCGGCCGACGCGTTCACCAGAAGGTCGACTTCGTGGTGTTGGCAACCGGGATCGTTCCGACCGATGCGGCCGTTCGCATCGAGGCCGACGGCGACCTGCAGAGAGACGAGCACGGCTTCTTGACGGGCGATCAACCGCTTGCCGGTCTGTTCGGCGCGGGTTGTGCCAAGCGGCCGGTCGACGTGGCAACCAGCGTACGCGACGCGACGGGCACCGCCTTGAAGGCCCTGCAGAGCTGCATGGAGACGGGCACCGCCTTGAAGGCCCTGCAGAGCTGCATGGAATAGAATAGGCCGATGGACAAACAACAAAAGAAGATAGCCGCTTGGATTTGCCGGGGTTGCGACATCGGCGAGTCGCTCGACGTCGAGGCCCTCGAAAAACTTGCCACGGAGTCCGGTGCAGCCGTTTGCGTCTCCCACGAGTTTCTCTGCGGCGATGAAGGCGTCGAGTGCATCAAGAAGGAGATCGAGCAGGGCGCCGACACGTTGATCGTCGCCGGATGTTCCCCCAGGTTCAACACCGACACCTTCACGTTCGACGGCTGCTTCACCGAGCGAGTCAACCTCCGCGAACTGGTCGTCTGGAGCCATCCGCCCAACGACGAAGACACCCAAATGCTCGCCGAGGACTACCTGCGGATGGGGATGACTCGGGCGAAGAAGTCGGAAATTCCCACGCCGTTCGAAACCGAGATCGACAAGACGATCCTCGTCGTCGGCGGCGGGCCAAGCGGCATGACGGCGGCCCTGGAGGCGGCCCGGGCGGGATACCACGTCGCGCTGGTCGAGAAGGAATCGCAACTGGGCGGCTGGCTGAAGAAGTTCACCAGGCTGTTTCCCAAGAGGGCGCCCTACCGAGAGGCCGAACCGGTCGATCTCAAGGCGCGGATCCAAGAGATCGAGCAGGAAGATCGGATCAGAACCTTTCTGGGGGCGAAGATCGAGGCAATCAACGGCCAGCCCGGCCAGTTCGACGTATCGATCCGGACCAACGGAAGTACCGAACAACTCCGCGTCGGCGCCGTCGTTCAGGCCACCGGTTGGAAACCCTACGACGCTTCCCGGCTCGCCCATCTGGGAGCGGGCCTCGCCAACGTGATTACCAACGTCGAGATGGAAGAGCTGGCCGCCTCGGGCAAAATCGTCCGTCCTTCCGACGGCAAACCGGCCCGGCGGATCGCCTTCATCCAGTGTGCCGGATCGCGGGATAAGGAACACCTGCCCTATTGCTCGGCCGTTTGCTGCCGCGTGACGTTGAAGCAGGCCCTCTGGACCCGCGAGCTTGACGATGCGACGGAGGCCTATGTCCTCTACAAGGACATTCGGGCTCCGGGGCAATACGAAGATTTCTATCGCCGGGCCCAAGAGGATCCCGGCATCTTCTTCACCAAGGGCGACGTCGTTTCGGTCATGGAAGCCGAGGACGGAAACCTGATCGTCGAGGCGGAGGCCACGCTGCTGGGCGAGCAGATCCGGATCGAGGCCGATCTGGTCGTGCTGGCGACCGGGATGGTGCCGGTAGCCGCCGACGGTGAAGCCATCCGGCAGTTCCGGGATGCTCGGGCCGTCATCAAGAAGGGCGAGGCCGGAGCCCAACTGGAAGCGGCCAAAGTCACCGCCGAGAAATTGAAGCATCACGAGGGGACGGAGATTCTGCAACTCGGCTACCGGCAGGGACCGGATCTGCCGGTGCTGACGTACGATTTTCCCGATTCGCATTTCATCTGCTTCCCCTACGAAACCCGCAGGACGGGCGTTTACGCGGCCGGATGCGTTCGCGCGCCGCTGGATACGGACGCCAGCCGGGAAGACGCCGCCGGCGCCGCGATGAAGGCCGTCCAGTGCGTGGAACTCGCGTCCCGGGGCATGGCCGTGCATCCCCGCTGGGAGGATCGGTCTTATCCCGACTTCGCTCTGCAACGCTGCACGCAGTGCAAGCGATGCACCGAGGAATGCCCGTTCGGGACCTTGGACGAGGACGCGAAGGGTACGCCGCAACTGAACGTCACGCGTTGCCGACGGTGCGGCATCTGCATGGGAGCGTGTCCCGAACGGATCGTCTCGTTCAAGGACTATTCGGTCGAGATCATCTCCTCGATGATCAAGTCGGTCAACGTTCCCGACGAGTTCGAGGAGAAGCCCCGGCTGCTGGGGCTGCTTTGCGAGAACGACGCCTATCCGGCGCTGGATTTCGCGGGGCTGAAGCGGATGCAGCACAGCGCCTGGATCCGGTTCATTCCGGTCCGCTGCCTGGGGGCGGTCAACGTGGTCTGGATTGCCGATGCGCTGTCGAAAGGGTTCGACGGCGTCCTGCTGGTGGGCTGCAAGTCGGGCGACGATAACCAGTGCCACTTCATCCGCGGCAGCGAGTTGATGGGCACCCGAGGCGACAATATTCGAGAGAAACTCACCGCGCTCGCCCTGGAGGAAGAACGCGTTCGCGTCGAGCAACTCTCGATTTCGGAGTACGAGAGGCTGCCGGCAATCATCAACGCATTCTCGGATGAAATCGAAGAAATCGGAATGAATCCGTTCAAGGAATTTTAGGGTGTGTGAGTTTTAGGGGGAGTATTCGAAGAATGCCGGGCCCATGTTCCATACGACCTGACAGGGAGTTCCTCGGCCGCGTCCTCGGCGAGGGCGGCGAGGACGTGAAGAAGTGCGTCCAGTGCGGCACGTGCTCGGTCGTCTGCGATCAGGCCAACGGCGGAGTGCCCTTTCCCAGAAAAGAAATGATCTGGGCCCAATGGGGGCTGAAAGCCCGGTTGGTGGCGGATCCGGACATATGGCTGTGCTTCCAGTGCAATGATTGCACGACGCGATGCCCCCGAGGCGCACGGCCGGGAGACGTCCTGGCGGCGCTGCGGCGGGAGAGCGTGAAGCATTACGCGTTCCCCCGCTTTCTCGGCGGTTGGGTGAATCAGCTCAAAGCCCTTCCGCTGATCCTGCTGATTCCGGCCGTGCTGCTGGGACTGGCGCTGGCGGTGAAGGCGCCGCTCGAAAAAGCGCTCGGCTTGGAGGGGCCGGCGCACGGGTTCTACGCCGGGTTCTTTCCCCATTGGCTGTTGATCGGCTTCTTCTCGCTGTTCACCGGGCTGACGTTCCTGGCGGCCGCGGTGGGCGTGGTGCGCTTCTGGCAAGCCATGAAAGCCGCCGACGCCTCCTCCGGCAGAAACACGCCCGCGCTGGGGATCCTTCCCGGCCTCGTCCGCACGTTGAAGTCGATTCTCGGTCACGACAAGTTCGGCAACTGCACGAGCCGGACTTCACGCCGGTGGGCTCACCTGGCGGCCTTCTACGGTTTCACGGCCCTGTTCGTGGTCACGGTCTGGGCGGTGATCGACCTCTACGTCAATCCCGTTCTCGGGATCGACGCGATGTATCCTTTCGGTCCGTTGCATCCGATGAAGATCCTCGCCAACATCGGCTGCGTGCTGTTGATCTTCGGGTGCGTCAAGGCGATCATGGATCGGTTGGGCTCCCGAGAGACGGCCGGGACCAGCACCTCGTTC
This sequence comes from Thermoguttaceae bacterium, assembly GCA_035527455.1. Taxonomy (GTDB): domain Bacteria; phylum Planctomycetota; class Planctomycetia; order Pirellulales; family Thermoguttaceae; genus DATLAN01. The sequence continues at coordinate 19,676 of DATLAN010000300.1, forward strand.
GATTGGATCTTCGTGTGGCTGCTGCTGGGCGTGGCCGTTACCGGATTGCTGACCGAGATCCTGCGATTCGCGGCCGACCCCGGGAAACACGCGGCCGCGGCTGCCGAGCGGACGCCGCTGCAACACGTCGCCTTCGCCGTTTATTTCGTACACCTTGTCGCTGTATTCGATCTGTTGGTTTATCTGCCGTATTCGAAGTTTGCCCACGTTCTGTACCGGACCGTGGCTCTGGTTTACGCCGAGCATTCCGGACGGGGCAAGGGAGCGTTCCCCAAAGCATAGACTATCGATCATTATCGAACGAAAGAGAAAAAGGAGAGTTTTATGGTCCAATTGGTAAAGCCGCACGGTTCGGACTCGTTGAACCCGCTGTTCGTGGCGGACGAGGCGAAGCGCGCTGAATTGCAGAAAGAGGCCCAAGGGCTGCCGAAGTTGCTCGTCTGCTCCCAAGCAGCCGCCAACGCCGTGATGCTGGGCAGCGGGTACTTCAACCCGTTGACCGGCTTCATGAATCTCGCGGATTCCCTGGCCGTGGCCGAGAACATGAAGACGACCGGCGGGCTGTTCTGGCCGGTGCCGATCGTCAACGTCGTCGAAGACGCTTCCGGCATCGAGGGCGCCAAGCGAATTGCCCTGCTCGATCCGAACGTGGAGGGCAACCCGGTGTTGGCGATCCAGGACGTCGAGTCGATCGACGAGGCGACCGACGAGCAAATGAAGCGGATGGCCGAGAAGATCTACGGCACCACCGACATGAACCACCCGGGCGTCAGCGCCTTCCTCTCGGTCGGCAAGTGCTTCGTCGCCGGGCCGATCCAGGTGCTCAACTTCTCGTATTTCGAGACCGACTTCCCGGAAACCTTCCGCACGGCGGTGCAGATCCGCGAGATGATCGAGAAGAACGGCTGGAGCAAGGTCGTCGCCTTCCAGACCCGCAACCCGATGCACCGTGCCCACGAGGCCCTGGTCAAGATCGCCATGGATCGCGTGGGGGCCGACGGTTCCGTGATCCACATGCTGTTGGGCAAGCTGAAGAAGGGCGACATCCCGGCCGACGTGCGCGACGCCTCCATCCGCAAGATGGTCGAACTCTACTTCGAGCCGAATTCCGCGGAAATCACCGGCTACGGCTTCGACATGCTCTACGCCGGGCCGCGCGAGGCCGTGCTGCACGCCGTGTTCCGACAGAACATGGGGGCTTCGCACCTGATCGTCGGGCGGGACCACGCCGGCGTGGGCGACTACTACGGCGCCTTCGACGCCCAGGAGATCTTCCGCAACGAGGTTCCGGTCGACGCGCTGGAACTCGAGATCTTCGAGGCCGACCACACGGCGTTCTCCAAGGTGGTGGGCGACGTGATCATGATGTGCGAGGCGCCCGAGGGACACAAGCCGGAAGACTTCGTGTTCCTTTCCGGCACGAAGGTCCGCGAGAAGCTGTCCAACGGCGAGGCGCTGCCTCCCGAGTTCGCTCGGCCCGAGGTGGCCAAGATCCTGATGACTTACTACCAGTCGCTGCCTCAGGAATGACCCGACTGAATGATCCGACCGAGTGACCCGACCGGGAGACGCGCCATGGACCTCATCACCGTCGTCAGGAAGAACGCTCTGGAGTTCGGTATCCGCGTGCGCGGGCACGACGTGACGAGCGACTATTCCGAGAAGGACGGCGGCGGCGATGGGGGCCCGTCGCCGGTGGAACTGTTCGCCGGCTCGTTGGGCGCGTGCATCGCGATGATGGTCCAGAGTTACTGCCGGCGGCACGGCTACGACGGCGACGTCGGCGTGAGTCTGACGCTGGAACTCGCGGATAAACCGAAGAGGATCGGGGGCATCGTCGTCGACGTGGAATTGCCGGAAGGCTTTCCCGAAGAGAAGATGGACGTCGTCCGGCGCATGGCCGAGCGGTGTCCGATCCATGAAACGTTGAAAGATCCACCGCGTGTGGACATTGAGATCATGTAGATTGGAAACCACCCAGACCAAGATCAGGCCGAAGCCGGCCGCGCAAGCGCGAAACGCCGGCTGAGGAAAAGAAGGAGGACTCCCATGGAGCAAAAAGAATTCGGCGGCAAGATGATCGAAATCGACGAGGACGGCTTCATCCAGGATCCCGAGGCGTGGGATCAGGCCGTGGCCACGGATCTCGCCAAGACGGAAGGCGTCGACGACATGACCGAAGATCACTGGAAAGTGGTCAACTTCCTGCGGGATTACTATCTCGAGTTCAACATGGCGCCGATGATCCGCAAGCTCTGCAAGACGACCGGTTTCAAGCTGAAGGAAATCTACGACCTCTTTCCCAGCGGGCCCGCCAAGGGCGCCTGCAAAGTGGCCGGGCTTCCCAAGCCGACCGGTTGCGTGTGACGATGGTATCGCGCCGTCTCGGGCACCCGGCTCTCGGGTCGGTCTGCCGGGGACTGCGCGGGCGAGCAAGACGAAGAAACGCGTCGGCCGGCCCCTTCGGCCGGCCGGCGCGAGGGTGCGTGTCCGTGTCGAGGGCCGAATGATGACGCTGGAAGATTGGCTGCGAGAGAACGAAGAGGCCGTCGTCCGGAGATGGCTCGAGGGCGTTCTGGCGACGTACGGCGACGACGCGTCCGCCCTCTTCCGGCGCGAGAAGAACGCCTTCGCCAACCCGGTGGGCCACAACCTGCGGAAGGGCACGCGGGGGATCTTCGAGGCCTTGCTCGCAGGGATGGATTCCGAGAAGATTCGCCAACATGTGTACGAGATCGTCAAGGTCAGAGCGGTCCAGGAGTTTTCCGCTTCGGGGGCCGTCGGTTTCGTCTTCCCCCTGAAGGAAGCCATTCGAGCGGAGTTGGGAAAGGCGGCCGAGGATCCGAAGTTCGCCTCCGAGTTGACGGAGATCGAACGGAACATCGATCGGATCGCCCTGGTCGCGTTCGACGTGTTCGTCCAGTGCCGCGAACAGGTCTACGAGTTGCGAGCCAACGAACTGAGGCGAAGGGTCTCGTGGATCGTGGAGAAGATCAACCAACGTGATCCCGATCCGGAACTGGCCCGGATCGAGCTGGAGTGAGAACGTCCAAGAGCATGAACGTACGACGAGAGGGTCTCCGATGAAAGTTCTGGTTTCCCTGGCCATCGTGGGCGGTCTGTTCGCGCTGGGCCTGCTCGGCGCGCTGCCGGGGATGGGATGGGTCTTCGGCGTCGTGATCCCCTACGCCGCCTTGATGCTGTTCCTCGGCGGCCTGATCTACCGCGTGGCGAGTTGGGCCAACGTGCCGGTCCCCTTCCGCATTCCGACGACCTGCGGGCAGCAGAAATCGCTGCCGTGGATCAAGAACCAGGGACTGGAGAATCCCCACAACCGCCTCACGGTCATCGGAAGGATGGCCCTGGAAGTCCTCTTCTTCCGCTCGCTGCTGAGGAACACCAGAACGGATCTGGTCGACAAGCGCCGGCTCGTCTATTCCACCGATCTGTGGCTCTGGCTCGGGGCCATCGTCATGCACTGGACGTTTCTGGTCATTCTGCTGAGACACCTTCGGCTGCTCACCAGTCCGGTGCCCCTTTGCGTGACGTTCCTGGAAAAGACCGACGGGTTCTTCGAGGTGGGAGTGCCGGTGGTTTACGCGACTTCGGTTCTCTTCTTGGCGGGGCTGGCCTACCTGTTGCTCAGGAGGCTGGTTTCCCCTCAAGTGCGATACATCTCGCTTCCGGCCGACTATTTTTCCCTGTTCCTGTTGTTGGGCATCGGTCTGAGCGGAATCTGCCTGCGGCACCTGCTGAAGACGGACGTCGTGGGGGTGAAAGAACTGGCCGTGGGGCTGGTCACCTTCAAGCCCACGGTCCCCGATACGATCAGTTGGTTGTTCTACGGGCACCTTTTCCTGGTTTCCGTGTTGCTGGCCTGTTTCCCGTTCAGCAAGCTGATGCACATGCCCGGCGTGTTCCTCAGCCCGACCCGAAACCTGGCCAACAGCAACCGGCGGGTCAGGCATGTCAACCCCTGGGATTATCCGGTCAAGGTGCATCCCTATGAGGAATACGAGGACGAACTCAGGGACAAGATGAAGGCCGCCGGCCTCCCGGTGGAGAAGGAATAGCGATGTCAACTCCGGATGAAATGAACTACTACCAGCAGGAAGACCTGCTGAATCTGGACTACCGCCCGCCTAAGACGGAGTGGATGGACACGCCCGTCGATCTGCGGCGAGGCTCGTACATCTATCCGGGCAAGCCCAAGAACCTGAAGATTCTCGATTTGCCCAACGCGAGGGAATGGGCCGTCAAGGACGCCGACTGGAAACTGCCGGACAACTGGAAACAGACCGTCCTGGACGGCATGGCCGAGCGGCTGAGCAAGTACCGCTCCTTCAAGCTCTTCATGGACATCTGCGTCCGCTGCGGAGCCTGCGCCGACAAGTGCCACTTCTTCATCGGCGGCGGCGACCCGAAGAACATGCCCGTCCTGAGGGCCGAACTCCTGCGGTCCATCTACCGCCGGGAATTCACGGCCGTGGGCAAGATCCTCGGCAAACTGGCCGGCGGACGCGAACTCACGCCCGAGGTGATCAAGGAGTGGTTCTATTACTTCTTCCAGTGTACCGAATGCCGGCGCTGTTCCGTCTTCTGCCCTTACGGGATCGACACGGCCGAAGTCACCATGATGGGCCGGGAACTGCTGGGACTGCTGGGAATCTACGTCAACTGGGTGATCGAGCCGGTCGCCAACTGCTTCCGCCTGGGCAACCACCTGGCCATCCCGCCGCACGGCATGGTGGACACCCTGGAGTTCATGGTCGACGACATCGAGGAGGCCACCGGCGTCCGCGTGGGCTTGCCCATCAACAAGAAGGGCGCCGAGATTCTGTTCGTCACCCCCTCGGGCGACTTCGTCGCCGCGCCGGGTATCTACACGTGCATGTCCCAGATGCTGCTCTTCCACGAGCTGGGGATCGACTACACCTTCAGCACCTACGCCTCCGACGGCGGAAACTTCGGGCTGTTCACCTCCCACGAGATGATCAAGCGGCTCAACGCCAAGATCTACGCCGAGGCCAAACGCCTGGGAGTCAAGTGGATCCTCGGCGGCGAGTGCGGGCACATGTGGCGGGTGATGCACCAGTACATGAATACCATGAACGGGCCGCCGGACTTCCTCGAGGTGCCGAAGTCGCCGGTCACCGGCACCGTGTTCGAGCACGCGCGGTCCACCAAGATGATCCACATCATGGAATTCATCGCCGACCTGATCCGGCACGGCAAGCTGAAGCTCGATCCCTCGCGAAACGATCACATCCGCGTTACGCTGCACGATTCCTGCAACCCCGCCCGGGCGATGGGCCTGTTGGAGGAACCGCGCTACGTGCTCCGCAACGTGTGCAACCACTTCTACGAGATGCCGGAGAACACGATCCGCGAGCAGACCTTCTGCTGCGGAGGCGGGGCCGGATTGGGAACCGACGAGAACATGGAAATGCGGCTCCGCGGCGGGTTTCCCCGCGGCAACGCCGTCCGATACGTCCAGGAGAAGCACGGCGTCAACCAGCTCGCTGCCATGTGCGCCATCGACAGGGCAACCCTGATAACCGTCTGCGACTACTGGGCACCCGGCGTCCTGGTGACCGGGGTCGGCGAACTGGTGGCCAACGCGATGATCTTCAAGGGCGAGAAGAAACGAACGCAGAACCTGCGGTTGGAGCCGATTCCGGGCATGGAAGAAGACGAGGAAGAGGGCAACGAAGAGGGCAACGAAGAGGGCAACGAAGCGGGAGGCCAAAGCGATGCATGACAAAGCGATCATCACGGCCGGCTTGGTCATCTTCGTGGCTCTGGTGACGTGTCCGTTCTGGTACACGCTCGGGGCGGGAGACGCTTCGCCGCCCGATCTGGAGTTGCCCGACCGCTCCGACGCCTCGCTCTTCGAGACCGAGGACGACTACCACTGCGTCGAGAAGGACATGGCCGCCCGGCACATGGGGCTGTTGAACGAGTGGCGCGACGCGGTGGTCCGCGGCGACGGCACGAAACAATACCACCAGTCGGTGGACTTCCCCGGCGAGCAGTGCGAGATGAGTCTGACCGGTACCTGCATGAAATGTCATACCAGCCGCGAGACGTTCTGCCGGCGTTGTCACGAGTACGCGGACGTGCTGCCGTTCGAACTGCCGCAAGAGTCCACGGCTGCCCGACGGGGAATCCGCTGTTGGGACTGCCACATCGACACGGTAGGAGACTGAATGATGGACGAAAACCGACGCAGTTTCCTGAAGAAGGCCGGTTGCACGGCGCTGGGCGTCGGCTGCGGGCTTCCCATGCTCGTTGCCGCCCGCAGTGCGCTGAAGGAAGGTTCGGAGGATTCCAAGAGCCAATGGGCCATGGTCATCGATCTGCGGAAGCTGCTCGAACTGCCGAAGGCCCAACAGGAGGAGATCCGGAAGGCTTGTGCCACGGCTTGCCACGACGCGCACAACGTGCCCGACGTCCCCGATTCCCAAGAGGAAATCAAGTGGATTTGGGCGGAGAAGTACGAACACGCCTTCCCCGATCAGTTCCACGAGCGGGCGTCGGACAAGATGAAGGAAGCCGACGTGCCGGTGCTGTGCAACCACTGCGACCGGCCGTCGTGCGTGCGGGTCTGCCCCACGAAAGCCACGTGGAAGCGGGAAGACGGGCTGGTGATGATGGACATGCACCGCTGCATCGGTTGCCGTTACTGCATGGCCGCGTGTCCGTATGGAGCCAGAAGCTTCAATTGGCGGGACCCGCGCGAAAGGGACTCGAGTTCGGGCGAGCTGCTTTACTTCAAGGAAGACCTCTCGCCTTACCCCGCCCGGACCAAGGGCGTGGTGGAGAAGTGTACTTTCTGTGCGGAGAGGATTCGCGACGGCGGCGATCCGAAACCCGCCTGCGTCGAAGCCGCCGACGAAGTGCCCGGCGGCAAGGGCATTCTGACGTTCGGCAAGCGGACCGGCGCGGACTCGGAAGTCGGCCGGAAACTGCGTGATAACCACACGACTTGCCGGCGGGTCGGTCTCGGGACCGGCCCCAACGTTTACTACATCATCTAGATCGGGAGAACCGAGAGGTAGACGTGATGCTCGAGAACGCATGCCGCGGAGGCAAACGATACTGGATTCTCCTGGGAGTCTGGGTGCTGTTGATCGTGCTCGGCCTGGCCGCCTACAGCCAACAGTTGACCAAGGGCCTGACCATCACCGGGATGAGCCAGGACGTGGTGTGGGGGCTTTACATCTCGCAGTTCACCTTCCTGGTCGGCGTGGCGGCTTCGGCCGTGATGGTCGTCTTGCCCTACTATCTGCACAACTACAAGGCCTTCGGCAAGATGGTCATCCTGGGCGAGTTCCTGGCCGTCTCGGCCGTGCTGATGTGCATGCTGTTCATCTTCGTCGACATGGGCCAGCCCGCCCGGGTGTTGAACGTCATCCTGCACCCGACGCTCAACTCGCTGATGTTCTGGGATTTCCTCGCGCTGACGGGCTACCTGGTGCTGAACCTGGTCATCGGCGGCATGACCCTCGACGCCGAGCGCAAAGGGGCGGCGGCACCGAAGTGGGTCAAGCCGTTGATCTACCTGTCGATCCCCTGGGCCGTCAGCATCCACACGGTCACGGCGTTCCTCTACTCCGGGTTGGAAGCCCGGCCGTTCTGGATGACGGCCATCCTGGCCCCGCGGTTCCTGGCCTCGGCGTTCGCCTCCGGTCCCGCCTTGTTGATCCTCTTGGCGCTGATCCTGCGGGCTTGCACCAGGTTCGACCCCGGCAAGGAGGCGATCCAGAAGCTCGCGACGATCGTCACCTACGCGATGGTGATCAACCTGTTCTTCGTGCTGGTGGAACTGTTCACCGGGCTTTACGGCGGCATGCCGCACCACGTGCATCCGTTCCAGTACCTCTTCACCGGTCTGGATGGGCATGCCGGCCTTGTGCCGTGGATCTGGGTCTGCGAAGTGCTGACCGTCGGCTGCGTGGTGCTGCTGCTGATGCCCAACGTCCGCAAGCAAGAGAAGCTTCTGGCCATGCTCTGCGTGGCGGTGATCGTGGCCATCTGGATCGAGAAGGGCATGGCCATGATCGTGACCGGATTCATCCCCTCGCCGCTGGGGAAGATTACCGAGTACACGCCGACGCAGTACGAGATCGCGATCACCGTGGGCGTCTACGCGGTGGGATTCTTCGTTTTGACCGTGTTGTACAAGATCGTTCTGGGGGTCCGAGAGCGATTGGAGGTGACGTGAAAACCAGGGC
>DATLAN010000301.1:0-46891 GCA_035527455.1 Thermoguttaceae bacterium
TTCGGTGCCGAGCAGAGCCGCGTCAGGCTCGCCGCGTTCTTGTCGGCCAACGCGAACGTCTCGGCCAGGCGCTCCAGCAACTCGTCCTGGGTGACGTCTTCCACCACGCCCGCCCAGAGCGTGTCGGCCTCGGCGAGCTTCGCTTGGTCGGCCCCGCTCTCCTTCAACCAGGAAAGGGCCTTCGTCTTGACCTCCTCGGTCTTGGGCGGCTGCCACTGCGGCGCTTTGGCCAGCGAGTCGGGCAGACCACAGTAAGCGACCGCGGTGCAGAAGACCATCAACACGGCCACTTTCGAAAACACGAACAGTTTGGTCTTGAAATCGGTCATTTGTTTCTCCCCATTTCGAGATCTCGGGTAACTCGAACCACGCGTTGCTCGCGTTCGGCGAGTTCCTTGAGCAACTCGACCATTTCAGGCTTCGTGGCCTGCTCGCCGTCGATCAGTCTCGAATACTGCTCGGTCCGGTTGTTGATCCGCATCTGCAGCGCCCGGATCATCTTCACCTCGGCCAGCAGATCGACCAGCGGCGGGTCCTGCGGCTGGCCGGGAGGAGGCGGCTGGCCGGGCGGCTGCTTCTTCTCTTCCATCTCTTCCTGGGCCTTCTTCAGCGCCTCGATCATCTCCTTCAACGCGGCGATGATGTCTTCCTCGATGATCTGCGTCGTCTGGCTGACTTTGGCGAGTTCCAGACGGTTGGCGACCTGCTGCATGTCGTCGCGAACCTGCTCGACGGCCTCGGGGAAGGCCACCGCCGTCCCGTCCTCGCGCAACAACAACAGGGCGTGGTCGGCCTGGCGGACGATCTGCGTCTCCTTTTCGCTCAAGCGCCTCGCGTCGGTCTGGATCGAGGAAGTGCCTTCGACCTTCAGCAACTCGTCGAGCGTCTTAGTCCCTTCGTAGACCTCGATCTGCTCTTTGAGCATCTGGCGGAACCGGGCCTCGAGCATGGCCAGCAAGCGCATGATCTCTTCCTCGCGGAGCTGGCGGAGGATCTCTTCCAACTCGGCCTTGGCCTTTTCCAGCTCGCGGAGCGCTTCTTCCTGCTTCGCGACGGCACCTTCCCGCTCGGCATCCTTAAGCTTCTGTTCGGCCTCGCGCATGCGTTGCTCGGCCGCTTCGAGTCGTTTGCGGGCCGGGTTGCCGTCTTGGTCGTCTGGCTGTCCTTCGCCCTGTCCCTCACCTTGTCCCTGACCTTGTCCTTCACCCTTTCCCTCACCTTTCCCTTCACCCTTGCCTTCTCCTTTGCCTTCACCCTTCCCTTCGCCCTCTCCTTCGCCTTTTCCCTCACCTTCACCTTCGCCTTTTCCTTCACCTTTCCCCTCGCCTTCACCTTCACCCTTTCCTTCGCCTTCACCTTCACCTTTCCCTTCGCCTTTCCCCTCACCTTTTCCTTCGCCGCCGCCTTCTTCGGTGTCTTTAATGTCTTTGGCGAGCCCGCCGGTCTTGTCTGCGATGTCTTTCTGCTGGCCGGAGAGATCCTTGGGATTGTCGCTCCCCTCGGTATCTCGCTGGACCTGCTTCTGTTCCTTGATGATGCGAGTGAGGCGCTGGAGGTAGAGGCGGAGCCGGGCCTTTTCGGCGGCGATTCGCCGGTCCCGGTTCTCGCTCAAGAGCAACTCCAGCAGGATCTTCAGGTCCGCATCGAGTTCCGCCTGGTTCTCCAGGGCCTTGCCCGGCTGGTCGTTGGCCAGCAACTCGACGAGGTGCTCGAATTGCATGGAGATCAGCTCGTCGCCGCTGAGTTGGACGGCTTTCTTCAACAGCGCCGAGCGAGCCGGGTCGGGGCGCTCGGTCAGTCGGGCCATCCGCAGGAGCAATTGTTCGAGTTCTTGATACTTCGCCGAGAGGTGCTGCTCCTTTTCCGCCAGGGCATCGGCCGGGCTGAGTTCGGGCCCGTCGGGTGCCGGATCGGCCGCCTCGGCACCGGGTTGTTCGGCTTCACCGGTTTGCCCCGCCGCCGGCAGGGTCCCGGCCAGAAGCATCACCGCCAGCCAGCAGAGGCCGGCGGCCGTCGCGAGTCGGGATTGGACCAACATCTCTAATCCTCCAAGAGTTTTTGGTTCCGACGATCCTTGGTCAGTTCACGAAGTTCCTCTTGCTCCTTGATTATTTCTCGGAGCAATTCCACGGCTTCGTTGAAGCTTTGGAGTTCCAGCATCCGTTTGAGGATCTTCTGCATCTCGGACAGGATGGCGTCGGCCCGATCCTGGGCCAACGCGCACCGGGGTGGGCCGGCTTCCAAGTCGCCCAGCTTCGGGTACAGGTCCTCTTCCAGGCTCTTGACGAGTTCCGGCAGATCCTCGTCGCCGAGCTTGCGCAGCGGATTGGCGATGTCGTCCTGCAGACGGACGCTCAGTTGCTCGAGGTCGGTATTCACCCGGTTGTTGACGAACTGCTTGAAGATGTGGTCGAACTCGTCGGCCACGCCCAAGACTTCGCCGCGAATCTGGTTCCCGTTCTGAACGGCAAGCTGCACCTGGCTCTCTCGGCCCTCGCGGAGTTTCCGCAAAGCCTCGGGCGAAGGCGTTTCTTCCGCGGCGGCTTCGTCGGCCGGCGGAGGAGCGTCGAAGTCGATCTCCAGCAACCGGCGGGTTTCGGTCATCTTCTCGATGATGCTCTCGAACCGTTGCCGCGCCATCAGCTCGCGCCATTCGAGCATCTTGCGCAGGTCGTCCTCGCTCACCACTTCCAGCGTCCAGGAACTGCTGGTCGTTTCGTTCGCCACGTTGGGGTCTTCGCCCAGGTCGTAATAATCCGACGCCTTCAGACACAACGTGAACAACTGCCCGGGCTGCAATCCCAGGTCGCGGACGTCCAGGGCGATTGCCTGCTGCTCCAGCGCCAATTCCTTCGGATCGCCCGACTGCGCGAAGGGCGGAGCGTCGACCGGTTCCTGAGGCTCTTCGGGCACGTCCGGCTCGCCGGCGGCTTCCTCATCCTCGGATTCCTTCTGGCGAACAACGTGCTGGTACCAGATTTCGTCGATCCCGTAATCGTCCGAGAGCGTGCCGGCGACGGGGATGATTGCCTTGGCGGTGATCGCTTCTTCGATGCCGTCGAGCCGTACGGCGGTGAACTGCGGCGGCTCGTCGGGGACGATTTCCAGTTCCAGAAGTTCGGGCTTGCGGCTGCTGACGCCGTCGGTGTCGAATAGCCGGTAGCGGATTTGGAGCACGCCTTCTTCCATGCACTGGAGCACGTGCCGGAACCGCTTGCCGCCGTCCAAGCCCTCGATGGTCTCTTGCGGCAGCAGCGGCGCTTGCTTGTCCGTGTCGTCGAATCGGACCAGTCTGGCGTCGATCTCTACCCGAACCAACTCCTTGTCCGCCTCCGCCAGGACCGTAACTTCGGTCCCCCGCGGGATCCGCACGGGACCGCTGACCGTCTCGGGATACTGCGGATCGTTGCGGTGCATGTACGGCGGATAGTTGTACAAGAGGGCCTTTTCCTCCAACGTGGGATTTTCGACGACCACGATTTTCAAGCCCGACTCCACGGCGTCGCGGCCCATGGGCACCTCGCCGATCACGTCGAAGGTGATCTCCGCCGAGATGTTCTCGAAGGTATACGAGTACACGGCATCGCCCTGGTGGTCCATCGGCTGGCGGTGACTGCCGCCGCCGGCGACCCGATAGCGGATGTAGGCCCGCTCGGGGATCAGTTCGTAGGTCTTGCCGCCGTACGTCGTATGGGCTCGGGCAACGACCGTCAGATCGGAGCCGCGGGCGACCTTGACCACGCCGCCGTCGAACCCGTCCACGGTCAGCTTCGCCTTGCGGTCGTAAAGCTCCGCCGAGAAGAGCAGGCTTCGTTGCACCCATTTCTCGATCAGGTCCGGAAACTGGTGGACGAACATGCCGACGGAAACGGACAGCAGCACCGCGGCCAGCACGCTGTTTCGAAGCGGCACCGGATTGAAAACGTTGCGCAAGCGGACGTCTCCGATCCGCTGGGCGGCTTCCTGGCAGGTGTGCGCCAGCATCCGCGGGTCGCACTTTTCCGCCGCGTGTTCCGGAGCGGTCAGTACGACGGCCGTCAACAGGCTGTCGTCGAGCTGGTCGAATCGCCGCTCCAACAGCGTGGCCATGTTGCTGTTGCTCAGACGCACGAAGGCCCTTAGCGCGATCATTTTCACCAGGATGCCGATGAAGACGAGCCCCACGATCGCCACGGCGGCGACGCGGATCGCCGGGGAAGGCTCGAAGAACCAGTCGCCGGCCAGGCTGATCCAGAAGGCGACCCCCACCCACGCCGCGGCAGAGGCGAGTCCCTGGACCCAAATGTACGCGCGGATCCGCCGGCGCAGCGCGCCCAATACCGCTTCGACGCGGGGAGCGATTCTCGGTGGTGCTTCTACAGTGGTCGTTGCCATATCGGTCCTTTTTTCATTGTAGCCATCTCGCTCCGCGAGATGAGGCTTCGTCTCGCGGAGCGAGACGGCTACTCTACGCCAGTTTGGCCAATCGTCTGGTCAACCATTCCACGCACAACAGGCTGCACAGCGCAATCATCATCCACATCAGCCAGTCCTGCCTTTCCTCGGGGTCGGGCATCTCGGGGTGGACGTCTTTCTTCGTGCGGTCGATGAGCATTTCCGCAAGGGGACTCTTCGACGCGGGTGGATCGAACAGCTCGGCGACCCCGTTGTAATAGACCGCCGGACCCTCCTCGACCTTCGCCTTATCCGAGTTCTTCTCCGTGCCCTCGTCCTGACTATTCTCATCCGGGAGCGCCTTGGCGCCCCACGTTCCTTCGGCGATCCGCGTCAGCAGTGCCCTGTCGCGCTGCGGCCGGGCCGCCTCCAACTGGGGAATGTCGATCTCGATGTTCTCCGTCAGACGTTCGTCCTCGACGCCGGGGATCTGCAGCTCGAGCCGATACCGGCCCTTCTCCAGCGCCGGGAATTGTCCGCCGTATTCTCCCGGACGGTCGGCGACGGCCTGAAGCGGCACGTCCTGCGAGGTGTTGCGGGTCTCGCCGACCACGCGCAGCGTGACTTCCGCCACCTGCAGCGGCTGTTGTTCGGCGTCCTTCAGCCGGGCGGAAATGCTCACGGTATCGCCCAGCATGTACTGGTCCTTTTCCACCATCAACATGCCGTGGCTCGAATCGCGGGCCTGGCGGCCTTGGGAAACGTGGCGGATGAGGTTGAGGTAGAACTTGCCGAAGTAGGCTTCGTCGAGCTTTCGCAGCCGCCATATCTCGCCGCTGCCGAGGTAGAACGTGCGTCCGGAGCCGTAGAACTGTTCGGCCATATAGACCGGCTTCTCCTGCGAACCGCCGACGCCCGGCTCGGCGAATCGAGCCAGCACGGAGGCCGCCGCCTTTTCGCGCCGCACGGGGCAAAAGCTGTACACCCCGTCGAACGCCTCCCACGCCTTGCGGCTGATCGCCAGGTTGTCGTCCAGCATCACGCAGCGGGCGTCGGTGCCGTCCTCGGTGAACTCGATCAGGCAGGGCTCCTCGAAGCGGTAGGAGTCTTCGTCCAACATGAAAACGCCCTGACGGAACTCGACCGGATAGAGCTTCCGGATGCCGGCCATGTCCGGGTCTTCCAGCCAGCCGCCGATCGTATTGCCCGTGTAGACCGGCCCGGCGACCACGATCAGGCCGCCGCCCTGTTCGGCGACCCATTTTTCCAGCAGATCGGCCCGATCCTTGCTCTCGGCCCGCGTTTCGCCCAACGCCTGCCAATCGGGGTCGAAGGCGACGAGGCAATCGTATTCGGACATCTCCGCGGCGGTGGTTGGGAACTCGTCCAGCAGCTTGTCGGCCTCCTGCGAGATGCCCGGCTCGGCCGTCTGCAGCAGAACGTGAACTTCGACGGCGTGGTCGCGTTTGAGCTGGGTCCGCAGGAAGCGGTACTCGCGGGTCGGCCCACCGGCCAGCAACAGGACCTTGGTCTTGCGGTTGACGATTTCGAGTTCCTTCTCCTGGAAGTTGTCGTCGGGGTAGGCGTCGTCGGCCGGCGGCTTGACCCGAAAATAGAGCCGGTAACGGCCCGGATCACCGGGAGTCAGCTTGAACTTGACCTGGACCTTCTCCTCCCCGAGCGTGATTTCGCTGCTGGCCGCGGGCTGCTGGCCGTCGGGGCTCCAGGCGCCGGGGTTGCCGTCGGCGGGGCGCACGAACAGCTCCACCTGGACCTTCCTGCCGTCCATTTCCTGCGATTGGAGATAGCCGGCCACTTCGTACTGGTCCTTCGTTTCGGTCTCGATGGCGTAGATGCGCTTGGGGACGTCGAAGCCGCTGACGCGGACGTTGGCCCGCAGGCGTTCGGAACCGATGCCCACGGTGAAGATGGGGACACCGAGCTTCTTGGCCAGGCTGACGGCGGCCCCGGGCGCGACGCCGGAGTTCTGGCCGCCGTCGGTGAAGACGACGATCGCGGAGACCGGCTTGCCGGAGGCCAGGTCGACCAACTGCTGCAAGGCGAGGCCGAGTTGCGTGGCCTCGCCGGCGGGCTGGAGCAACTCGTACCAATCCACCTCGTCGCCCGCGGTTTCGTCCATGCCCTCGCCGGGGTTCGCGCCGGGGTTCGCGCCGGGATCTTCCGTATCGTTTTCCCCGGGCGGTGTGGGCGGATTGTCGATCTTCTTCAACGAGCAGACGGGGTTCTTGTCCATCGTCTCGTTGAAACGATAGACGTCCACGTCGTGCGTCCGGCGGAGTTTCGCCAGCAGGTCCGTCTTCGCCAGCGCGGCCGCCACCTGGCGCAGCCGGGTCGTCGCGCCGTCGATCGGCTCGTCGACGTCGGTCTCCTTCATGCTCGGGCTGGTATCGATCGCCATCAATACCTGGGAGTTGCGGGTGATTTCGCGCTCCGGCCGCCACTTGGGATCGAGGTAGAGGATCAGCAGACCGAAGATCGTGATCGTCCGCAACACGGTGAGGAAGACTCCCAGCACCGGGTGCAGCTCGGCCGCGTCGCGGCGGTACATCTGCCAGACGAAAACCATCAAGGCCACGCAGACCACGACCGGCAGGATCCAGTCGGTGTTCGACTCGATCCGTCCCCACTCGAACGTCTTGCGCAGCACGCCTTGCGATGCTTCGGTCGTCTGGGCCAGCAGTGTCCAGGAGGCGGGCGTCATAGCGCACCTCCTTTCGCCGCCGCCAGAACAGGCCGGGCAGTCGGATGGTAGCTGGCCGAGTAGGCCAGCAGCATTTCGCAGATGAACAAAACGATCAACAGGCACAGCAGGTACTTGAAGATGTTCTCGCCCGGGGTCTCATCGACTTCGTACTTGAAGGCTTCCGCCTGCGCGTACTTGTACTCGACGCCCTTGAGTTGAGCGGCCAGTTCGTCTCGGGTGAGCGTCGCCAGGCTGCCTTCTGCGGCGTCGACGTTGAAGGCGAAGTAGCGGTTCTCCGCCGGGCCGCCGTCGCTGCCGGCGATCTCGACGCGATAGATGCCGCTGGTGTTCGTGTCGGAAAAGGAGACGGATTGCGCACCGCCTCCCGACGGGCCGACGTCGTCGGGCATGATCGGCGCGGCGTCGTCGCCGGGCACGAAAAAGCCGACCCGGCCTGCTTGCTCCTCTCCATCGAGCTGGACGACCAGTTTCGAGCCGACCTGCTGCGATGCGTCGATCGATGCGCGGGGGCAGAGGTAGTGCTGCATTTGTTGCATGGCGAGTACAAAGGCGGGATTATTTGCCCAGTCGTTCCAGACCTCGGGAGGTCCGCTGCCGTCGATCGAAGGTCGTTTCGCGGCCACCGAAGTCAGGAAAACGATAACCCGACCCTGGCCAAAACCGCGCTCGATCGCCAAGGGAGCGCCGTTGCGGAGCTTGGCGATCACCCGGGTATCGGAGTCCGGCGCGGGCTGCCAGCCGTCGCGCACGGCGAAATAGCGGTAGACGTTGACCATGCGGATGAAGAACATGTATGGCTTGCCGGCTTCGTCTTCGAAGATCGGGTGGTTTTCGACCTGCAGGTCGGGAGCGGGGTCCAGCAGTTCGCGGCGGAGTTCCACCGGCTCCTTGTTGGCCAGCGGCACGGGGAACAGGCCGTCGCCGTCGCGGTGCAGGTTTTCGTTGATGAACGTGCTGGTGGATCGTTCGCCCAGGAAAATGGCCAGCCCGCCGCCGGCGTCGACGTACTGCTCCAGCGCCGCGATGGCCGTGGGGTCCAACCGGGAGACGTTCGTCAGGATGATCGAATGGTACTTCTCCAGCGGCTCGCCCTTGCTGAGGACGCCGGGCGCGCGGGTCTGCGGCTCCAGGCCGGTGCGGAGGTTCCCGCCGGGCGACAACGCCGTACTGATCCGCACGGCGTCGCGGAAATCGGTGCTGCCGTCGACCACCAAGACCGGCACGGTCTGCGGCACGTCGAGCACGTGGTGGCGGAAACTGTCCAGTGCCAGCGAGTCGTTCTCGTTTTCCCCGAGGGAGAGCGCCATTTGGTAGGGCCCGGCCTGGCCGACGAGGTTCTTGCAGACTTTCTTGACCTCCTGGCCCGGCAGGATTCTGCGAATCGTGGCCACCTGCCGGCGGCCTTTCTCCTGCTCCAGATAGACGTGGACGTTGCGGGCCTCCTCGGTGCCGAAGTTCTTCACGGCGACTTCCATCTGCCACGCCACGTCGACGGCCCGAATTCCCCCGGCGGGAGCGAGCGACGTGATCGCCAGGTTCGGCCGCGCCTCCTCGACGCAGTGAACCAGGTGCAACTCGGTCTCGGCCCGATCGAGTTCGGCCAGTTGGTCTTTCAGTTCGCCCGGGTCTTCCCACTCGCGGGAGCGGAAATCGGAGATTATGTAGACGATGCACCGCTGGTCTTCGGACTCGTCGAGGATTTCCCCGAGGGCTTCCAGCGCCTGCCCCGGTCCGGGCGCCGTCTCGGAGACGGTCATCGCGTCGAGTTCCTGTTTCAACCGCGCGTCGAAGCCGGTCTTGATTTTTTCCTGCAAGAGCGCCGGCCGCTCGTGGCGCACGGCGCCGGAGAAACGCAGCAAGGTGAATTCCTGGTCTTGCCCGCGACGGAAGGCCGCTTCGCCGATCTTCTTGACGACTTCCTTGGCCTCGCCGAAGGCGGTCTTGTCCGCCCAGCGATCCGACATCGAGAAACTGTCGTCCAGGAGCACGATGTGGTGCGTGGTCGAACTGCCGATCAGCCGGCCGACCCAATTGCGCATGACCGGGCCCGCCACCAGGATCACGATGGCGGCGATGGCCAGCATCCGCAGGAGCAACAACAAGAGCTGCTTGAAGATGATCCAGGTGCGGTGCTTCTTCTGGCTGATCAGCAGAAACTCCATGGCCGCCCATTCGACCCGGCGGTGACGGAGCATGTTGATCAGGTGGATGATGATGGGGATGCCGACGGCCACCAGTCCCCAAAGCAGCGGTTGATATAGGACGTCCAGCATGAGGTCCAATTTCCATTCGGCCGGTTTGCGCCGGCGGTGCTAATTCTTGTGGTGCATTCCCAGTCGGTTGTTCAAATAGGCCGTCAAGGCGGCGTCCAGCGGCTGGCTGGTCCGGATCAAGGCATAATCGACGTAGTTGCGGGCGCAGCCGCGCCGCACCTCCTCCAGGTAGGCGTTCAACGCCGCCAGGTACCCTTCACGCAACGCCCGGGGGTTGCAGCGGAGCACGTCGGGCAACTCCAGCCCCTCGAACCGCGTCGGGCCGGTGAAGGGAAAATCCAACTCGTCGTCGTCCAGCACGTGGAACACCATCACGTCGTGCCCGCGGCTGCGGAGCATCTTCAGCCCCTTGAACAGCCCCGCCCGATCCACCAAGAGATCGGAAATCAATACCATCATCCCGCGTCGCGGATAGCTCTCGGTCGCGTTGCGGAGAATCTGGTACAAGTCGGTCTTCTCGCGCGGTTCGCTGACGTCCAACGCCTGGACGATGGAATCGAGGTGGTTGCGTTTGGTGCGCAGCGGAACGGTCATGCGGGCCGACTCGTCGAACGACACGCAGCCGACCGCGTCCTGCTGCCGCAGCAACAGGTAGGCCAGGCTGACCGCGATCGTACAGCCGTACTCGAACTTGTTCATCGCCCCCTTGCCGTAGCGCATGCTGCCGGAAACGTCGCACAGCAAGGTGCAGCGGAGGTTGGTGTCTTCCTCGAACTGCTTGACGTAGTAGCGGTCCTGCTTCGCCCAGACCTTCCAGTCGACGTACCGCAGGTCGTCGCCCCAGGTGTACTCGCGGTGCTGAAGGAACTCGACCGACTGGCCGAAATAAGGGCTGCGGTGCATGCCGGACAGAAAACCCTCGACGACGTGCCGGGCGCGCAGCTCCAGCCGCGAGATCCGCTTGATCGCTTCAGGGTAAAAGAATCGTTTCGACTGGGCCATGGCGTCTTTCAGTAAGTCAAGAGGCAAAGATCTTCTGGAATCGCGGATCGTTGGTCAGCTCGTCTTCTCGCGTCGGGGTCACCGAGAGGATCTGCTCGATCACCGCGTCGGGCGTAATCCCTTCACTCTCGGCCGTGAAGCTCAGCACCAGCCGGTGCCGTAGCACGGGTTTGGCCAGCGACTGGATGTCTTCGCAGGTCACGTGCGTGCGGCCTTGCAGCAGCGCCCGGGCCTTGGCCCCCAGAATCAAGAACTGCACCGCCCGAGGGCCCGCTCCCCAGGTGACCTGGTCGTCGACGAACTCGGGCACGCCGGGCTCCCGGACGCGCGTCTGACGAACCAGCGAGAGCACGTAGCGAATCACGTGATCGGAGATCGGCACCTCGCGGACGATCCGCTGCAAGTCCAGGATCTCCTCGGCCGCCATCACCGGCTCGATCGTGTCGGACATCGTGGTCGTCGTGCGCCGGGCCACCTCGAACTCCTCCTCGAAGTTCGGGTATTTCACGAAGACCTTGAACATGAACCGGTCCTGCTGCGCCTCGGGCAGGGGATAGGTCCCTTCCTGTTCGATCGGGTTCTGCGTGGCCAGCACGAAGAACGGATCGGACAGCGGGTGCCGAATCCGGCCCACCGTGACCTGGCGCTCCTGCATCGCTTCGAGCAGCGCGGCCTGCGTCTTCGGCGGCGTGCGGTTGATTTCGTCGGCCAGGATCACGTTGCTGAACAACGGGCCTTCCAGGAAGCGGAAGTCGCGCCCGCCGGTCGATCGGTTCTCCTCGATCACGTCCGTGCCGGTGATGTCGGCCGGCATCAGGTCGGGGGTGAACTGGATGCGGCTGAAGGAGAGGTTCAGCGTCCGGCTGAGCGTGCTGATCATCAGCGTCTTGGCCAGTCCCGGCACGCCTTCCAACAGGCAGTGCCCGCGGCTGAAGAGCGAAATCAACAGCTCCTCGATGACTTGTTCCTGCCCGACGATCACCTGAGCCAACTGCTCGGCGATCTTCTGCTTGGCGCCGCGGAGTTTCTCGACCGTTGCGGTATCCTGGGTGCTGAGTCCGTCTGCTGTCATTGTTATTCCTCGTTGGGGGAATTCCTCGTGGGTTGTGGGGCACGTTTTCAACGTGCCTTTTCGGTTGTGGGCACGTTGCAAACGTGCCCCACGTCAGGAACGTTATCTCTGGTAAATCGGCAGGGCGCCGTTGGGCAACTGGAGAATGGTCAGATTGATCGCGGTGGTGTAGATCGATCCGATATAACCCTGGCTCCAATACCACTGGCCGGTTCCCATCGATTGGGCCTCGGAAAGGAGCTTCGTCGTGATCTGCTGGTCGTACTCGTCCCACGTCTGGCCGCCTTCGCGGTACATGACCTGGGCGTAGTAATAGTGGGCGTAGTGCCAATGGCCGAACCCGCTGCCGGAAAGGTTGTCCAGCTTTCCCTTGCAGTATTTCAGTTGTTTGGGTACGAACTCGTCGTCGTACTGGCCGGCGTTGTACAGGCAGGCGATCGCCGCGGCGGTGATGGCCGGGCGGCCGCCGCCGCCGTTGGAGCTGTATTGCACGCCGCCGTCGGGCAGGGTGCAGTTGTGGATGTACTTGATCGCGTTGTCGATGATCTCGTTGGGAACCACGATGCCCGCGTTGCGGCAGCCGCGCAGCCCCTGGACCTGGGTGATGGTCGTGGAACCCTCGTCGGCGATCCCGCCGCTGTGGCCGATGTCCTTGGCACTGACGTACCCCCAACCGCCGGCGGCCGTCTGGGCCTGACCCGAGAAAATCGCCGCCCTGCTCAACACGTCGATCAGCTCCTTGCGGCGCGCCGAGTCCCCTTCTTCGCCCAACACTTGGGAAAGGAACAGCATCGAGAATCCGTGTCCGTAGGTGTAGCGGTTGTCGTGGTCGGGGTCGCCGATCAGGCCGGTCTTGGGCTGGGAACGGCTGACCAGGTAGTCGACCGCCTTGCGGATGTTCGCAGCGTATTTGCCCTGCGTGGTCGTCGACCCTTCGCACAACAGGGCAACCCCCGAGAGGGCCGTCATCGCCGTGGGATAGCGTTGCTGGCTGTCCATCCAATAGCCCCGGGACGACTGCTGCGCGGCCAGCCAGTCCAATCCGCCGGCAACCACCTTGTCCAAATCCGGCTTCTCCGCGGCGCTCGCCGCAGTGGCCGACCACGCCGCGGCAGCCAACAGGACGAGGCACACAATCCATCCTTTGCGGTGCGCAGGTGTTTTCATGAGTCTACTCGCGTTCGTGTCCATGCACTCATAACTCCTTGAACTGCAAGTGCGGGAGCCCGAAAATGGGGACTGGCTCCGTCGAGGTATGGTTTTTCAGTGCTATTCGGGCGGCCGACGGTGCCTGTCCCCATTTTCCACTCATTGCTCACAGTTCGAGTAACTCCTTATCTCGGCCCCGGGGCGGGCGGGAGGACCGGCAGCTCGGGAAGCAGGTCCTCGAGTTCTTCTTCCACGGTTTCCTCGACTTGGGCCGGTTTTCCCAGCGCTCCGGCCACGACGTTCTTCAGCGTCGCGGCCAGCGCGCGTCCGGTCTTCGCCCGGTCCACGCCCGTTTGGTCTTCCTCCTCCGCTGCGGCCGCCGGCCACGGCTCGTCGGTAAAACTCATCGTCACCTTCTGCCCGCCAAGCTGCACCTCGACCGTATCGGCCTCGGGATCGCCGACCAATTGCAGGGGAGTCGTCATCTGCGGGAAATCCTTCAGCCGGATCTTGTGCCCGGTCCGCTTGTCGATGCACTCCAGCGCGATCTCGTACCGCCGGGGACTGCCTTGATACGTCTGGTAGAAGAAGGTCAGCACGGGCAGACGATCCGGCTGGTACCCCGCGAATTGTTGGTTCTCGATCTTCACCGGCTCCGGCCACAGCGGCTTGCCCTGAAGATCGAACGCGTAGACCCAGCCGTAACCGATCATTTTGTACAAATCGTCGGGCACGGTGTGGATGGGCTGCACGTAGGATCGGGAACTACGCGCTTCGCCGTTGGTGATCAGCACGTACCGATCGCCGAAGCGGAACACGGAAATGTCGATCAACTGTCGTTCCGGATTCAGCTTGGCATCGACGATCGTACGGCCCTCCGACAGGCCCACCAGCACGAAGCGGCCGTCCGGCTCGAACACGCCCACCGCCTCCTGCCCGACCACGCAGACCTTCGCTTCGGCGGTGAACTCCCGCGGCGGCCAGACCTCTCGCTCGAGCCACGGGTCGAACAGTTGCAGTCGGGACCGGTTGCCGGCAAGCTGCCAGAGCAGCACCCGCCGGCCGGCCATGGCGAGGCATTCCTGCGTGAAGGGGACGAACTCCCCTTGGGCCACGGCGGGGCCGAGATCCGCCGCCATCTTCCCGCGCGGGATCTTTCGCTTGCCCAACAACTCGCCGTCCAGCGCGCCGTAGACCGCCGCTTCGTCCTTGTCCGGAGCCAGTGCGAACACGTACTGCTCGTCGCCGAACACGACGCTGTCGGGCGCCACGTAACGCTGAATCCACAGCGGTTCTCCGGTCAGCGGATCGGCGGCCACCAGCTTCCCACCCTCCTGGAAACAGACGTACCGCTGGGTGACCGGTCCCAGGGCGCCGATTTGCTGCCCAAGATTCGAATTCGACGAATACGGAAGGCCCAAGGCGGCTCGTTGAATCAGGATCTGATGGACGTCGGCCGCGGCGATCTGCGCGTCGGGCGTTTCCTGCTTCCAGAGCAATTGGGGCGTGCCGTCGGCTGCGGAGCCCAGCGCATCGACCGCCACGATCGAGTAGCCCGTGGAGACCATCAGCAGATGGCCGCAGGTGCGGGCGTGCAGCCGTTTGAGATCGTACCGGAGCGTGGGCAGCGAGCCGGCGTCGACCAGCGGCGTCTGCCACTGCTCGTTGCCCACCGCGTCCCAGCCGCAGATCGTCGGCACGGTGCGGCCCTGGCTGTTGCGCACGCTGTTGTCGAATCGGATCGTGCCGTTTGCGAAAAACGGCCCGGGATCTCCCTCCATGACGACCGGGAATCGTCCGGCGCGGACCGAGGTCAGGGCCTCCGGCTGGCCGACCTCGACCTTGCCGACGGGCCATTCGGCGTCGCGTTGCAGGGCCTTCCCGATCGCGTCATCCGCCGGCACTGCGTCGGCCCACTGGCTTCCCGTCCGGCCGTCCGGGCAGAGGACGTCCGCGAACTGCTCGCGCAGCCGGCGATAACACCAGGCGGCGTCCTCCGGCCGCTTCGACGCGCGCAGCAGTTCGGCCAACTCGACCGTTGACGCCGCGGCGACCGTCCGATCCGGCGACCGCGCGTCGTACCAGAGCAGCATCTCGGCCTGGATCGGTTTGCCGGAGTCTTTCAGCCGCCGGGCCAGCACGCGCCGCGCTTCGGCCCCGCTCAAGCTGTCGCCGAAGCAATCGACGAACCGGCGCAATGCCTCGTTGTCGGGCGCGTCGAGGGCCGCTTGGAGCAACGCGTTGATCGGCTCGTCGATCGCCGCCGCGTCGTCTCCGACCTCCGCGCGCAGCGCCGCCAACTGGGCCCGGAGCCACCGGTCGCGGCGCACCCAGTGCGATTTCGTGACCGCCTCCATCGCGTAGACGTCCTGCTCCGGGTCGGCCAGCTTCAGATACTCCTCCAGCGCCGCCCGCCACTGGCCGGCGTGTCGCAGTCCGGTCGCCATCAGCCGCACGAAGGCGGCACGTTGCTCGGGCGTGTCCAGCAGTCGCTCGATCTCCTCGGCCGAGTCGCGGTGGGCGGCAAATTCCACGCGCAGCCCTTCCAAGAGCGCTTCGCGCAGCAGCCCGCGCGTCCGCAGGTCGCCGCCCAGTTCGAACGCGCGGCGAAAACGGTCCACGGCCTCAGCGTGCTTGCCTTCGTCCCACAGGAGTTCGCCTTCGAGCGTCAGGCTTTCCGGCTTATCGGGGCCCAGCCGCGCGATCGCCTCGCGCGCCGCGTCGGTCTGGTAGAATGCCTCCACGCCGTCGAACCCCTGGGAGATGATGCACCCCTTGTAGCAGATCAGGTTGCCCGGTATCTTGCCGTCGCGCGATTTCGACGTGTGGACGATCTTGCCGGCGCGCAGGTCGATCGCCACGATCTCCGCCGAACTCAGCGGAAGGTAGTACTCGTCGCCGGCGAGGAATCCCCGGCCGCTGGGCACGCTCCCGTCGGGCAAGACCACCGGCCGGCCATCCCAAGCCGGCTTCGGCCGCCGCACCACCACGTCGGGAACTTCTTCCAACTGTTTCTTGAGTTCGTCGATCTGCGTCTTGATCAGCGCCGCTTGCGAAGTGCTCATCGCCTTGATGCGTTCGTAGAGCAGCGTGCGCTGGGCGATCTGGGCTTCCAGCGGTTCGGCCTCCGGTCCCTTCTCGGTCACCTCGACCGTTTCCTGCAGCGAAAGCCCCCGCACTTCGTTCCGGCCCACCAGGATCACCTTGCCCTGGTGAACGCACGCCGCGTAGAGGTTGTCCCCCCGTGGATATTTCCAGCGGGGGTTGCCGTCGATCAGATTCAGGCAATAGAGCCAGTCCGACTCGATGGGCGTCGCCAACACGCTGCCTTCCGCGATGCGAACGCTCCCGTCGCACCAGCAATCCGTCGGCGGCGCCGTGGGCGAGTATCGCACCACGCCCCCGGCGGCGATGAACATCGCGTGCGAAGGACTCGACGTCTTCCGGCACTCGTACGGAAACCCCCACAGCAGCGATCGGCTCGTGGGGTCGACGGCCACGATCGCGCCGGTGGAAGTCGGACAGACCAGAATCCCGTCGGCATACGACGGCGACACACCGGCCCGTCGCCGCCAGGGATCCGACAAGGTCCCCTGATCGACCATGGCCAGCCGTTGTTCCCAGAGGACGTCCCCTTTGTGTGGGTCCAGGGCCTGTTTGCGCGGGTCGAGGACCAGCAGCCGAATCTCGTCCTTGATCTCGGCCAGTACATAGAGCTTGCCCATCAACGGCAACGGCGGTCCGAGAAAATACGTGCCGGCCAACGGCCAGGGACCGTAATCCAGAGAATCCGGCTGCGTCGGTCCGCCCAGAATCCATTTGCGTTTGCCGTTGCGAACGTCGCCGGCGACCAGCTCGTTGTAGGACGCTTCCGGCATGGACGTCGACCGGCTGCCGATCACCACGGTCCGCTGGGAAGACGGATCCCACGGCAGGTCGTCCGTTTCCACCGAGAAGACGAATCGACCGTCGGTGCTCAGCGTGCCGTAGGTCGCGTCATGGCACATGCGGCTTCGGATGTCCATAATGGTCGCGCGGTGGGAAGCGGCCGAAGAGGCTGCGAACCCTATGCCCGGCGACGTATCCTCCGGCGAGAGCAACCACTTCAGCTTGCCGTCCTTGAGGAACTCGACGGCCACCAGGTCCCGGTCATTGCGCAGCAAGACGACGTCGTTGACCGCCAACGGGTGCAATCCGGGCAGAAGCGGAATGCCTTGCTCCAGGGAAGAACGCTGCAGTTCCCGCATGGCGTCCCCGGCCTCGGTGCCGGTCACGGCCCAGCGCCGGTTCAACAGCGGCGCGCTGCCGGCCACCGAGGCGTTGCGCGCCGGGTTGCCGCAGAACATCATCCAGCGCTGGGCTTCCATCGCCGCAACCGGCAGTTGCGGACCGATCAGCCCGGTCAGCCGCAACACGGCCTCTCCTTCGCGCGCAAACAGCATAGCACGCTCGCCGGCGATCTCGACGCTGCCGTCGCGCTGCTGCCGTGCCAGTGGCGCCAGCACGTCCCGCGCCTTCTCCGGCGCCTCGGCCTTCAACCAGCAGCTCGCCAGGATCAACGACAGGGTGGGCTCGAACCGATCCGCACTTCGCGTGGCGTCGCGCAGCCGCTGCAAGGCCAAGGCGCCGGCCAACGGTTCGGCGTGATCGAAGTGGTGCAGTCCCAGCAGGAAGGTCGCTTCGTAACCGGCCTCGGTGTGGAAGAACCGCCGGGAGACCTCCGCCAGACGGGACATGTCGGCGGCAGCCACCGCCTCCTCGAGCAATCGCCGAGCCCCGGGCCCGTACTGCAATTCGTAGAACTCCCGCCCCTGCGAGGGCATCCCGCCGATCAGACGCCAGGCTTCGGATTTCAGACTGGAGTAGATCGGCAGATTCTTGTTGGGCTGGAAGAAGTGGTCGCCGGGTTCCTCGAGGATTCTCCCCAGGTATCCCACGGCCGCTTCGTAATAGTCTTCCTCGAGCAACTCCTCGGCCTTGGCCAGCCACAACAGGAGCTTTCGGTCGGGAGCCGGAAAGACGTCCGCGGCCGATGCGTCATCCATATCGGGCGAGACCGCGCCGCCCGGAAGCACCCCCTGAGCAAATGGCTGAGCCGGAGCCGCGGCCGATACGCTCGACATCAGCGCCAGCGCGACCGCCGTCTTGCAGAGATTCCATCTCGCGTGTTTCATGGACGCCCCCTCTTGTTCCGCTCTTCGAGTGGCCACGCCAACGCGCATCCCCAGCCTACAGTTGTAGTTACTTTCATGCGATTGTCAACTACAGTCGTAGGCATAGACGGCAAATACCTCCCGCGGGTTCCCGGAATCCGTGGGACTTCCGGAGTCATTGTCCCGAAGCTCCGACGCAAGAACGCGTTGCGTATAAACCTATATGCTAAGCGATTTGCCCTGAGTTGACAAGCAAAACGGGCTGGCTTGGTGAATACATATGCCCTATCCGACCGGCCACCTGAATGGTGAAAAGGACCACCTGCTTAGCGACTCTCGGACATCCTATGCGACGGCACGTTTTGCCCCGGAAAAAGGACGTTACGGCAAGGCAAACCGCCTTGGACAGCCAAAAAACAGGAAAAAGGGGGCCTCCAAACCTGTTTTTCCCAGTTTTTACCGAGTTTTCACCAATATTCGGCTTGCAATATCCGACAAAACCACTTTAATCAGCAAGTCCGCATCATTGGACAGATTCGTTTTCACCAGTCAAGCATTGCATGGAGGGTACCCGATCATGGCGAAAGCAGCCAAAGCTAAGAAAGCGCCCACGAAGACCGAGATTCTCACCAATCTCGCCGACGCGACAGGCCTGACCAGGAAGCAGGTGGCCGACGTCTTCGAGGCGTTGCAGGCCGAAGTCAAAAAAAATCTCGGATCCCGCGGAGCCGGTGTCTTCACCATTCCCGGGCTCTTGAAGATCCAGAAGAAGAAGACTCCGGCCAAACCGAAGCGGACGATCATGAGCTTCGGAGAACTCCGGGAAGTCGGTCCCACGCCGGCCAAGACGAAAGTCGTCGTTCGGCCGCTGAAGAACCTCAAGGACATGGTTTAGCCAACATCTCGGCCAGCAGTTCCATTGGCAAGCCGACGACGTTCGACTCACTGCCTTCGAGCACGTGGACCCAGCCGAGACGGTCCTGGTAGCCGAACGCGCCGGCCTTGCCTTTCCACGCGCCGCCGGCAAGGTACCGGTCGATCTGCTCGTCGCTGAGCATGTCCATCCGCAAGGTGGTCTCCGCGACGCGGACGACCGGTCGGCCGTCGGGGACTTGCCACAGACAAATGCCGCTCAAAACGCGGTGCTTCCGGCCGCTGAGACTTGCGAGCATCGTGCGGGCGTGCTCTTCGTCGTCCGGCTTACCCAGGATCCGACCGTCGCACTCGGCCACCGTGTCGCACGCCAATACCAGCCCGGCGTCGATTCGTCCGGCCACGTCGGCCGCTTTCTGATACGCCAGCCGCGCCACGAACTCCGCCGGGCTTTCTCCGCTTTTCAGGCCCGACTCGGCGGACGGCAACGGCGGACGAACCTCGAAGTCGTAGCCCGCCGCAGAAAGCAGTTCCCGGCGGCGCGGCGATTGGCTGGCCAGGATCAACTTCACGGGACGGTCGGACATCGGACGGAGATGACTCGCTGGGAAACGACGTGACTGGTAGGATTACGGATGGAGGGGTTGGCTGACCGGTCTGCGTGGCGGTGTTTCCCGCAAGGTTGCCGCAGCCGGTCACCACTCCGCTTCAGTCCAAATATATTCTGCCCGACTCGTACCGCCTACCCCGACCGCCCCGATGACGACGCCCCCTCTGGAAATCCTCTACGAAGACAATCATCTCCTGGCGGTATCCAAGCCGGCCGGCCTGCCCACCATGGGCACTCCGCAGGGAAAACCCACGCTGCTGACCATCGCCAAAGAGTACGTCAAGCAGAAGTACGGCAAACCGGGCAACGTGTACCTGGGCATGATGAGCCGGCTCGACGCCCCGGTGACCGGCGTGGTGCTCCTGGCACGCACCTCGAAGGCCGCCCGACGATTGACCCAGCAGTTCCGCACCCACGCCGTCGAGAAGGCCTATTGGGCGATCGTCGAGGGGACCGTGGAACCGCCGGCGGGCCAGTGCGTCGATTGGGTCGCCCCGCACGAGCGGCACCGCCGGATGCGCATCGTCGGCCCCAAGCTGCCCGGCGCCAAAGAAGCTCGCCTGTCGTACCGCCGCATCTCGACCTTGGGCGCCGATTCCCTGCTGGAAATCGATCTGCACACCGGGCGGAAGCACCAGATCCGCCTGCAGCTCGCCCACCGCGGCCATCCGATCCTGGGCGATCGCAAGTACGGCAGCCGGCGGAGTTGGCCCTCGGGCATCGCCTTGCACGCCCAACGTCTATCCATCACGCATCCCGTCCAGGGCACGCCCTTGATCTTCGAAGCCCCCCTGCCGGACTCATGGCGCAATGCCGGAATGCCGGGATCGCCGCTTGCGGCTTCGCCCGACTCGGGTTAACGTGAATGTATCGGACTTCTACCGAACGCCCATTCCAGGCGGTCTTCCAACACAACCCCCGGCCATCCCGGGACAGAAGAGGATTTGCGTACTACCGGTGAACGCCTTCGAGCGAACGGCTTTCGAACAACGCGCCGTGGCCAGCGGCCTGGTGACCGAGGATCAGATCAACGAGGCCCGGACCGCCGTCGGCTGGTCCGACGGCGACGAGTCCGACGCCGACGCCCCGCTGACCGAACAACAGCTCGCCGACCGGCTGGTCGAGATGGGCCGGCTGAACGTCTGGCAGGCCAAGCAACTGCTCGAAGGACGCACCAAGTTCACCCTCGGCCAGTACCGCATCGTCGACTCGATCGGCAAGGGCGGCATGGGCCAGGTCTTCAAGGCCGAACACAGCGTGATGGGCCGGGCCGTGGCCATCAAGGTCCTGCCGTTGAACAAGTCCACGCCCGACGCGGTGACCAACTTCACCAACGAAATGCGGGCGCTGGCCAGTCTCGATCACAACCGGCTGGTCCGCGCCCTGGACGCCGGCCAGGACGGCAACGTCTATTACCTGGTCACCGAGTACGTGCCCGGCTGCGATCTCCGCAAGCTGGTCCGCCGTGAAGGCCCCCTGAGCATGGAGGCGGCGGCCGACGTCATCTTCCAAGTGGCCGAGGGTCTCGACTACGCCCACTCCCAAGGCCTGATCCACCGCGACGTCAAGCCGGCCAACGTGCTGGTGACGCCCCAGGGCGAGGCGAAGCTCTCCGACCTGGGCCTGGCCGGGCCGCTGGAGGACGCCGCCGAAAACGATCCCCGCTACGGCAAGATCGTGGGCACGGCCGACTACCTTTCGCCCGACCACATCAAATCGCCCTGGGAGCCGACCCCCGCGTGGGACATCTACTCGCTCGGCTGCACGCTCTACTACGCGGTGACCGGCAAGGTGCCCTTTCCCGGCGGAACGACCAAAGAGAAGACGGACAAGCATCTCAAATACCGCCCTTTGGACCCGCGGCGGCTGAACAAGAACTTGAGCGACGCGTTCGTCGACCTGATGGCCGACATGATGGCCAAGAATCCCTCGGAGCGGACCGCGTCGGCCGCCGTGGTGATGTCGCTCTTGACGCCTTGGACCCATCGCAGGCCGCCGGTGCCGATCCCCAGCCCGGCCGCGACCAAACCGCCTCCGGTTCCGCCGCCGATGGCTCCGCGTCCCATTCCGGTCCCGCCGCCGGTGATTCTGGACGAACCGGACGAGGAAGACAGTTCGAGCCAGATCCTGCAGACGACCGATCCTCGCGCCGCGGCCCGGCGGAAGCTCGTCGTGCGGCTGCTGTTGTTCGTCGGGGGTCCGCTGGTGCTGTTGGGCGTCGGCGTGCTCTTGTGGGCGTTGTTGTAGCAGCGAGTCTCTCGTAGGTCAGGGCTTGCCCTGACGATATCCCGCATGGCCTCTCACAGGCACGACCGGAGGATCAGCGCGGCGAAGAGAATCACGACCAGCCCGAGCAGCAGGTGAAAGCAGCCCGGCGGATTATCGGCATATCCAGGTTCCGGCATGGTAATGAGCTTTGGCGTCTCGTCGGGGTCAATCGCAACACGGCGTTTCATTCGTAAAAAAACGTAGGGTGGGCACTGCCCACCGATCCCGATCCATTCTCTCGATTCGCATCTCGATTCGGATTGGTGGGCAATGCCCACCCTACGTCCTTGAACGCCCTATCCGTCGCGAGCTGCGACTGCTTGCTGTCGACGGTGATCCCCAGCGACCGGAACCACGGAAACAGGTCGCGCTGCATGGCGATGCTCAGCACGACGATGCTGTCGTCGGCCGTGTATTGCGTGATTCGATCGCGAGTCGCCAGCTTTCTCTTGGTCTGGAAGTACCGCGTCACGACGTCGGGTTTCTCCTTGCGCAACTGCTCGAAGATCCACATCGGTTTGGCCATGCGAACGACGTGGGGAATATTCTCCCCGTGGACGAGATCGAGCTTGTCCATATTCGGGTCGTAGCGTTTTGCTCCCGCTATCCAGCCGTCCAGGGTGCTTTGCGCGTCGGTCTCCAGGCCGAGCTTCATGCCGGTGAGAATGCCGACGTAGGTTGCGATCCCCTCGTTCCAGATCGGCTCGGGGAAGGGATGAACCCACGAATGGACCGACTCGTGCGTGATCAGTTCCACCATGCCGTAGCGCTTCTCGGGGAAGTTGCCCCACCAGGCAGCCAGACCGATATTCGCCCCGGAAGAAAAACCACCTCCGCCCGTGGGCAGAAGGATCAGAGAGGTCAACATGCCTTCCGAAGGCGGCACGCCCATGATCTCTTCGATCACGGGGAAGCACTGGTCATAGACCTCGTAAATGGCGTCGGCGTAAGGCTTCATGTAGTCCGAATACCGCACGGGAAGCCGGTCGCGTTGGGTCAGGTTCTCGGGCATTTGATGCTGCGGACGACGCGAGGGGTCGACCTGTTTGCCAGCCGAGACCCGTCGAAGCAACGGCCGCAGCCATTGGTCGTTGATCGGGTCGCTGGCGTTAGGATTGTGTCCGCAAAGTCCGCGCGAAGCGACGAGCAGTTGCCCCTTGCCCACCGCTTTGTTGGCCATGACGACCCGGCCCCGGGCGTCTTCGACAAGGATCCGCCAATCGTCGGGCTCGTCCAGCGTGATGGTCTTGGGAGAGTAGCTGGCGATGTCCTCGTGCTCGAGGTCCCCCTCTCCCTGCAACGGTTTCTGTGCCGCGACGTCGACGAACCGGGCACCGAAAGGCTTCAGCAGCGTATTGGGATGGTACGTCTCTTCCTCGCGGAACAGGGCAAAGTCGCCGAGCACGACCACACCACCGCCCTCGGCCAGGAAGCTTCGTACGGCCTCGATATCTTCAGGCGTATAACGACACGGCGATGCGGAGGACTGAAGTATCAGGAGATTCGCGTCGGCAAGATCGTATTTGTGCAACGTGCCCCAGTTGCGGACGTCGATCCCGTCGGGAGCCACATAGTTGGTGCCGAAACGGCCGTCGAAGTAGAATGAGAAGGTGTGTGAAATGTCGGTCACGCAATGGATTCGTTCCGCGGCGGCCGCTTCAACCGACACGACGAACAGGATCAATAAGCACACGACCCCGAGGAGTTTAGAGGAGCTGTGATGGTTCATAATACCGTTTCCATAACTGTTCAGCCGTCGGCAGTCGGCATCGATTCGTAGCCGGATTCGCAAGAATTCGAGCCATTTGGGCTGAAACTGGGCAACGCCCGAATTCTTGCGAATCCGGCTACCATTTGGCTGAAGTGTTCCCCGGTTCCGAATTCTGATACGATGTTTCGCCATCGAATCGAGCCTGAAACCGATCCAGGCTCGCCATGGCGACTATTGTAACATCGTGCCTGCCCGTGCCTAGCACCAAACGGTTTTTCAGCGGTTTGGCAATAAGTTTGGTATGTTACGGTGGGTGGCACGCCCTGAGGAACGAAGGGCGTGGAACGTCGGGAAAACACGCCCTTCGTTCCTCAGGGCGTGCCACCCCAGAGTTTACCGCAACCATGCCAAGAACCGTTTGGTGCTAGCGCCTGAGGAGTCTTTTGGACTTTTCTTGCTGGCTACCGCGAAGTCAAGGCCAAGGACTGGCTCTCGGCACACCCGATCGGAACAATCGGTTTGTATACCGGCAAGCTCTTGTGATATACTTGAAGTCCACTGGGAAGGCCCATGGTGGGCCCGCCGGTCGAACCAGCACTTGAATCAGGGAGAATGCGAATGTCCAACGAGAAAGTGACCCGTCGAGAGTTCGTTTGTGCGAGTGCCTTGGCAGCGACGGGGCTGGCCTTGGGATTGTCGCCGACAAAGACGGTTTACGCCGGCAATCCGACCGAGGAGGACACCAGCAAGATCCCCAGCTACAACCCGGAGATGGAATATCGCCGCTGCGGCAAGACCGACATGATGATGTCTGCGGTCTGCCTGGGCGGACATTGGAAGCGCGTCGACAAGGTGCTTCCCGATAAGCCCGAGGGCGGCGGGTGGCTCGCTTGGGGCGACGGCGATCCCGAGTTCGACAAGAACCGCCGCGAGGTGGTCAGCCGTTGCATCGACCGCGGCATCAATTACATCGACGCCTGTTGGAGCAACGAGGTGATTGCCTACAGCCGAGCGCTTCGAGGACGCCGCGACAAGATGTTCCTGGGCTATTCCTGGGGCCATACCGAAGTCCGCTACCCCGAATGGCGAACTTTCGAGAAGCTCCGGCAAGGCTTCGAGAACGGGCTGAAGACGGCGGGCCAGGAGTACGTCGACCTTTGGCGGATCACGTGCCACGAGCAGAGCAGCCGACATGACGAAGCAACTGTCGAGGAACTGATCAAGGCGTTGGACTGGGCCAAGAAGAGCGGACTTGCCCGCTTCACCGGCATCTCCTCGCACGACCGCCTGCACATCAAGCAGCTCATCGAAAAGTACCCCGATCAGCTCGAAGTGATCTGCACGCCCTATACGGCCAAGACCAAGGTGGTGACGGACGAAAGCGGTTTGTGGGCATCGATGAAGAAGCACGACGTGGGCTGGTTCGGCATCAAGCCGTTTGCCAGCAACTCGCTGTTCCAGGGCGACAGCAGTCCGAACAATCCGTACGCGGAAGAGGACAACCGGCTTGCACGGCTGGCCATCCGCTATATCCTCTGCAACCCGGCCATCACCGCGCCGATCCCGGGGCTGATCACGGTCGAGCAGGTCGACAATATGGCGCTGGCCGTCAAGGAGCGTCGGGAGTTGGATAAGGAAGAAAAAGCGGAACTGGATCGGGCCATGGACCGGGCGTGGGCCAACCTGCCCGGCAAATACCAGTGGCTCAAGAGTTGGGAATACGTGTAGTCACCGGACCACCATAGGGAGATCGGAAGATGCGAACCGGCACGAACGTGGTCGGGAGCGCCGCTTTGCTGATTGGGTTGTCGCTGGCGACTTCCGCTTCGACGTCCTTGGCCCAACAGGGAGGCAAGAGCCCGCTCAAGGTATTCGTCCTGGCAGGCCAGTCGAATATGGAAGGGCAAGGGGTCGTCGATTTGGATCACCCGCAATACTACAACGGCGGCAAAGGGACGCTGAAGCAAGTGATGGAGGATCCCGCGAAGTCCGAGCGATTCGCCCATCTGAAGGACGCGGAGGGTAACTGGGTCGCCCGCGACGACGTGTGGGTGCGGTTCAAGATCGCTGGTGGTCTGAAGAAAGGACCGCTGACGATCGGCTTCACCGGCTACCCGGACCGTCACCACATCGGCCCGGAGTTGCAGTTTGGCCATGTCGTTGGCGATGCCCTCGATGCGCAGGTCTTGCTGATCAAGACGGCTTGGGGCGGTAAGAGTCTCTTCACCGACTTCCGACCACCGAGTTCGGGCGGCCAGACCGGGCCCTATTACGAGAAGATGCTGGAGGAGGTCCGCGAGGCGCTGGAGAACCTGGCCGACGACTTCCCGTCCTGGGACGGCCGCGGCTACGAGATCGCCGGTTTCGTCTGGTTTCAAGGCTGGAATGATATGTACGACGCCGAGGCTCGGGCCGAGTACGAGCAGAATCTGGTGAACCTCATCCGTGACGTCCGAAAGGTTTGGGGCCGGCCGGATTTGCCGGTCGTGATCGGCGAACTGGGCAACGGCGGCCCCGAGGCGGATTCCAACATGCTGGCGATCCGCCAGGCCCAGGCCGCGGCGGCCGCACGGCCCGAATTCGAAGGCACGGTAACCTTCGTGAAAACCACCGCATTCGCCCGGCCGCGCGAGCAGTCTCCCAACGTGGGTCACGGCCACCACTGGTTCGGCAACGCGGAGAGCTACTTCCTGATCGGCGATGCCATGGGCCAGGCCATGAACAAGTTGCTCTCGGCCGGCCGTGGACAGTGAAACCGACGGGGTCGTCGTGCGTTGGGAATCGCGTTTAGCGGACGGGCTTGCCCGTCGTTGACGTGCATTGAAAACCGGCCGCTGCCGCACGGCGGGCAAGCCCGCCCGCTAAACTACCGTGTCGTGAAACACGGCGTTGCAGGATTGTCCGGTCGGCAACAACTCTCCCGTCCCCAGGAACCCGCATGACCACCATCACCAGCCGGCAGAATCCGCGAGTGAAAAACGCCGTGCGGCTGCGCGATCGGCGGCATCGGGAGAAGCAAGGGCGGATTCTCATCGACGGGGCCCGCGAGCTGTCCCGAACACTCTCCGCCGGCGTGCGGATGCTGGAAGTGTTCGTGTGCGAGCCGCTCTGTACCAGCGATGACGCGCGGCGTCTGCTGGGTACGTTGGACGAGTGCGACGCGGAAATCCTGCAGGCGACCGAGGAGGTTTTCGAGAAACTCGCCTTCGGCCGGCGGTCGGAGGGCGTGGTGGGCATCGCGGAAATGCCCTCCGCGTCGCTCGGTGACCTCGTCTTGCCCGAGCGGCCGTTGGTGGCCGTGTTGGAAGGAGTCGAGAAGCCGGGCAACGTCGGTGCCGTGTTGCGCAGCGCCGACGCGGCGGGCGTCTCGGCCGTGATCGTGGCCGACCCGCGGACCGATCTCTTCAATCCCAACGCGATCCGGGCGAGCCTGGGCACGATCTTCACGCTGCCGGTATGTGCCGCCGGGAGCGAAGAAACGCTTCACTGGCTCCGCCGCCGGCACCTGAGCATCTACGCCGCACGCGTCGACGCCTCGGTCCCGTACACCGACGCCGACTACCGCGGCCCGACGGCGGTAATCTTCGGCAGCGAGGCGGAAGGGCTCACCGAAATCTGGTCGGGCAAGGACGTCACGCCAATCCGTCTCCCCATGCTCGGCGTGGCCGACAGCCTCAACGTCTCGGCCACCGCGGCGGTGTTGTTCTACGAAGCACTGCGGCAGAAAAGCTAGCGCGACTCGCGCTCCCCTCACGGCGTGAGCCAATCCTCCAGTCGCAGCGCGGGGATGTTCTGGAAAGCGAACGAGAAGCAGGGGCTCGTTCGTTCCTCGACCCACACGGCGCTTCCCGGCGATGGGCAACAGGGCGTGGGCGATGCGCGGGGCCAGATCGCGGGCAGGATTCTCCGATGAATACTTCCATCGCCGTTACCTACAACGTCCACGGCGACCGCATCGGACGCGAGAGCATCTTGTTGGCTTCCTCGTCGTCGAAGCGTTCGGTCTGCGGGTCCCACTCGAGCTTCTTCCCGACCATCATGGCGATGTTGCCCATGTGGGCGATGCCCGCGGCACGGTGGCCGTTCTCGGCGGGCGAGTAGCACGGCCGGCGGGATTTCACGCAATCGAGGAAGTTGCGGATCTCACCCGCGGGGCAGGTGAACAACTGCGTTTCGTCGGGGCCGATCTTCGAGTCGAGGATCGAAGCGGGCTCGGCCTGCAACTGCCCGCACCAGCCGTTGTTGCCGATCCAGCCCTCCGTGCCTTCGAACCGCAGCGCCGGCCCCTTGGAGATGATGTCCATCGTCACGCCGTTGGCGTACTTGTACTTGCAGTGGTACTGCGTGGCCGTCGTGAAAAGCCCTTCCTGCGGAAACGTGCCGGTCCCCTCGACTTCCACCGGCATGGTGTCTTCGGTGTCGTTTCCCCACTGGGCGATGTCGATAATGTGATGGGCCCAATCGGTCAACTGCCCGCCCGAGTAGTCGAGGATCCAGCGGAAGTTCCAGTGGCAACGGGCCGGGCAATACGGAGCGTACGGTGCCTGCCCGAGCCACATGTCGTAATCGAAACCCTTCGGCGGATCGCAGACCTCCATGCTCGCCTGGTGGAAGGAATGCCCGGCGGGCAGGCCGACCTCGATGTGCTTCACCTGGCCGATCCGCCCGTTGCGAACCAGCTCGGCCATGCGGTGATAGACGGCCACCGAACGGTTCTCCGAGGCGGTCTGGAAGACGCGGTCGTAGCGCTTGACCGCATCGCACAGCACCCGGCCTTCGGCCAGTGTGAGCGTCAGAGGCTTCTCGCAGAGGACGTCCTTGCCCGCTTTGACCGCCATCACCGAAGGGATCACGTGCCAGTGGTCGGGCGTGGCATTGCAGACGGCGTCGATATCGTCGCGGCGGATGACCTCGCGGAAGTCGTTGTAAGCGGCACAACCCTGGAAGGTCCCGGCATCCGTTCGCTTGGCGTACGAATCCTCGACGATCTGCTTGGCCCGCTCGCGATGGTTGGAATCCACGTCGCAAACGGCCACCGCCTGGCAGTCCGCTTGCGCGAGGAACCCCTGCAGATCGCGACTCGTGCCGTGGCTGCCGGTCCCGATGAAGCCGACGGTGATCCGGTTGCTCGGCGCGACGGTTTGTGCAAGCCCCAAGGCCGACGAAGACACCACGTATGGCGCCACCACCGCCGCGGCGACCCCGGCGGCGCTACGTTGCAGAAATCGACGGCGGGAAACGGTCTGCTCGTGCGACATGGCGGAACCCCTTCATCTCCAATTCTCGATTTTCCCCGATCGGGACAATGCCGAGTCTAGATCGTCGAAAAGGCCGTGTCAAGTATGACTGAAAAAGGGCGTGGGGCCAGCTCCGCGCAACACTGATATTGACCGAGAATGCTATGACCTCAGACCAACTGCGAGCCATCATGGATTTCTTGAGGCAGCGGGTCCGGCTGAGGGATCCCGAAGCCCGGGACGAGGTGGCCATCGGATTCGACGCCCCGACGGCCGACGAGATGGCCCGGGCCGGCCTCGACGCCGAAGGTTGCCGGGCGATCGTCGGCGCCCCATGGTGGGACGAGATGGTGACCGACATTGTCGAGACGCCCGAGATGTGCGACCCCGACGATTCGCCGGAGCAGGTCCTCGAGTACGCCAGGGACGTTGTCTCGGAGTACATTCGCAAGCGGGCAGAACTCTGAGTTTTCGCCCCGACCGGCAACCCGGAGCCCACTTTTTCAGCTATTGTTTGTACGCCGCAAGGTGGGCTTGCTGCCAAGCTTCTCATCGGCCGTCAGGCATTTCGCCGGCTTGGTTGACACGATGCAAGACCGGAAGTAGACTTCTCTCCAACGACGTTCGAGAAGCGAAACGCCCCCTTCGTCTAGTGGCCCAGGACATCGGATTCTCAGTCCGAAGACAGGGGTTCGACTCCCCTAGGGGGTACCTCCATAAAGCAAAGCCCCGCAACGACTTACGGCGAGCCGTTGCGGGGATTGTGTTGTTTCCGGACACCCGACATTCAATCTGCACTCAATTTCGACTTCGGTTTCAGGGCCTTCGGCAGAAACACGTCGTACTCTTTCACCTGATGCTCTTCGGCGTACTTGATGCACCGTTGAGTGGTCGCGAAACTGGCGTGCCCCATCTGTTCCTGGAGATCTCGGTCAGGCACCCGGCCGAAGTTATAGGTGGCGTGGGCGTACCTGAACGAGTGGAACCCGTAGACGTGGCAGGTGGGGGTGTGCTTGTGGTCTTCTCGGCAGGGCAGGTGGATTCCGGCCGCCGTCTGGATTCGATGTAGCTCCCGGTCCAGAGTCCGTACGGCGTAGTTCCACGGGAACACCCGCGGCTCATCGGGGTACCTGACCGTGTACAGTTCCGCCAGAAAGCCCGTTGCGGCCTTGATTCTGTGCCGCTGGTCTTTCTTCCGCTTGTTGTCGGTGCAACGGGAGAGGGCAACGCCGGCCTTCAGGTCGGTGTCTTCCCACCGCAGGCTCAGAAGGGCCGACTTTCGCATGCCCGTTACCCATGCCGTCGCCAAGAGGGCCTTCCAGAACGTCCCCGCTCGGTAGTGCTGGTCATCTGGCAGCCGGGCCTTATCGCAGGCTTCCATGATCAGGTTGAAATGGGCCTCAGTCACATACGGCTTGTCCTTGCCGAACCCGTCCACCTCTGGCATGCCCGGGCAGCGGTCGAGATACTTCCACAGCCTTGTTCAGCGCGGTCCGGATCGTCCGCAGTTCTTTCCGGACGGTTTCCGGGGAAATCGTGTCGCCCTCTTTCCGTCCCGTGGGCATCTTTAACCGCTTGGCGACGTACCGGTCTAACAGCCGGTCGTCAACCGTACTGACGTGTGGTTCCTTTCTGACAGGCGCCACGCCGGCGGGCCCGGCTGTCAGTCCAGGCCCAGCCGACGTGGCAAAGGGTATCCCGCTATTGCCGCTTGTGCGGGCTCTGGTCCTTGGCCCGCTTTGGTCTCGTCAACCGCATCTCGAAGAACTCGGCCAACTTGTCGGCCGTCGAGATGTACATGTCCCGCTCCTCGGTCATGAACCGCTGGAGAATCGACTGAGCCACTCCGGTGTCGCGGGCCACGGCGTAGACAGAGCCGTAATTCCGGATGGCCTTCCTGAGTTGTTCGGATAGGGTCATGCTTTCCCTCCGGTGATGCCTGGGTATTTGTCATTGTACCCATATCGGCAACCGCTGACAAGTAGGTGGAGGAGAGATTTGCGAGCTTGCATGGTGGACACGGGGGGGATAACTGCCCCGTTCTCTTGCAGGCTGCCCAAGTTTCGCAAAGTCACCCAAAGCACCCAGTGAAAATGAAGACTCGCCGACATCCCCCTACGAAATTCGGCAAAACATGTACTCGGCCGGCATGGTCTCCATTTCCGCGCGACTTCAGAGATGCACCCTACCCCCTCCCCCTTTGAATTCCGCGCCCAGAAGCGCACTCGTGTCCGTCCGGCCAACCTGTCAGAACTCAGCCCGAACGTTTCCTCCGGCGCCAATCGTAGCCGATGAGGATATCCCGTGGGCCAAGATGGCGTTGGTGTTGGCGATCAGCCGCTTGTGCAATCCGTCCAGTGAACTCTTCATCGCAGAGCATTATTACCAAAGTACGGCGATGCCCGAGCGGTTCGAAAAGCGGATCGACGAGGCGCTCGAAAAGGTCCAGGCCAGTTGCCTCAAAAGTAAGTGGAACAAGGAAGTCATCGATCGTCGGATCGGCAAGATCATGGCCCACAACAGCCGGGCGGCCGAACTGTTCGAGGTCGAGGTGAAGCAGGTCGCGGGGCGTGCGGTCGTCTCATGGACGAAAAACGAAAAGTGGCGAGATTGGGCCACGCTCAACGAAGGCTGTTACCTGCTGCGTACCAATGTGACCGACTGGTCGGCCGAAGATTTGTGGCAGGCGTACATCCAGTTGACCGAGGCCGAGGCGGCCTTTCGGATCCACAAGAGCGACTTGCGGATCCGTCCGGTATCCCTGCCCCGGCAGGTCATAAGCCAAAACGAAATGTAGTGAAGACTTTCACCCGCCCACCCCGAAAAAATCGGGATAACACACCGCCAACTGGCGAACTTGGGCTAGTATTTTCTTGTCAGGGCATCCTCCGGTCGGTGCTAGCCCGGATTTCTCAGGTAGGCCGGAACAGTTGCTCGTTCCGGCCTACCCGCTGGTGAGAAATCCGGGCTAATGGTCGTCGTTCGAAGTCTTGCAGGAGCCGCCGCCGGGTCTTCGGGCCGCTCCGCTGGCGGACGCCAGAATCGGTGACGGTCGGTATAATGGCGAGAACCGATCGAATCGAACGCTCCACGAGGAAGAGGCCTTTCTTCCGCGGCCCCCATGGAACAAACTGGAGGCGACTCATGCGACACGTTTTCCGCGCCGGATTCATCCTTGCGTTTTCCGCGGCGAGTGTCTCGGCGGCCGTGTTCCAGCACACCGTGCCGGTGACCACGAGCCAAGGCAACGCAGCGGCGTTCCTGTGGATTCCGCCGCAAGCCGAGGAGATTCGAGGCGTCGTCATGGGCGGAATGACGCTGGTGGAGCGGGAGTTCGCAAAGGATCCGCAGATCCGCCAGGCGTGCGCCCAGGAGCAGTTGGCCATCGTGTTCCTGAAATGCGGGCTCGGTGCGACGGATCCGCAGCGCGTGCTCAACGACCTGGCCAAGGTCTCCGGCTACCGCGAACTGTCGTCGGTACCGCTGCTGTTCGTCGGGCACTCGGCCGGCGGCCCGCAGGCCAAGGCGTGCGCGATCAAGATGGCCGACCGCTGTTTCGCCTTGGTGCAGTACCGGGGCGGCGTGCCGGGTGGCTCCGAGTCGGTCCCGCCAGGCGTGCCGGTGCTGATGATGGTCGGACAGTTCGACGAGTTCGGCGGCACGATGCGCGATCCGTCCGGCCGCGAGACCTGGGAGGGCGGCCGCGACGCCATGGTCGCCTTCCGCACGCAGCACGAGCGCAACCTGGGCAGCATCGTGGTCGAGCCGGGCGCGGGCCACTTCGCGTGGTCCGACCGCAACGCCGCGTACCTGGCGATGTTCCTTCGCAAGGCGGCGCAGGCACGCATCGCCGATCGGCCCGTCGATGCCAAGGAGCCGGCCGGATGCAGGCAGATCGACCATCGCAGCGGCTGGCTGACCGACCTGACCATCAAGACGCCGGGCCGCGTCGAACCGGCCGCCTATGATGATTACCAAGGCGAGAAATCCGAGGCCGCGTGGCACTTCGACCAAGAGATGGCCGAGGCGACCGTGGCGTATCATGCCGGCGGCTTCGGCAAGAAGGACCAGTTCATCAAGTGGAACGACCCGTATTGGGTCGACGCCGGGGCCCGATTCTTCTTCACCAGGCTCACGTGGGTGGGCGACGGGCAGACCCTCGAAGTTCACCCCGTATACGCCGACGTTTATCCCTCGCAGTACAACGGCCACGGACCACGCTGGCCCGACGCCGGCAAGCCGGTCGGTCGTTCAACCGCGCCTATCCTCGTCAAGCACGTCAGCGGGCCGATGGTGGCGACCGGGCCGAACACCCTGCGGATGCAATTCGACAACCTCGCGCCCGCCACCGAGAGTTCCCGCGTGACGTTCATGGCGTACAGCGCGGGTGACGCCGAGTACCGATACACCGAGCACGTGGGCATGATGCCCCGCGGTTTCAAGGGGTTGACCAACGGCGAGCCGCAAACGATCACCTTCCCGCCGATCGGCGACCTCAAGGCGGACAGCCCCCCAGTTCCGCTGAAGGCCGTCAGCAGCGCCGGCCTGCCGGTGGAGTACTACGTCGCCCACGGCCCGGCGACGATTGTCCGCGGCAAGCTGGAGATTGCCGAATTACCCCTTCGCGCGACCTTCCCCATCGCCGTCAAGGTCGTCGCCTACCAGTTCGGCCGCGGGATCGAGCCCCTGCTCCAGACGGCCGAGCCGGTCGAGCAGACGATTCGGATCGAGAGGCCGTGATTCGTATGTCAAAACGGCGGTTTCTCTTGACAGCCCCTCAGCTCATTATCACCAGCATTCGGATACCGGATATCGAACGGGTCGGCGACGGGAGGAGATCGGATGAGAAAAGTACGCTCGGTGGCGTTGCTGCTGATAATCACCGCGATCACGGTG
Organism: Thermoguttaceae bacterium; assembly: GCA_035527455.1. GTDB lineage: Bacteria > Planctomycetota > Planctomycetia > Pirellulales > Thermoguttaceae > DATLAN01. The sequence continues at coordinate 33,284 of DATLAN010000301.1, forward strand.
CAGGCGCGGGGAGACGGTGTGTTCGTCCGCTTCAAGCTCGAGGAACCGGAGAATACTCGGTACTTCGTGCAACTGGCCGGCTACGTTCACGTTCCCGACTGGTACTTGCCCGGGGCGGTCTTGCCGGCGGGTGCGGACCGCAGTGCCGATTTGCGCGTGGCGTCCGGTGAGTTCACGCCCTGGTTCGATCTGACGAAGCACGCAGGCAAGTCGTTGCACGGTCCGTTGTCCCGGGCCGGAGGCGTGGCCGAGTTTCCCGCCGTGCCCGCCGCGTCTTGCGGTCCGATTGGCGATGGCCTCGCCCCTCGCCCCTCACCCCTCATCCCTCATCCCTCATCCCTCGGCCCTCGCCCCTCACCCCTCGCCCCTCATCCCTCGCCCCTCACCCCTTACCCCTCAACCCCAAGAACAACAAGCCCGAGACGGCCACGCCGCTTCCGATGCCCGCCCACTGCGGTACGCCCATGGCCGTGGGCAAATAGCCGGCGCCCAACGCGATGGCCGCGACCACCAGGCTGTAAGGCATTTGCGTGCGGACATGGGCCAGGTGATCGCAGGAGGAGGCCGTGGAACTCATGATCGTGGTATCCGAGATGGGCGAGCAGTGGTCGCCGAAGATGGCCCCGTCGAGGATCGCCGCCACGCTGATCACGGTAATCAGCCCGTAGACGTCGCCGTCGAGATGGAACGCGACGGGAATGGCGATGGGAATCAGGATGCCCATCGTACCCCAACTCGTGCCGGTGGCGAACGAGGTCAGCCCGGCCAGGATGAACACCAACGCCGGGAAGAATAGGGGCGGAAACGCGTCGGACACCACGCCGGCCATGAACTCTCCGGTCTGCAAATCCGTACACACCCCCTTGAGCGACCACGCCAGGACCAGCACGGTCACGGGAAACAGGCTGCTGCGGACTCCGACCAAAGCGGCCTTGACCAGTGCGGCCAGAGGGATTCGGGCCATGGTCTTGGCGAGAATCGCGGCCAAGACGAAGCCCAGTCCCGAAGCATAGGCCAGCAAGGGGACGCTATTGGCCTTGCTGAGGACCTCGCGCCAGGCGGAAAGACGCAGTATCGACCAACGATCGGCCGCCCATTGGGCCGGCCCTCCGCCGTCGTGCCAGAGCAAGGCAAGAAACCCGATCAACACGCCAGCCATGGGCACCAGGGCCACCGCCGCGCGGATTCTCGCTTCCGGGTGCGGTTCCGAGGCGCTTAAGGACCGCGACGTCATCGGCCGGGCGTCGTCGTCGAGCAGCTTCCCGTGCTTGCGAGCCCGTCGCTCGGCCTTGGCCATCGGTCCGAAGTCCTTCCCCGAAAGCACGTTGAAGAAAACGAAGGCGATCATCAAGATGCAGTAGAAACGGAAGCCCAGGGCATCGAAGAAGATGGCGTATCCGCTCTGTTCCAGCCCCAGTTGGGCGGCTTCTTTCGACAGATAGCTCACTTCGACGCCGATCCACGTGCTGATCACGGCCAGCCCCGCGATCGGCGCGGCCGTGGCATCGACCAGAAACGCCAGCTTCTCGCGGCTGATCCGTTGCTGGTCGGTCATGGGCCGAAACGTGGAGCCGACGATCATCGTGTTGGCGTAATCGTCGATGAAGATCACCAGCCCGGCGATGAACGTGACCATCCTGGTCGAGCGGGCCGATCGGGCGAACTTCATCAGCCAATGGGCCACGCCTTGCAGCCCGCCGCCGACGAGCATCACCGATATCATGGCCATGATCAGCACGACGTAGAGCAGGATCAGTTGGCTTTCGACGTCGGTCACACTGTCGTAGACGAACTTGGCTCCGGTGCCGCGAGAGAGCCTTTCGGTCCAACCTGTGGCGTCGCCCGGCAGGCTCAGCGCCCCGCCGACGATCACGGCCGCGGCCAGGCTGAGAAAGATGCGTCCGGTCGCCAGGGCCATCGTGATCGCCAGCAACGGCGGCACGACGCTATACCACGGCGGCTGCCCGCTCGGCCGAGACCCGGTGGCCAGATAAGCAGCCAGGCAAATCGCCGCGAAAACGACGAGCGCGGTGTGGCGAAGGATCGAGCGCCGGTTCTTGTTCATTGTGCAAACGCGTGGCCGGGGGGCTGGGGACTCGGGGCTGGGAACTCGGGGCTGGGAACTCGGGGCTGGGAACTCGGGGATCACCCACTCCCCGAACCCCTAGCCCCTATCCCTTACCCCCGAACCCCCAGCCCCGAACCCTACCACACCGGCTCCGGATCTCCAACAAGCAACCCGACCGCACTCCGCGTCGATTTTGCCGAGGCTGGACAAGACGGACGGGCCATCGCTAGAATCCGGAGAACCTCTGCGGACCGAGTTCCCTCGGACGACGACCCACTGACGAAGGAGACCACCCATTATGGCCAAACGAACCTGGACGCTGACGGACCAAGACGGGGACGTGTACGTCGAACGGATCGGACTCTCGCCGGCCGACGTCGAGGGCGACGCCGCCGGCTACTCGGTCACCAAACGGACCTTGCGGGGCGGGCTCCGCGACGGGGTCGACGCCATCGAAGTCAACAACGGGGCCTTTCGGTTCGTGGTGCTGCCTACCCGGGGAATGGGGATATGGCGGGCCGGCCTGGGGGATCTGTCCTTGGGATGGAAGTCGCCCGTCGCCGGGCCGGTCCATCCGGGCTTCGTCCGTCTCTGGGAGCCCAGCGGCATCGGCTGGCTCGACGGGTTCGACGAACTGCTGGTCCGCTGCGGCCTGGAGAGCAACGGGGCGCCCCAGTTCGACGAAAAGGGCGAGGTCGTCCATCCGCTGCACGGCAAGATCGCCAACATTCCCGCCCATCAGGTCGAGGTGACCATCGACGGCGACTCGGGCGAGATCGCCGTAAGCGGCACCGTCGACGAGTCGCGGCTGTTCGGCAACAAGTTGCGGATGGTCTCGACGATCCGCACCAAGCCGGGTCAGCCGGGCATCACGGTCACCGACGAGATCACCAACATTTCGGCCGAACCGAGCGAACTGGAACTGCTCTATCACGTCAACTTCGGCACGCCGCTGTTGGACCCCGGCTCGAAGGCCGTGATTCCTGTGGCCAAAGTGGCGCCGCGCGACGAGGTCGCCGTGGGCAACCTGGCCCAGTGGGACACGTACGGTCCGGCAAGCCCGGGATCGGTCGAGGCGGTCTTCTTCTTCGATTTGGCGGCCGACTACGACGGCAGCACGCAGACGCTCTTGCGCAATGCGGCCGGCGACCGGGGCGTGAGTCTGAAGTTCAACAAGAACGAGCTGCCTTGCTTCACGCTCTGGAAGAATCGCCAGGCAGTGGCCGACGGCTACGTGACGGGCCTGGAGCCGGCGATCAACTTCCCCAACGTCAAGTCGTTCGAGAAGGAGAAGGGCCGCGTGGCCGTGCTGGCGCCGGGAGAGTCGCGGACCTTCGAGGTCACGATCGAAGCCCACGGCGACGCCGCCGCGGTGAAGGCGGCCGAGCAAAACGTCGCCCGGTTGCAGCAAACCAGCACGCCCCAGGTGCTCGATCGCCCCGATCCCCAGTGGTCCGCGCCGTGAGCAGTCTGTACCCTGTAGGCCGGAACAAGCGCAGCGCAGTTCCGGCATTTGGCGCAGAAAGACCGCATGAGGGCAAATGCCGGAACGGCGCTGCGCTTGTTCCGGCCTACATCTGGTGTTCGCTTGGCGACGTAAAATACCGCGAAGCGGTTGAACAACAAAGCCCGGGGTCGCGGAGCGCACCCCGGGTTGTCGGGCCGGATGACCGACGGAAACCCCGAAGGGGTTTCACACGGTGCGTCCGACGGCGTGTGCTGCCGCCGGTTTATGAAACCCCTGCGGGGTTTCGGGGGATTGCGTCGCCTCTTGACCCAGGGTGCGCTGCGCGACCCTGGGCTTTGTTGTGTAACGCCTTCGGCGTAAGAGTACCGTGCCGCCGGTAAGAATTGCAATTCCCCCTGCGGCCGCTGGTGGGGCTCGCTGCGCTCGACCCACCCTACGCCTCTGTGCTCGACCCAGCCTACGCTCACGCCGCCTGCGTTTCGTCCTCTTCGGCAAGTCGCTCGGGCAGGATCTCGCCGTCGTCGCTGACGTCCTCGAAGCGGACCGAGACCTGCTTCGACACGCCCGACTCCTGCATCGTCACGCCGTAGATCGTGTCGGCGCAGGTCATCGTCTTCTTCGAGTGGGTGACGATGATGAACTGGGTCCAGGTGAGGAAGTCCTTCAATACCTGGGTGAACCGGTCGATGTTGGCCTCGTCCAGCGCGGCGTCGACCTCGTCGAGCACGCAGAAGGGGCTGGGACGGCTGCGGAAAATGGCCAACAGCAGCGCGACGCACGTGAGCGTCTTTTCGCCACCGCTTAAGAGCGAGATGCTCCGCGGCTCTTTGCCGGGCGGCCGGGCCACGATCTCGATGCCGCTCTCCAGGATGTCGACGCCCTCGTCCAGGATGATGTCGGCGTGGCCGCCCCCGAACAGATCCCGGAACAATTCGCGGAAATGGCCGGTGACCGTCTCCAGCGTTTCGGAGAACAGCCGCCGGCTGTCGGTGTTGATCTTGTCGATGATCCGTTCCAACGAAGCCTTGGCCCCGGCCAGGTCGCGGTATTGATCGGCCAGCGTCTTGTGGCGGGTTTCCAGGTCGTCGAGTTCGTCGAGGGCCTCGATGTTGACGTTCCCCAGATTGCCGATCTTGCGGCGCAATTCGTCGATCTCCTGCTGGACCTCTTCCCGCTGGTGCTGTTCTTCATCGCTGGGCTCGCCTTCCAACTCGGCCAGTTCGATACCGTAGTCTTCGCGAAACCGGTCGGCCAGATTGCCTCGCTCGTGTCGCACCTCGCTGGCGGCGAGGTCCGCCGCGTGGATCTTCTCTTCGATCTTGCGGATCCTGGCGCGGATGGTCTGGGCGTCGGCCGTAAGCTCGGTGCGCTGCCGGCGGAGCCATTCGCGCCGATCGATCAGTTCCACGGTTTCCGCGGCGAATTTCTCCTTGCAGAGATACAACTCGGCGACCTGCGATTCCGCCCGAAGGATGCTCCGCCGCGACTGTGCGGCACGCCCGGTGCACCGGGCCAATTGCTCGCCGGCGTCGGCGATTGCCCGGCTGCGCTCTTGCCGGCTCTCTTCGAACTGTCGCATGCGGGCGTGAAGGTTTCGCAGCCGTTCCTCGCTCTTGGCCAGTTCGACCTTGGTCTCGGTCGTTTCGCGGTTGTGGACCTGCTGCCGGTCTTCGAGCCGGTCGATCTTCTCGTCGAGTCCGGAAAGCTGGGCCTCGGCTTCCCCCAGGTGCGTTTCGGCCTGTTGCCGTTTTGCCCGGGCGTCGTCGAGGCTTTGGGCCGCGGTGTCGTGCTGGGTTACGGCGGCGCGGAGTTCCGCCTGGAGCACGGACCGCTGGCGGTCGAGTTGGACGCGCGTCTGTTCGGCCGCCGCGATCTTGAAGCCGTGTTCGGCCAGGGCGTCGGCGGCCCGGCGGTGTTCGGCCGAGCGGACTTCGACCTGCTGTTGCTGCTGTTCGATCTGTTGGCCCAAGGCGGCGACGCTCTTTTGGGTCTGCGCGACTTCGTTTTCCAGCTCGTGCAACTGCGTTTTCAAGGCCTCGAGCTGGCTGCGTCGCGAGATCAATCCGGTGGCGGCGTGGCGCGGCCCGACGATGAGCGTGCCGTCGGCGGCCAGCCGTTCGCCCGCCAGGGTCACGAACGTCAGTCCCCGGCCGACCGGCTCGGCCAACGCAAGGGCGTCGTCGAGCTTTTCGACGAACCAGGTCCGCCCGAGCAATTGGTGGGCCAGCGCGACGAACCGGGGATCGGTTTTGACGAATCGGTCGGCCCGGCCGAGCACGCCGGAGCGCCCTTCCAAGTCGATCGCCGGCGCGGCGTGTGCGGCCGGCTGGTTTTCCAGCCAGACGAACCCTACGCGGCCGGCGAATCGCTGCGACTCGCTCTTGAGATAGTCGAGCAAGGGGGTTCCCGGTGCGGCCACGACGTGCTGCGCCGCTTGGCCCAGGGCCACTTCGACCAGCGGGGCGATTTCCACGCCGACGTGCAGCAGATCGGCCACCAGCCCGCGGATACTCCGCAACGGGCTTTCGCCGGTCGCGTTGGCCGCCGCGGCGAGCACCTCCTTCACGCCGGCGCTGAGCCCTTCCTGGCGGCGCTGCAATTCTTCCAGGACCGCCGCCCGCTCGGCGGCTCCGCTTTGACGCTGGCGAAGTCGGGCCAACTCCTCCTGCCGCGAAGCGTGATGCCGTCGGTATCGGTCGAGCTGGTCCTTCGCAGCGGCCAGCAATTCCTCCTCTTCGCCGACTTGCCGGGAAACGTCCTGTCGTTGGCGGCGAAGGCCCTCCAGTTCGGCCGCGAGGGCGTCGCACTGGCCGTCCAACTCGGCGATGCGGCGCTGGCTTCGCTCCTGGACAGCGGCCGCGGCGGCAAGTTCACTCTCCAGCGCGCCGATCTGGTTCCCCAGGGTCGCGGCCGCGCGCATTTGCTCCATGTACGCGTGGCGACGCTGCTCGTTCTCGCCGCGAAATTGATCCAAGTCGGTGATCACGCCGGTCAATTGCCGTTCGCCCTCGGCCAACCGGGCGGCGATCCGCCGGTGTTGTTCCTCGGCCTGGCGAACTGCTTCAACCGTGTCGAGCAGTTGCCGCTGCAAATCGCCGGCCCGTACGGTCATCGCCACCAGTTGGCGCCGGTGTCGGGCGATCTCCTGTTCGAGGTCGCGGCTGCGGTTCCGCTCGTGCTCGATGGTCGATTCGTGTCCGGCGATGCGCTCCCGGTTTTCGGCGATTCGGCCCTCGCTTTGGCGAATGGCTTCATTGGCGTCGCCGATTTGCGTGTCCGTCTCCAGCAAGCGAGTTTCGATGGTCTCGGCTTCGGCGTTGGTGCCGGCACTTTGCTCGGCCAGCGCCTGCAGCTCGTCTTCGAACTTGGCCAACCGTTCGCTCAATCGCCGCCAATCGACCAAGGCGGCCTGGGTGCGGAGTTCCTGGAGCCGGTCGGTGTATTCCTTGTATCGCCGGGCTTTGCCGGCTTGAAGACGGACGCTGCGGAGCCGGCTCTCCACTTCGTCGACGATGTCGGACAGTCGCAACAGGTTCTGTTGCACGCGATCCAATCGCCTGAGCGACTCGATCTTCTTGGCCTTGAAGCGGCTGATGCCGGCCGCCTCCTCGAAGATCACCCGGCGGTCGCGAGGCGAAGACTGCAAGAGCACGTCGACTTTGCCCTGCTCGATGACGCTGTAGGCGTGGGTACCCATGCCGGTTCCGGAGAGCAGGTCGCGGATGTCGCGCAGCCGGCCGGGATGCCGATTGACCAGGTATTCGCCCTCGCCGCTTCGGTAGACGCGACGGGTGATGTGGACCTCGGGCGTATCGATCGGCAGCAGGTTGTTGGTGTTGTCGAAGGTGAGCGTGATTTCGGCCGAGTTCATCGCCCGCCGGGTCCCCGAGCCGTTGAAGATGATGTCGGCCATCTCTTTGCCGCGGAGGCTTTTGACGCTTTGCTCGCCCAGCACCCACTTGATGGCGTCGACGATGTTCGACTTCCCCGACCCGTTCGGTCCCACGACGACCGTGATACCGCGAGGAAACTCGAACCGCGTTTTGTCGGCGAAGCTCTTGAAACCGACGAGTTCGAGCGCTCTGAGCATGGGAAGAAAAGTCTGGGAAATGAATGCCGAAGGGTGGTATCCAATCGCATTCTTCGGGGGGGTCAGTCCGGGTTGCGTCCCATTATTTTAGCAAGAAGACCCGATACCGGGGGCGGCTTCTTTTGGGAATCGACAACGGTTTTCTCGGATCCGAGGCTGGAATAGCCCTCATGGTCGTATTCGAATTCACCCCGGGAGTGTATTTCATCAATCTCGGGTGTTCCGGTGACGTCTCCGGAGTTGCCTGACGAAGGCCGATCCGGCCCTCGATCGGCCACCCGATGGTACGCCCGATCGGCCGTTGGCAGCGCATCGACCTCGAAACGGCCGGCCAGAGCGTGGTCGGCCTTGGCCTCTTGCAGGGCCTGGACCACGTCGGGATAGGTGCCGCCGAGTTCGACGATCGCCCGCATCACGTCGTCGACTTGCGTGGAGACGATCCGTCTCTGGTCGGCGGCGTTGACGGTGTATTTGCTGACCGCAATCCGGTCGTCGCCGACGTTGGTCACCATGATTCGCGGTCCGGCTTCGAGGGCCAACGGGGTGAGGAACCGCTGGCCTTTGCCGAAGAGCACGATTTCCGGGCGGCGGTTTCGCGTGGCGTGGATCATCGGCGGGCCGGCCGTATCGAGCCGGTGGTAGCTGAACTGGCCGCCCAAGATTTCTCCGGCAATCAGCGGATCGCCGGGGTTCATCGCCCAGAGCGCGCGAAAGGCCCCGTAACGGGTTTCCGCACTGGGGACCTCCAGCAAGGATCGGAGTTGTTCGCAGGCGGCGAATTCGTCCATGGTGCTCAGCGCCGACAGGGCGTACACGCGGAAGGCCGGTTCGTTGCGGGCCGTTTCGCCCAGCGGCGCGGCGGCCTCGCGGCGGTCGAGATAGGCCAGGGCTTCGGCCGCGTAGAACCGTACCTCCGGATCGTTCGAACGGATCCCTTCCAACAGCATGTCCTCGCCGTCGCGGCCGACGGCTTCCAACTCCAGCGCGGCGCCGGCCGAAGTCACCGGGTCGAGCAATCGATCTCTCAGCTCGCCGATCCGCTCCATGCGATCGGTGTCCGATTCTCGCAGCGTCACGGTGCGGACCACGCGGACGTAACGGGTGATGTTGTCCTTGTAGCGGGGGTGGACGACCAGTTCGACGAACTGATCGGTCTTGGCCGTCGCCACGCCCACTTTCACGCCCTTCTCGAAGGTGTGGAAGCGTTTGTTGATCGCGGTGGCGATGCGCAAACTGTTGAACACGTTCTGCTGACCCGGTTTGAGCACCAGTCCCAGCGAACGCGATTTCAGGGCCACGCCGCCGCCGAGGATCCGGCCGCGCCCCATCAAGACGCGGTCTTTGTCGTCCGTGGCCGACGGATCGACCATCACGGGTCCCTTGGCCAACGCCAAGAGGTGGCCTTCGTGGATCTGGTTGTTCAGCACGGCCAACTCGGTCAGCCGCGTTTCCAACAAATGGCCTCCCCGCAGGCTGGTCGTCTCGCTCCGCGACGGGATACGGACCTCGACGTCGAAGCGGTCTCCTTTCTGGATGCCCGGCCGGAGCACGCCGCGGACCAGGACCATGGCCGTGTTGGGAGAAGCCAGCACCTGATTGGGTTTGTCCACGTTGCGTGTCTGCATTTCGTCCAAGAGGATCGCCCGTTGCGGCGAAGGGGCCGGGTCGCTGCCGGTGCCTTGCAGACCGGCCACCAGACCCACCGCCTCGACCTGAACCGCGTGCATGTTGAACGGCACGGCCAGATCACCGACCAGCCGGGCCTGGATTCGTTCCGCGTCCGAACCGTCGGGACTCTGCGAACGGACGTTCAACACGTCGAAGCAGGAACAACCGGCCAGCAGCACCACGCCACACCACAGCCACGTCAGATAGGATCTCATGCTTCCATGCGCTCCTTGTGTCCAAAGGCCGCCGCGATATCTTCCGAGGCCGTCATCGCGCTGCCCACGTTCGGAGAATCGCGAAGATTCGGCCGGAAGCCCGACGGTCGACACGGATAAGGAAAAGGGAGACCCCCGGCGCACCGGGGCCTCGTCGGATCTGGAGAAAAGGTAGTAGGGGGCGAACGATAATGATTTCGCCCGAGGGGGTCAAGGGGAATGATGAAGGATGAACCCACAAAGCCGCGACCGGTGGTCGCGCCTTCTCGGCGGCAGACCATCAAGCCGCTATCCCCTATCCTCGCGCCTTTCTCCATTTTTCATAATTCCCCCATCAAGAAATCACGGTGGGTCATACCCCCCTGGATGCCAGGGATGGCAGCGGCAGATCCGCCGGATACCCCGCCACGTTCCACGGATCGCCCCGTACTTGCGCACCGACTCGATGAAGTAGACGCTGCAGGTCGGCTGAAACCGGCAGTGGCGTCCCAACACGGGGCTCAACAACAGCCGATATAGGTGGACCATCCCGATCAACACGCCCTTCGGGACGGCGATCAACAGACGAAAGATCTTGCTGAGGTGGAAGAAGGACACGGTACGGAATGTCGGCGGCGAGGGGGCTACTTCCAATCCATTCGGCTGACGTGAATCGAACGGTGGCCGATCATGTCCACCGCAGCCTGGCATTGTTCAAGGACGATGTATCCGATCAGAGGTTCGTTGTCAAGCAAGCAGTTTTCGGGCCACGCGCCCGGCCGATCGGGGAAGGGCGTTCAGCAAGCCGGCCAGTTTCGGCTGGACTCCCTGACGGGGAATCACCACCAGATCGATCCCGCCGGGCAATTGCTCGCGCGTGAGCCGGAACGCCTCGCGAATCAGCCGCTTCCAGCGATTGCGAACCACGGCGCCGCCCAGCTTGCGAGAGACCGACAGCCCCAGCCGGGGATGCGGCAGGCCGTTCGCACAGCCGAAGACCAACAGCAGATCGTCGCCCGCCACGCAACGGCGGCGATAGGCCCGCTGGAAGTCGGCGCCGCGTCGGATCCGGCATGCGCTAGGAAATCGATGGTCGTGCATCGGCCTACCACTTCAAATCGGCGCGTGGGTCCTCGGAATGGCGCCGGCCGAACTCCCGGATCGCTTCACGGTCCTTCTCGTCGAGATCCTTGGGCAAGACGATCTGGATCTCGGCCAACAGGTCGCCGGCCGGGCCGCTCTTGGGGCTCACGCCGTGTCCCTTCACGCGGAGTTTCGTCCCGCTGGAACTCCCCGGCGGAACACGCAACGAAACGGTTCCGCGCGGGGTGGGTACGTCGACTTTGGCGCCCAGGGCAGCCTCGGCGAGCGTCACCGGCAGTTTCACCAGCAGATGGTTCCCCCGACGCTGGAAGGCTGGGTGGGGTGCCACGCGGATGGTCAGCAGAATATCGCCCGGCGTGCCGCGGCGCGGGCCGGGCTCGCCTTGGCCGCGGATCCGGATTTTCTTGCCGTCTTCGATTCCCGGCGGGATCTTCACCGAAATGGTCTCGGTCTTGCCGGTCTGGCGCTGCACGCTGATCTGGACTTCCCCCCCGGTGATCGACGTCTGGAAGGGGATCTGGATTTCGTGGTGGATATCAGCTCCGCCGCGCCGCGACGTGGTGCTTGTCTGTTGGGGCCCGCCGCCGGCCCGTCGGAACCGGCTGAAAAAATCGCCGCCCCCCCCGGCGGATTCCGTGCCGAACTGCTCGCCGAAGAACTGGCTGAGGTCGATATCCTCGAAGCGAACCCCCCCGGGCCCTGTGCCCCAAGGTCCTCCTGGGTGTGGACCCCGGCCGCCGGCGGTCTCGAACGTGCTGCCATATCGGTCGTACATTTCCCGCTTTTCCGAGTCGTTGAGCACGTCGAAGGCGTTTTGGATCTGCTGAAACTTGCTCTTCGCCGTCTTGTCGTCAGGATTCAGATCGGGGTGATATTTTCGGGCCAATTCGCGATAGGCCTTTTGAATTTCGGCCTGCGAGGCATCGCGGCGAACACCCAGGGTCTTGTAGTAATCCTCAGCCATGTCAGCCAGCCGCCGGATGGGGTTCCACTCCAGTTCAGCACAATTCTACACCATTGCCTATTGTAGGGACGCCGCCGGTCGTTCATCAACCCGTACCTCCGAACCGGGCCGGGCACGGCGTGCTACAATTGGCATATTCGCCAAACATTCATGCCTTTCTGTAGCCATCTCGCTCCGCGAGATGCAGCCCCGTCTCGCGGAGAAAGACGGCTACTATGGACCCGAATACGATGCCCCTAAACGACAAACCCAACACGATGGTCGCGGGCTCGGGGCTCGGGATTGGGGGATCGACGCTGCTTCGGCGGCTGTTGGCGTTGGCCCTGCTGATCTTGCCAGCCAACATGCCCGCCATGGCCGGGGGACAGTTGGAGATCACGGTGGTCGACCGCGAGACGGGGGAGCCGATCGCCTGCCGGATGCACCTGAAGAACTCCCGCGGCCGGCCGCAGAAACCGCGTCGCGTCCCTTTCTGGGACGACCATTTCGCCTTCGACGGCAAGATCGCGCTGCAACTGCCCGTCGGCGACTACACGTTCGAGATGGAACGGGGGCCCGAATACCTGACCCGCACGGGCCATTTCCGCATCGAGAACTTCGCCGACGACGTCAAGCAGGTCGACCTGGGGCGTTTCGTCGACATGTCCGAGCACGGCTGGTGGTCCGGCGACCTGGACGTGCGACGGCCCCTGCAGGAGATCGAACTGCTGATGGAGGCCGACGATCTGCACGTGGCCCAGGTGGCGACCTGGTCCAACGGCGAGAATCCGTGGCGCGACAAGCCGCTGCCCGAGGAACTCCCGGTGCTCTTCGACGAGGATCGCTATTACCACCCGATGGCCGGCCGTCATGCCCGAGCCGGCACGGAACTGCTGCTGTTCAACCTGCCGGAACCCCCGCCCTGGGCCGGACATTCGACGTCGAACGACCCGGCCGGCGAGTATCCTGCGTCGATCCAGTACGCCTTGGAGGCCCGCCGTCACGAGGGCGCGTGGGTCGACTCGTCGCGGCCGTACTGGTGGGACCTTCCCATGTTGGTGGCGGCCGGGCAGATCGACTCGATCCAGGTGGCCCACGCCAATCTCTGCCGCGAGACGGCCATCGACAGCGAAGGCGACGGGAAACCCCGCGACCGGAAGCTCTACCCGGCCCCTCACGGCAACGCCCGATGGTCGCAAGACGTCTACTTCAAGCTTCTCGAATGCGGGCTGAGGATTCCGCCGACCGCCGGCAGCGGCTCGGGGGCGGCCCCCAATCCGATCGGCTACAACCGCGTCTACGTCCACGTCGACAGCGAGTTCACCTATGACCGATGGTTCGAGAACCTGCGCGGGGGCCGGGTGATGGTGACCAACGGGCCGCTGTTGCGTCCGGCGGTCAACGGCCAATTGCCCGGGTACGTCTTCCGCGGCGACGCGGGCGAGAAGCTCGAGTTCGAGATCGGCCTGACGCTTTCCACCCGCGAGCCGATCAGCTACCTGGAGATCGTCAAGAACGGCCGCGTGGCGCGTTCCATTCGCTTTGCCGACTACGCGGTCAGCGGCCGGCTTCCGGGAATCGAGTTCGAGCAAAGCGGCTGGTTTCTCTTGCGGGTGGTCACCGATCAGCCCAAGACGCATCGTTTTGCCATGACCGGGCCGTACTACGTCGAGATCGGCGGCCGGCGTCGCATCAGCAAACAGGCGGTTCAGTTCTTTCTCGATTGGATCTACCAGCGTGCCCGGCAGATCCAGCTAACCGATCCAGCGAAGCAGCGCGAAGTCCTCGACTACCACCGCCGCGCCCGCGATTTCTGGCAAGCATTGGCGGCCCGGGCTAACGCGGAGTAGATGGTTGGGCGCGTCGAATCGGGCAAGGCGCCGTCGATTTGTAAGACCCCTTCGGGGTTTCCGGGGATCGCCTCGCCTCTTCACCCAGGGTGCGCTGCGCGACCCTGGGCTTTGTTGTTTCGACCCCGTTGGGGTCTATCACGGCGGGCTTTCTTTGGCGCGGGCGATCAGTTCCAGAAGAATCCGCTCCAGTTCCCGCACGGCCTCGATGTCTTCGAACAAC
>DATLAN010000302.1:0-2410 GCA_035527455.1 Thermoguttaceae bacterium
GGTGATGCCTGACCTCACCGTCGCCACCGTTCTCCGTTCGGGCGGCGTGTATGGCCCCGAATGGGTGACCCGCCTCCGGCGTCAGGTTGCCCGCCACCTCCACCTTCCGCACCGCTTCGTATGCCTTACCGACGTTCCCGACGTGCCCTGCGACACCGTTCCCCTCACTCACGGCTGGCCGCATTGGTGGTCGAAGCTCGAACTCTGGCGGCCCGGCATTCTCAGCGGGCGCGTGATCTACTTCGATCTCGACACCCTCATCACTGGCCCTATCGCCGCCCTGTCTGGCTACAGAGGCGCACTTGCCGTGCTCGCTGACTTCCTGGCCCCGCAGATCGGAGCCAGCGGCGTCATGCTCTGGGACACGGAGCGCACGGCGCATGTGTGGAAGCACATCGAAAACCATCCGCCCGAATGCACGAAGCGACGGAGCGACTACTACCTGGCCCCGGTGTTCAAGGATGCCGACCGGATCCAGCCGCTTTTCCCCGGACTCGTTGGAAGCTACAAGGCGGACAAGCTGACGGCGGGTCCCGGTGACTTCGGCGTCGTGTGTTTCCATGGCAGGCCGAAAATGGAAGACCTGCCGAAGTCATCATGGGCGCGGAAGTGGTGGCTGGCGCATGGCGTTAGGAGAGAGCAAGGGACGCTCGAATGGGCGTCGTGAAACATAGCGGAGCGGAGCGGAAACCCCGGAAGTCGTGAAGTACCAAACCGAAAGGAGTAGGACAATGGCAGAGCAAGACCAGGACGCCCTTCAAAAGGTGCAGCAAGCCGTCCAGGACGCCCTACAGGCGGCCCAGGACGCAAAGCAAACGGCGCAGCAGATCGCCCAAGACACGGCCCAAGCCGTCCAGGACGTGAAGCAAAGCCTCGAGACGGCCCAGGCGGCAAGCCGTGGGGTCGGTGCCGAGACGAGTTCGGCGACCGTGGTCACAGAGGCCACTCCGGCAAGCATCGGCCAGGCGTGGGCGTCGAACAACAAGCGGACCTACGACGAGTTCCTGGACCTTTCGTTGCAGGCGGCGCGTGCGGCACAGAGTCAGCGCGAAAAGCTGGACGCAGCCCATGCTGACCTCGTGCGCGAACTCAACGCCGAGATCGTTCGCGGCCACAGGAACGCACTTTCCCACGACGAGGAGATCAAGGCCCAAGTCCTCCGGCACAACGACCTCAGCGTTGATCGAATCTGGAACGTGGACGAGGTGAGCCAACTGGTGGCCAAGACCCCAGTGTTCCTCGATGCCATTGCGGCGGCGGTAGCCGCTGCGGTGCAAGCCTCGAAGTAGTAGCGTGAAGGTGACGCCGGTCGTGACCACCACGCCCAACGTGCCGGGGTTGGGGAGTCAAAACCCCAGCCCCGGTACACGTCATCCCGAACCCACCATTCTCAAGCGCTTCCGCCCGACAAAGAAAGGCCCGTACCGCATCCACGCCGACGGGAGCGTGTACCGCGACGAAGGCAAGGGGGCGCGGTATCTGGGGAAGCTGAAACCGGACGATCCGAACAAGGCGGTGCTGGATCTGGCCATGGGGAGGAAAGGGTGAACAACGAACGGAAAGTACGCATTGGCCTGCTGGTCATTTCATCGCTTCTTATTCTCACGGGCACGTTTTTGGTTTGTCGCGCACTGGGCTGGGGCGGAACGGCTGGGATTTGGTTGCTTATCTGGGGAAACAATATCAGTGAAGATGTAGGGAGGCTCCGCCGAAATAACGTCAGCAAATACGCTGATTGGCTCCGCCCATGAACATCGCTCTCCCCTGTCGCGGCGAGTTCGGCCTGAAGATCCGCTACCATGTCCCGGCCGTCCATGCCCTGCCTGGCCCGAAGATCGTCTATATGGAGCCGGGCGAAGAGTGCCTGTACCCGTCGGCCACGGAACTCAGGACCGTGTTACCCATCGAGGACGATATGCGCCGGGGCACGCACCCGAGGGGTGACTGGAACTATATCCGGGAGCTCCGGGAACAACTCCACCGCGAGATCCCGCTGGCCTCCGTTATCCGAACGCACCCCAAGATGCCCGAGGCTCGTTTCGTGCCCGAGCCGTTCATTCCACAGGGTCTCCGTGACATCAAGGTCGTGATCTGCCCACGGGGGAGGCGCTACGGCGCGTCGAAGAACTGGCCGCACTGGGAGGCGCTCACCGATCTGCCGGGTTGCTTTGCCGCCGGAGCCCCTGACTCGTCGCTCGATCTGCAGGTGCCGCGAGCATGGGACCACGCCCGTTTCTTGGACGCTTCTGTTGAGGCGATACGCCAAGCATCGCTCGTGATCGCAACCGACGCGGGACTGGCTCACCTGGCCCTGCTCTGTGGGACGCCGCTCCTGCTTATCACGCACCAGGGCCTTGTGGCTCCGGGTCCCGTGCTCGATCCAGATGGCCGGGAGATGGAGCCGCACTAC
>DATLAN010000303.1:0-8628 GCA_035527455.1 Thermoguttaceae bacterium
TCGCCGGTCCCGCTCTGCACCGGCCCGCTCGTCTGCCAGGTCTTGCCCCCGTCGTCGCTGTAGATCGCCGTATTGTAGTTGTACGGCCACCACTCCTGGTCGTTGTTGCCCTCGGGCGGCTGCACCCGGGCGGGCATGAGCAGACGGCCCTTGTGCTTCCCATAGTGCAGCGTGACGCCCGATTCCGAGCAGGCCGTTTGTGCCGGGATCCCGTCGGGGATTCCGTGGCCCAGCGGATTCGGCTTGATGGAAATGGTCTCTCTTTTCCACGTCTTCCCGTGATCGCTGCTTCGCCACAGGTAGCCGCCCCGGGCGCAAACGACCATCACGTCTTTGCTGTTCTCATCGACGATCGCGCTACCCCGGGCGTCGTCCCCGACCGTTTGGACCGGGCTCCAGTTCTTGCCTCCGTCCTCGCTGCGGCGGAGCAGTCGGCCGCTGTTTGCGAAAGCCAAAACCGTTCCGTCGGTCGCCACCACGATGTTGGGGATGCGAACCGACTGGAAAAGGTCCTGCACCTCGAAAACGGGTGCGGTCTCGGGCTCCGCCGGAGTTTGGGCGACGCACCGGTCCGTCCAGACGCATACTGCGATCGCGGCCAGCACGGCCCATGCCGCCAGGTTGGCCCGTGTTCGCCCCGACGCTATTTTCCACAATGACCGGTCCCGTGCCGGCCGGGTCCTGCACTTCGCAAGGGTTGCGATTCGAATCAGTTTCATTCTCGATCTCCTTTCTCGTGTTTCTCGTGGCCCCATAGTTAGGGCTCCTCGGCAGAATTTGTGGGCAGATTCAGGTCCGACATGCAACAGCGGAGTACCGGTGCCTCTTCTCTGGTCCCGTTTTTTAAGGCGAATCGATCAAAGTAGCCGCGGAATAGAGAAGAGGCACCGGTACTTGGTTTTTCTACCTCGAAAGGCGACGCGCCATCTGGGATGTAAATGCTTGGCATGCCGAGGGTTATGCTGCCATGCCACGAAATCGACCCGCGAATTCTGTTGAAGAGCCATAGTTCATTTCATTGCAAAAACCAAGTTATTCGACGGGAAACGCACCTCGCTGCCGGACGAGTTCGGTGATGCGGCGGACCCGTTCGATCTTCGCCCCGGGCATCACGTTGTCGGCCACGCCGAGGAGGAACGCCTTGCCCGGGGCGATCGTGCGGAACAGGTCGGCCATGTGCGCCTCGAACTGCTCGTCGGTGAACGGCTCTTCGAGGATCACCGACGGCACGCCTCCGAAGATGATCACGCGATCGCCCCATGCGGCCCGGGCTTCGGCCAGCGTGGTGGGGACCATCGGATGCGTGGCGAAACACTCGACCATGCCGAACCCCGCCCGCTCGATGTGCGAAAGGATCGCCCTGGTGTCGTTGTCGGCGTGCAGCGCCAGCACCTTCCCCCGGGCGCGGAACAAGGGCGACATCTCCCGGTAATACGGCAGGATGTACCGCTCGAACAACCGAGGAGGCGTCATCTGGCTGGAGAGGTGATGCCCGTGCATCAGCAGCCGGGCCGGGGAATCGAGCATCGGCCGCCAAAGCCGCTGCCGCCAACAGTCCGCGATCACGCCCAGCAGCTTCTCGACCTCGTTGGCGTAATCGGCCAGGTGATAATACCCCTGGTCATAGCCGACCAGCGTGCGCAGCCAGAAGTGGAACGGGCAGTCGCCGCAGTTGACCATCGGATACCCGTCCTCGCCCACCTCCCGCTCATACCGCTCGTACTCTTCGAACGCCGGCCGGTAGTGCGTGTGCTCGATGAGGTACTCGACGACCGCGTAGTCCTCGCGGCGTTTGAGCATGAACTCGACCTCGGCGTCCTGGATGCCTTGGCTCCGCAGTCGCTCGGTACTGCGCAGCCGAGTGGTGACCGTGCCGACGGGGGTGACGTATTCGGTGAGCGTTTCCATCTCGCCGATCCGTTGCGGGCGGATCTCCACGTCGCGGATTTCGGTCCGATAGACGAACCCGTCGCGTGCCGCCGTGCCGCCGAAGATGTTGCGCTCCACGTCCCGCAGGCTCCACCGGCGATACGGCTCGGGCAACGTGCCGGCGCGGCGGTGGGCCTCGTACCAGATCTGCAGCCGCGGGATCCAGGGGATGCGGTCGGGCGTGCGGCCGTCGAGGATGGCCAGGATGCGATCACGGTTGGTCATGCGGTGTATTTTGACAAATCGGGCGTGTTTTGCAATAATGGCCCATGGGTTGCTTCGTTCCTTTGGTTCTTCAGGAGTTTCCGTGGCTCGATTCCCCGTCCCTCGAAGCCGACGGCACCGAAAAGTACGGGTTCCTCTTCTCTGATTCCACGTCTTTGAGCGACGTGAGCAGAGAAGAGGACTCAAGTTAAGGCCCGTCTCAATGGCACTTCCCCCCTGGTCCCGACAAGGACTGCACGTCATCGCCAAGCCGACCGGGCCGATCTGCAACCTGCGTTGCGAGTATTGCTTCTATCTGGAAAAGGAGTCGCTGTACGCCGAGGGCGAAACCTGGCGGATGTCGGACGAGACGCTTTCGGCCTACGTCCGGCAGTACATCGAGGCCCAGCCGGACGTGGTCGAAGAGATCGACTTCGCCTTCCAGGGAGGTGAGCCGACGCTGCTGGGGATCGATTTCTTTCGCCGGGTGCTTCAGTTGCAGAAGGAATATGCACCGCCCGGAAAGCGGATCCACAACTCGCTGCAAACCAACGGCGTGCTGCTGGACGACCGTTGGTGCGAGTTTCTCCGGGAGCACGGCTTCCTGGTCGGCCTGTCGCTGGATGGCCCGGCCGATCTGCACGACCGGTATCGGCGCGACAAGCAGGGCCGCCGTACCTTCGACCGGGTGATCCGCGCGATGCGGTGCCTGCAAGAACACGGCGTCGAGTTCAACGTGCTGACGTGCGTGACCCGCCACAACGGCGACCATCCCGCCAGAGTGTACCGGTTCTTGCGTGAGAGCGGCGTGCAGTTCGTGCAGTTCATTCCGATCGTCGAGCCGCTTGGGGTGGCGGCTGCAAATGCGGAAGCCTTGGTTAGTGGGCGGAGCGTGCGTCCGGAACAGTTCGGCCGGTTTCTGATCGGCGTGTTCGAGGAGTGGGTCCGGCACGACGTGGGCCGGATCTTCGTGCGCGACTTCGACCAGGCCTTGGCCGCCTGGGCCGGGGCGGGTGCCAACCTGTGCATCTACGCGAAACATTGCGGCCGGGCAACCGCCATCGAGCACAACGGCGACCTGTATAGTTGCGACCACTTCGTCGACCCGCAACACAAGCTCGGCAACATCCACCGGACGCCGATCCGCGAACTGGCCAATTCCGCCCGGCAAGAGCAGTTCGGCCGGGACAAGGAGCGAACGCTGCCGGAGAGTTGCCGCCGTTGTCGATTCCTGTTCATCTGCAACGGGGCCTGTCCCAAGGATCGTTTCCTGGCGGCCCCGGACGGCCAAGCCGGGTTGAATTACCTGTGCGAGGGCTATCGCCTCTTCTTCGAGCACGTCGACCCGTCCATGAAAGCGATGGCCGCCGAACTGGCAGCGGGCCGGCCGGCCGCCAACGTGATGCGGCAACTCCGCGCCCGGCAGGAGCGCGTCCGCCGAGAGGCCGCCGCCACGGCCGGGCCGATCCGCCGCAACGATCACTGTCCGTGCGGCTCGGGCAGAAAGTTCAAGAGCTGTTGCATGCGGAGAGCGTAAGGGGCAGTAGTAGCCGGATTCGCAAGAATTCGGCCGTTACCCGGTTTCACGCGAAACAGTCCGAATTCTTGCGAATCCGGCTACCAATCGGAGCCTAGGCGTCCTGATCCTCGGCAGAGGCATCGGTTGTTCCCGACGGCTTGTCCGCTCCGGCCGGTTTGGTCCAGGTCTCGGGCAGTTCCACGCCGCCGATGTCCTTGAGCACTTGCATCATCGGCGGCAGCGAGCGGGCCATGTTGCTCAGCCATGTGGCCGTGGCGCTGGAGCCGTTTTGGACGCTGACCGGATCCCAGACGACGACCTTGTCGAACTTGATGTTCGAGATCGCTTTGGCCGAGGCATCGACCAGGTTGTCGAAATGGTCCAACAAGAGCAGTTGGAACGCCTCTTGGGCACCGCCGCAGGCCTCGACGATATGCCGCAAACCCTCGGCCTTGCGGGCGAGGATTTCGTATTGTCCGCGGGCCTCGGCCTCGAGCCTGGCGAAAATGGCGGCCGCTTCGCCCTCGGCCTCGATGCGGTGTTTGGCCGCGGCAGCCTGGGCATCGAGTTCGATCTTGGCCTTTTCCGCTTTGGCGGGAGCCTCCAACTCGGCGCGACGCTTGGCCTCGACGCGCCGGGCCTCGGCCTCGGCCACTTTGGCCCGGGCGAGATGCTCGGTCTCCAACACGACGGCTTCGGCCTCGATTTTCTTGATTTCTCCCAATTGAAACGCCTCGGCCTTTTTCACTTGCAGGGCCGCCTGGGAGGAAGCCACCTCGGCCTTGGCCGTGTTTTCGCCCTCTACCGCCCGGGCGTCGGCTTCGGCCAGCTTGATCCGCATTTCGCACTGGGCCTCTACGACGCGGGCTTCCCGCTCGAAAGCGGCCGCCGAATCGCCGGCCTGCTGTGGATTACCCCAGTTGCCGACGCAGGCCGACTGGCCGCGCAAGGGCACGTGCCGGCCGACGTTCTGCATCCGCTCGGAACGGGTCGCCCGGACCGTTTCTTCCTTTCCGGCACCGTCGTCGCGGTCGGCGTCCGCCGAATCGTGGTCGGACGCTTCACCGCCAGCCTTGCGGATGGCCTCGGCGGCGGCCTTCCGGCCGATCGCCTCGACGTAGCCCGACTCGTCGGTGATGTCCGTGATATTGCCGTGGATCAGCTCCAGGCCGAATTTCCGCAGTTCCCTTTCGAGGAAATCGTGGACGGCGGCCAGGAGCTTGTCGCGGTCGCCGATGATCTGCTCGATCCGCATCGAAGCGACCAGCCGGCGGAGTTCCCCGCAGATCACGCCCTCGGCCAACCTCTTGATCTCGTCCCGACCGAGTTCCAAGAGGCGGGTGGCCGCATTTTGCAGCAGTTCCGGTGCCTTTCCGACGGCCACGGTAAACACGCCGGCAAGATTGACGCGGATGCTCTCCTGAGAAAGGGCTCCCCGCAAAGGAGCGTCGATTTGCACCGGCTCCAGGCGCAACCACGCATAATCCTGCCTCAGCGGGATCACCCATCGGGCACCACCGGCGACGCAAATGGGCGCGTCGGAGTCTTTCGTCCTGCCGAAGACGATCAGGACCCGATTGCTCGGGCAGCGTTTGTAGCACGTCATGACCAAGGCGAGGCCGGCGGCACATGCCAGAATGACGGCCACTGCCCACCACGGTATTCCCAGCGGACCGGCAGCAATCACGGGAGGACAGAACATGGCGGCTCCTTTCCAATAATCCTAAGCAGGTTCGATTCGAGGCTTGCCCGACGAATATGATGAGCGAAATCGGGAAGAATGTCAAACAGATCCGGGGCAGCGGGCGCTCGAGAGCGAGTCTGACCGCGGGAGGGGGACTTCCCGAATTCGGCGCATACAGTAGCCATCTCGCTCCGCGAGATGTAGCCCGAAAAGCTCCGGATCTTCAAGGGCCACATCTCGCGGAGCGAGATGGCTACTATACGGAAGTCATTCCCACACGCGTCGACTCAGGCCGCGCCCACGACTTCGCCGACCACCACGGGCATTTCCATCAGGTCGGTCAGCTTGACGGCGCCCAATTGATCCCGTGTGGTGTCGGTGATTCGACGCAGCGTGTCCTGCAAGCGGGAACGAGACTGCTCGGGAAGGGACACGTTGATCGGCAGTCCGGCCGACATCGGGCCTTCGACCGCTTCGATCAATTGCAGGAGCGAAATCTCGGCCGGATCGCGTTCCAGCATGAATCCGCCCCCGCCCCCGCGAGTCGAGTGCAGGATCCCCTGCTTCGACATGTCGCGGAGGATCTGCAGCAGGAATCGCTCGGGCATATGGCCCTGTTCGGCGATTTGGCCGCAGGGAACCGGCCCCGATTCCAGCTTCGCCGCCAGTCGCAAGGCGGCATGAACGGCATAGGTTACGCTTTGAGAGAGTTTCATCAGAAAGGCCCCATTTTGGTGAGAGAACCGACACAGGGGCACAAAAGAAGTCCCGCTGCGCTCGAACCGGCACATGGGACTCTCAATGAAGTACGCCCTGCCCCCAGTAAAAACGTACACAAACCGAATCTTGATATTGTTTCGGCGGAACGTGAGGTGGAAGTCCAGCGAAACCGGCAGATCCTACGTGGACCAGACAATGGGAGCAACCCCGACGCAACCCCTTGTCGACAACGCTTGCAGTGCCAGCTATAATACGCCCGGCCGAAAGGCACCATGCTCACCTGAAACCTGCGGTCCGCGATCCTTCCGGCCGGTGCCCTTTCCGTCGGGCCGTCTCGCCGAAGGTGAATTCACCGATCGCGAAGGGAGACCAGATCATGCGTACGCACCTTGGAAACCGTGTTGCTGTTTTTCCACTTGCTCCGGGCGTTGTCCTGCTCCTGTTCGGTTGGGCAGCGAGTCTGCACGCCACCGCGGCCGAACTGCCGACCGCCTCGGCGCCGCTGCGTCTGAACACGGCCGTTTCCTACACGGTCGATCCGGATTGGCCGCAACGGCCCGAGGGCGTCGCGTGGGGCCAGATGGCCGGCGTCGCCGTGGACGACCAAGACCGGATCTGGCTGCACACCCGGGCGAAACCGCCGATCCAGGTGTACGATTCCAGCGGCAAGTTCCTCCGTGGATTCGGCGACGAGGTCATCGCTTCGGCCCATTACCTGAAGATCGGTCCCCAGGGCAACATCTGGGTGACCGACATCGGCAACCACGTGGTGATGCAATTCACGCCTGAGGGCAAACTGCTGAAAACGCTCGGCACTTTCGGCGTGCCCGGCGAAGACGAGACCCATCTGAACAAGCCCACCGACATGGCCGTCACGCCCCGGGGAGACGTGTTCGTCTCGGACGGATACGGCAACAACCGCATCGTCCACTTCGACAGAAGCGGCAAGTTCGTCAAGGCGTGGGGACGGCGCGGAACCGGACCGGGCGAGTTCAACCTGCCGCACGGGATCGTCGTCGACTCGAAGGGGAGGCTCTACGTGGCCGACCGCTCCAACGTCCGCGTCCAGGTGTTCGATCAGGACGGAACGTTCCTGGCCGAGTGGCGCAACCTGCTCGTGCCGTGGGGACTGGCGATCACCGAAGACGACGAGATCTGGGCGTGCGGTTCTTCTCCGATGGTGTGGGAACAGGGGGGCGGCCTGTTGGGGTGCCCGCCGAAGGATCAGGTGTTCATGAAATTCGACACCGACGGAAAGCTGCTTCAACTCTGGACCGTTCCCAAAGGCGAAGACGGCGGAGAGCAACCCGGCGAAGTGAATTGGCTGCACGCGATCGACGTCGATTCGCAGGGCAACATCTACGCGGGCGACATCCGCGGCCAGAAGGCGCAGAAGTTCATCCGGCAAGAGCCGCCATCGGGGTCAGAGCTTGAACAATGAATAGCGGCTGGCGGACCCCAAGCGGGCAATCGCCTCGCGACTATTCAACGAAGTCATCCTCCACGCTCTGCGCTGCGTAGAGCGGCAGGTGGCGGTAGTCGACTTCCAGCGTCATGGCGGCCATGGCGGTGCAGTAGAGTCGTCCGCCGCGGTCGGCGTGCGTGTGGGGGAAGTACCAACTGCCCGTTTCGTGGCCGGCGGTCGCCTGGGCGTCGATCAACTGCTGCTGCATCACCGAGTCCCATTGTCGCCAGGGCTCGCCGCCGTAGTGCCGCAGCACCTGGGTGGCGTAGTAGTTGTAGTACATGTCGCCCGAAGCGGGTCCCTCCTGGGCGAGCCACTGGACGCCGCGCTGCAGCGCCGGGTTGTCCTTCTTCCAGCCGAGATACATCCGGCAGAGCAGGCCGATGGACGTGGTGGCCGAGCTGCCCTGTCCGGCGTCGGTGTAGCCGTACTGCGAGCCGCTTTCCGACTGCACCTCGTCGAGAAACGCCGACGCCCGATGGATCACCACCGGCGGGACGTCCAGATAGGCCATATGCCCGCTCTTCAGCGCCATGATCTGCCAGCCGACCACCGACGTGTCGCCGCGTTGTCGCGGCTCGTATCGCCAGCCGCCGCCTACCGGATCCTGGGCGTAGCCGATGAAGTTCAGCGCCTGCTGGGCCGGCCCGTAGAGTTGCTTGTCGTGGGTCATGGCGAACGCCTCGCAGACGGCGATGGCGGCGATGCCGTGGGAATACATCCGCCCGCCCGGCTCGTAGAAGCTGCCGCCGTGGGCGTCGAGCTTCATGCGGCCCAGCAGGAAGTAGAGCCCCCGGTTGACGGTCGCCTGGTAAATGCCGTCCTGGTGGGTCTGGCCGGCGCCGAGAAACGGCAGCAGGGCCAAGGCGGTCGCCCCCAGTCGGGCGTCGGCCAGCTTGCCCAAGTTGCGGCATTGCCCGCCGCAGCCCGGGCAGCGGGTATGGTCGAAGCTCCAACTCCCGTCGGGCAACTGGTGCTCGGCCAGCCATTTCAGCGCCGCGGAGACGGCCTTGCCCTCGGGAAGGTGCTGCCGACGGTTGAACTCTTCGATGCGCCCCCTGCTCAAATCGTCGGGTCCGCCGGAGATCCGCGTCATGATGTCACCCT
>DATLAN010000304.1:0-12101 GCA_035527455.1 Thermoguttaceae bacterium
CCCACTACCCACTACCCACTACCATGCGCGTTCTATCCGGCATTCAACCGACGGGCCGATTCCACTGGGGAAACTACTTCGGAGCGATCCGGCAGTACATCGATTTGCAGGACGAAGCGGAAGATGCGTTTTACTTCATCGCGAATCTGCACGCGCTGACCACGGTCCGCAATCCGGCCGAGCTTTGGCAATTGACGTCGGACGCGGCCGTCGATCTGCTCGCGCTGGGGCTCGATCCCGATCGGGCGACGCTCTTCGTGCAGTCGGACGTGCCGGAAGTGAGCGAGCTGTGCTGGCTGTTGATGACCGGCGCGCCCATGGGGTTGTTGGAGCGTTGTCACGCATACAAAGACAAGAGGGCCCGGGGGCTCCCGGCCGACACGGGCCTGTTCGCCTATCCGGTGTTGCAGGCGGCCGACATCCTGGCGTACGACTCCGACACGGTCCCGGTGGGCGAAGATCAGGTGCAGCACATCGAGGTGACCCGCGACCTGGCGGCCAGCTTCAATCACCAGTTCGGCGAGACGTTCGTGATGCCCAAGGCCAAGGTGCTCGACACGTCGGCCCGCGTGCCGGGCATCGACGGCGAGAAGATGTCGAAGAGTTACGGCAACACGCTGGAGGTGTTCGAGGAGCCCAAGGTCCTTCGCAAGCAGATCATGCGGATCGTGACCGACTCGCGGCCGATGGAGGAGCCCAAGGATCCCGACACCGATCACCTTTTCCAGCTTTACAGCCTGTTCGCCGACGATGCCCGGCGGGAAGAGATGGCCGAGACGTACCGTCGCGGCGGGTTCGGCTACGGGGAGGTGAAGAAGGCGTTGGCCGACTTGGCGACGGACTTCTTCGCCGCGGCGCGGCAGCGACGGAAAGCCTTGGAAGCCGATCCGAACGAGGTGCGCCGGATCCTCGGCGACGGCGCCGCCAAAGCCCGCAAGAAGGCCGCCGAGGTGCTGCTTCGCGCCCAACGGGCCTGCGGCGTCAAGGCCCCATAAAGCCGCGACCGGTGGTCGCGCCTGGGGGAGTTCAATGGACGATCGTGATTTGGCTGGCGCGAGCAGCGGTCGTCGTTCGGTTGGCGCGACCAACGGTCGCGGCTTTATGAGGGGACCTTTTCGTGATGGGATCGGAAGCGAATCGCGACGACTTCGGGCCGACCGGCGGAGGACGGTTCTCCTGGCGGGATCCCATTCTCTTGCTGCCGATCGCCTTCCTTCTCGGGCTGTCGCTGGCTTGGCTGGCCGAGACTGCACAACACTATTACGCGCCGCTGATTATTTTCCCGCTACTGGTGGGTGCCGCCCTGGGGGTCCTGACGATCCTCGCAGTCCGGCTGGGCCGAATCGGAAACCGGCCGACGATCGTGCTGGCGACGTTACTGGCCTCGCTGATTAGTATCGGAGGACAGCACTACTTGTCCTACCGAGCCGAGTGCCGGCTGGTCGCCCAGCAGCGTCGACTGCGGCTGGAGGCCCAGCAGGAACAACCCGCCCTGGGTGCGATCGCCATGCCCGAAGCGCCCGGCTCGGTATTCGCATATATGCAGAAACGGGCAGCGGAGGGCCGAGAACTGAACATCGGCGGCTACGTCGCCCGAGGCTGGCAAGCGTGGGCAAGTTGGGGCGTCGACGGGCTGTTGGTGCTGCTGGCCGCCATGTTCCTGGTGGTCCCGGTCATGCGGCTGCCCTATTGCAGTCGATGCCGAAGTTGGTACCGTGAAGTCCGCCGCGGCCGGTTCGACGGGCCGTTTTCCGGGAAACTGGCGGAAGCGGCCGGCGTGTCCGGTTCCGGGAAGACTGCATCCGGGAGGTACCGTTTATTGAGCTGCCACGGCGGCTGCGGTCCGACCGGCCTGGAGATCGCCTGGCGACGGTCCGACGGCGACACCACGACACTTCGGCAATGGCTCGACACCGAAAGCCGCGACCGAATCGTGCAACTTTTCGACGAGCAAGCCAATCCGAAATCCGAAATCCGAAATCCGAAATCCGAAATCCGAAATCCGAAATCTGAAATCTGAAATCCAAACCCCCCCATGCCTGACATTATCGGAATCGGCACCGACATCACCGAATGCCTGCGGATCGCGCGGATGATCGAGCGGCACGGCGAGTTGTTCATCAGCCGCGTGTACACGGCCCACGAGATCCACTACTGCCAGAGCCGCGCCCAAGCCACCCAGCATTTCACGGGCCGTTGGGCCGCCAAAGAGGCGATTCTCAAGGCCATCGGGACCGGCTGGCGGCGGGGGATCGGCTGGCGCGACGTAGAGGTCCGCAACGAGCCCAGCGGCAAGCCGGTTGTGGCGCTGGGTGGTGGGGCCAAGGAGGTCGTCGAGCAACTCGGGATCTCCGATATTCTGGTCAGTATTTCCCACTGCCATACGCACGCGACCGCATACGCCATAGCGTTGGGAAAATCGTAGCCCATCTCCCCGCAAAATTGGCGGGTATTCTGGTGCGTCCCGGTTGACGGAACTCGCCGATCGGCATATAGTTAGGCGCCTGGTTGGCCCTGTCAACTCGCTCCTTTCCCCGCGAGCACGGCGATGAGTATTGACGAAGGTACGACGACCGGTTTCTCCACCATGCGAGGTCGGAACTACCCGACAATCCGCCAGTTCACCGTCTTCCTGGAGAACCGGGTGGGCCAGTTGCTGGAAGTCGTGCGCCGGTTCGAGGGGTCGAAGGTCCGGATCGTGGCGTTGTCGATCGTCGATTCGTCGGAGTGTGCGTTCGTACGGTTCCTGCTGAGCCATCCGGAGGAAGGCCGGGAGATCCTGGAACGGGCCGGACTGGCGATCATCGAAAGCGACCTGATCGGCGTGGAAGTGCCCGACCAGACCCAGCCGTTGTTGCAGATCTGCACGGCCCTGTTGCAGGCCGAGGTGAACATCGTCCAGGCCTACCCGTTGTTGGTCCGGCCGCGGGGCCGGCCGGCGGTGGCGTTGATGGTCGACAACATCGATATGGGCCAGGAAACGCTGGCTGCCAAAGGGTTTACGATGATCACCGAAGCCGACCTCCAGCACGAAGAAGAAGAATAGTCTCCGCGACGGCTGGCTTCACGGAACCATCTCTTTGGGCAACTCTTCGACGCCGCGGATCAAGATGCGCACGACCGAATCCCAGGCCACCACGGTCAGCGTGTGGGTCCCGGCCGATTCCTCGGCGGTGAACACCCCGTAGCCCTCCCTGGAAAGGGTCTTGGCGAAGTGGACGGGCACGAGGGTCTCGCCGTCTGCGAAGTGCAGTTCGACGCTCGACTGCTTGGGTTTTTCCGCCCAGAGTTTCGAGAACAGTTCGGCCAGCGGATGCCCGGGCTCGGTCAGTCGGGCCTCACTGTCGGCGATCGCGGTCAGCGGCTGATCGACGACCGGCAATATTTCGGGTTCGTCCTTCGGCGGGGTAATCTGCACGTGAGCCGCTTGCGGCCTTGCAGGAGGTGCATCTGCCTCTTCCTCATCGGTTTCCACCAAGCTGATTTTTCCCTTCGGCTTCGTCTCCTCTTCGGGGGCATCCTCATAGGTGGGGATCCGAAACTTGGCCCCGCACGCCGGGCATTCTCCATGGTGTCCCTGCAGACTCGTCGGCCCGTGCAGCCGATGGCCGTTCGGACAAAGGAACTCGAGCAGGTCCTCGTCATCGGGGGGGTGAGTCCGAGGCCGTGCCGGCTTGGCCGCCGTCTTGGAACCCGACTTCGGCGGGGAGTCGCGGAAACCCTTGCTGGAGGACTCGTGAAGTTCGATGTCTGTGGACTCGGGGATACGGAACCGCACCCCGCATTGGGGGCATCGCGCCGCGCGGCCCGCCTGCTCGGCAGGACAATGGATCTTGTGGCCGTTGGGACAGAGGAATTCGAGCACGTTGTCTCTCGCTATGGATGCGTCTCTCGCTATGGATGCCCTTAGTTATCTATCCTAATTCACCGTCGCAGCGTAAACAATCCTTGACACGGTTGCGGCGTTTGCGAAACTAGGTGGGGGGCCTTGGAAGTGGGCATCTCTTTTCTCTTGCGAGTCGCCGCATGTCGATCATCGTTGTCTGCCCCGGTTGCCGGAAGAGCTTCAATGTCAGCGACCGGTTTGCCGGACAGTCGGGCGCATGCCCCAAGTGCAAGCACCCGATCAAGGTCCCCAAGAAGGAGGAGGAGGTCAAGGTCCATAGTCCCGAGGAGTTCGCCGACGGGGGACGCAGCACCACCGGCCAACTGCTCACCAAGCCCATTGCCAAGAAGAGGGTCCAGTTCCAGCCGGTCGTGGCGGTGGCCATCGGCGGCGGGACCCTGGTGGTGCTGCTGTTGACCTGGGCCGCCGGTTCGCTGATCGCCGGCAACATCGTCGTCCGCGCGGTCGGCCTGCTGCTGGTCTCCGTGCCCCTGGTGATCGGGGCCTACTGGTTCCTGCGAAACGACGATCTGGAACCGTATCACGGCACGGCGTTGTACGTTCGCGCGGGCATCTGTGCGGCGGCCTATGTGATTCTCTGGGGCGTCTACGGCCACGTATCGGGCACGGGCATGATGCAGGGCGAGATCTGGCAGTGGCTGTTCGTCGCCCCGCCGATTCTCATCACCGGCGCCCTGGCCGCCTTGGGTTGTTTCGACCTCGACTTCGGCGACGGCCTGTTGCACTACGCGTTCTACGTCGTGGTGACCATCCTGTTGCGAGCCGTCGCCGGCATGGGATGGATCTGGGAAGCCGCAGCCGGCTGATGATAGATCTTGCTGCTGGTCTGCTCGACGGTCGCTTCACGAACGGCTTCATCGGCTTCCTGAGCGTACCCTGTTCGAAGGCAGACTACGGCCCCGTCTATTGTGGAGACGAAAACACCCGCATCGGTCAGGGCCATGCCGTCCAGCACCGGCGGAGCGGGAAGCGCGCATGCGACCCTTTTTGAGCCGTCTTCGCGCGAAGCGACCCAGAAAGTGCCCGGGCTGTGACTCTCGGCGCTCTCGGTGAGCGACTTGCCGCCTGCGACCAACAGGGCGTCGCGGGTCAGCACGATCGACTTGGCCACGAAGGGCAGTTGCGTGGTCCACTTGATCTGGCGTTTCCTCTCCTCATCTCTTGTGGCCTTCGGCGCGGGGTCCAGGACCTCCGCGAACAGCTTGTAGTCCTTCGCCATGTCCGGGCGAACGTGTCCCTTGCCGGCCAGGTAGGCCATCCGTCCATATCCATATATCAGCTTTCCGTCATCGAAGGTCAGCAGTCGACCGGCAGGCGACACGTTGCCGACCAGCGGCCAGTACGTGTAACCGCCTCCTATCTCCGTGCCGTAAACCCAGTAGGTCCGGTGCCACCACGTGTCGTCCAGGAACCCGCGCGGGGCGAAGAGGTGGGGCAGATCCTCGACGGGGGCCAGGTTCTTATCGACGCCCAGGCCGCGCATCCAAACCGTGTCCTTCTGGATGGAGAGGATGTCCGGCAGCACGCTCTGCCTGATGATGCCGGCGTCGTCGGCCTGAGCGGTCATGTTCACGTCTGCCTTGTGGAGCACGTTCCCGGTCTTGACCTCCAGTGCGTAAAGGCGGATCCCGCCGTCGATGCGGGCGGACCTGCCGGCCGCGAAATAGGCCACGCTCTGGCGAGCGTGGCTACCGTCGGAGAGGTTGTCGTCGACCAGCACCGATCCGTGCACGGGCCATGCCGACTCGAGTTGCTCGTAGGCGAACAGTCGCCGATCCTGCGGCGCGGCGCGGAATCGCCAGACCAGTTCCCCGTCGGATGCCCGCAGGCAGTAGACGAACCCGCTGCGCGTCCCGAACAGGCACCGTCCGCCCGACAGGGTTGGCGGAGAATCGATCCGGCCGTCAGCGACGAACCTCCAGACCGGCTCGCCGTCCAGGTCTGACAGGGCGTGAAGCGTATGCAGGTCCGTCTCGGCGACAAATACAAGGCCGTCCGCGGCGACCGGTGCGGTGATCGGCGACGAGAGCTTTGTGGTCCACGCGACTTCCGGCTTGCTCGGTGCGGACAGATCCTGGGAGCCGCTTCGACGGGCGTCGCCGCGGTAGGTCGGCCATGCGGCCTTCATGGAACCGGACGCGAAATCCGAGATTTCATCATAGGCCCGGCCCTTTTCCAGCGGCGGCGGGCCTTCTCCGGAACTGGACCGCGGAGAAAGGGCATTCAATCCGATGAGCATTTCCTCGGGCTGGCACGCGCAGGAATGCTGCGGCGCGTAGACAAGCCCGTTGGCGGGCATGGTGCCGTACTGGCATGCTCCCCGGACCCACGAGTTCCCTTGGACGGCTCCGCTGACCGGATCGATGAATTGGATCCCGCCGCGGCCCACCAGCAGCCAATGAACGGTCGCCTTGTTCCGGTAACAGCGGTGGTGCCCCCACGCCTTTTGGGCAGGTATTGTCGCGGTGATCTCGCCCGTTTTCAGGTCCCGCCCCTGGGTGAACCCGGGGTCGGCGCCGCCGCGCAGGTTGCCGACCCACACCACGCCGTTAATCACGAAAACGTCTCCCGGCGTGTTGTAGTTCTCGGAGTAGGGCGCACGCCACAGCTCCTTGCCATCGTCGAGAGAAAACGCGACCAACTCGCCGTCTTGCCGATCCTCGAAGCCTCCGCTGGAGATGATCCACTCGGTGCCCTGATCCGGCGGGGATTTGCCCACATTGTCGCTTGCCGCGCGGTCGAGAGAGAGCACCACGCCGTCGTGAATGACCAGGGTGGGCGTGGACCAGGAAATGCGGCTCCTTGCGACCGCGCGCTCGCTGCGCCACAGCTCCTTGCCTGCGACGGCATCGAGACAGACCAGATGCGAGACGGTCTGAAGGCAGACCCTTCCGTCATCGACCGCCATCGTCGTGGGCATGATCTCGCCGGGCGCCTCAAACTCCCGCTTCCAGAGCAGGTGGTAGCTACCGTCGCCGGACGGTGGAGACCCGTGCGCAAAATCCACGCTCTGGCGAGCGTAGCTACGGTCGCCGGTTTCGATCGCGACGATCTGCTGGGTTCCGTACATGTCGATCGCCTCGCGCGGAAACCGATACCAGATCTCCAGCGTCGGGGAAACCTGGTTGATCCACTTCTTCCGCTCTTCGTGTTGGTCGGCGGTCATGTCGTCGGCCAGCACATAGAGCACCCCGCCCGTCAGCAGCAGTTCGCGGGCGCCGCCGGTGCCGGCAAGGGTCGTGACCGGCTTTCCAGTCGGCGCATCAAGGACCGTCACCGGCTCGCCGTAACCGAGCGCGACGTACACCCGGTCATCCGTTACCACGATGCGCCGCCCGATCTCGGGCGGGCCGCTGCGAAAACCCCGAAGGTGCGATTCCCAGTTCGTTATGGGGCGTTGCCACAGCAGCACGCCGCTGAAGGCGTCCCTGGCCACGAGCTTCCATTGGGGCGGAAGGCAGACCGAGCTGACGGGGCCTTCGTCGATGATGTAGAAAACCCGTCCGCCGGCCGTGACCATCGCGCTCATGCTGGCGAAGTGCTCGTGGCTCCTGGCAAACTCAGGCCCGCAGGTCCAGCGCAGGCCCTGCGGCGGGCCGACCACCGTGTCGTCGGAGACGGCGTTGTTCGAGGCGTCATGCAGGAAGTGGCTCCACGGGTCCAGTTCCTCGGGCCACGGCTTGCGCGTGATTTCGATCTTCCCTTTCCTCGTATCGACGATGACGCCCAACGGGGCGAGCACCCGCGTCCATTCGTCCTCGGAGATCCGCCCAGTGTCGCCCGCAACGACGATCATCTTGACGAGGCTGTCTACATACGGCAGTTGTGCCCCATCCCATTGGGCTGCCGTGACGGGACCGTAAAGCCCTTTTTCGCGCAGATAGGTCCTCGCCGCCGCAACCTTCCCGGGATCGCGATCCAGACCATGGACCAGGTACGAATCACCGGCCCGCAATTCCGCCAGCAGAGCCGGGCTGTCGCAGCCGATCACCACCACCAGCCCTCCTTGGACGCCCGAAGCGTCCAGGATCTGCCTGGCGTCCTGGGCCTTGGCCACGGAGAGATCGAGTTCTTTGATGAAGATATTGCGATACTCGATGGGGCAAGGATTCATCTTGCCGAGGTTGTCGCCATCGACGACGATATGCTTCTGCAGCCTGATCGGTGCCGGCTCCATGTTCAGCATCCAGTCGTGAAACTGGAAGTTGTCATGGAGAACCTCGCCGTCATACTCGGCGGAGAAGGTCCGGCCTTTCATGGTCAGCTTGACCGTGTGCCAGACTCCGACTTCCGGATCGATGTGCCTGACATGAGGTTTCTCTTCCTCCGTAAGTCCCACTTTCTTTGCAGTCTCTTGCGGGAGAAAATAGTAACTTTCCAGGTGTCCCATTCCGCCCTTGGATCTCAGGTTGAACTGCTCCTGGTCTCCGAAACCCGGAATCTCCGGAATCAGCCTGCGGAAGTTGATGCCGCTGTCCGAAATGGTCGGCATTCTGAAATCGAGCATCAGCACGAAATCTCGATACGTCTTCTCGGTCGCCAGGTCAGCTCCCCACTCTTCCAGAAGACCGTGCGACTTGAGTACGCCCTCCTCAATCGACCACATTTCTTCGACCTTCGGGTGTACTCGCCAGCCGGTGAAGTCCTTGCCGTTGAAGAGCGCGGTAAAACCTTCCGGTGGGACATTCAACTCTCTGGCCGAGTCCTCAGCGCCGCCGCCCGCGGCCCCGCCGAGCAACAGCAACAGCATCGCGGCGACCAGAAATGGCGTCGTTTGCATCTTGGAAACCTTGTTGAGGTTCCTCATGTTCGAATTCCTTCTGGTAGCCACGCTCGCCAGAGCGTGGAGTGTGCAGGGCGTAGCTACGCTCGCCAGAGCGTGGCTGGGCCGGTCTTCCCACGCTCTGGCGAGCGTGGCTACAGTGTCCAGTCTTTGCGGTACTCGCGTCGGAGGAACTGGTCCGCCTCCGGACAGTTCGTGGCCTTCAGGTTCTCCGCGTCCCACGCGAGCTTCTGGCCGGCGCGATAGGCAACCGTTCCCAACAGCACCGTCTCGGTCAGCGGTCCGGAATAGTCGAAACTGCACGTGGTCGGACTGCCCGTCTTGCAGGCGACTATCCATTCGTTGGCGTGGCCGATCGAGCGGGGGATGGTCCTTGGGGGCGGCTCGAAATCAGCGAACTTCTCTTTCGGATACAGTTCGTACGTGGGCGGTATGACTTCGATCTGGGTAATCAGCATCCCTTCGGAGCCGACGAACAGCACGGCGATGGGCCAATTGGGCAGGTTCACCTCGTTGAGCAGTTCGGGCCGTTGATTGCCGTGGTACCACGTGAGTTTCACCGGCGGCAGTTCGCCTCGCCGGGGAAACGCCCACCGGACGATTTGCCAGCGTGGGGCCACTTCCCGACCCACGCGGTCCGGTCCTTCTGCCTCGACTGTGAGCGGGTGCTTCAGGCCCAAGGCCCAAAACGCCAGGTCCAACAAGTGGCAGCCCATGTCGCCGAGCCTGCCGTTGCCGAAGTCCCACCAATTGCGCCAGTTGATGGGATGGTAGGCGGGATGGTAGGGGCGATACGGCGCCGGGCCCAGCCAAAGGTCCCAGTGGAGATGCTCAGGAACAGCGGGCGTCTGTTGCGGCGGACGATCCCCCCACATCAGTTTGCCGTCATCCGGCGGCATGCCTTCATCATCGTCGCACCAGGCATGGACTTCTCTGACTTCTCCGATGGCGCCGGCTTGGATCAACTCGACAACGCGCCGGAAGGTTTCGCTGGAGTGATTCCCGATCCCCATCTGAGTAGCCACCTTGTTCTTCTTGGCCACCTCGGCTGCCAGTCGGGCTTCGAAAACATTATGGGCCAGCGGTTTCTCGCAGTAGCAGTGTTTGCCCATCTCCATTGCCATCACGCTGGCAGGGATGTGCGTATGGTCGGGCGTAGCGACCACAACCGCATCGATGATCCTCTCTTCCTTGTCCAGCATCTTGCGGAAATCGTCGTATTGCTTCGCCTCGGGAAACCTCTTGAAACCGCCAAAGTTGGTGACAGCTGGAATATGCCGGACGATGGCGTCGCTGGCGCGCTTCTCGTCCACGTCGCAAAGCGCGACGAACTTTGCGCCGCCCATGCCACTCGGCATGTGTTGCGATTGAGCGAAGACCTCGTTGACGAGGAAAGCCCCGTGTCCACCTACGCCGATCGCCGCGATGTTGAGCGTTTCACTCGGCGCCGCGTGGCCGGGGCCGCCGAGCACATGCCGTGGGACAATCGTCAACGCAGCCGCTGAGGCTGCCGTACCCAAAAACTCACGACGTGGGATTCTTGACTTGCCGTTTGTCTTGTTGTTTCTCATATTCGCCTTCTTCTTGAGCGTGGGACTTGCCTGGGCACGTACCCAACGCCGGTCGGCCGTTGCCAGACGCTGAAGTCGTCGTCGACACCCAACGCTGTCCAGCCACCTTCCTCGGCCACGGCGGCCCGGCCGGGCGGCAGCAACAGCATCGCGGCGACCAGAAATGGCGTCGTTTGCATCTTGGAAATCTTGTTGAGGTTCCTCATGTTGGAATTCCTCTGGTAGCCACGCTCGCCAGAGCGTGGAAAGACGAACTCGGCCACGGTCTTCCCACGCTCTGGCGAGCGTGGCTACAGTCTCCACCCTTCGCGGTAGGCGCGCCGGATGAACGGCTCCGCCTCCGGGCAGTTCGTGGCCTTCAGGTTCACAGGGTCCCACTCGAGCTTGCGGCCGACACGGTAGGCGACCGTTCCCAACAGGACCGTCTCGGTCAACGGTCCGGAATAGTCGAAGTTGCAGCCGGTCGCGCTGCCCGTCTTGCACGCCGCCAGCCACTCCTCGGCGTGGCCGATCGATTCGGGGATCGTCCGTGGGGGCCGTTGGAAACCGGCAAACTTCTGCCGCGGATGCAACTCGTGCTTGCCCCATTCGGAGATCAGCATCCCCTCGGCGCCGACGAACAGCACGCCCTCAGGCCAGTTGGGAAAGTCTCCCTCCTCCAACAGCGCAGGTTTCTTTCCGCCGTCGTACCACGTGAGTTCCACCGGCGGCAGGTCGTCCCGCGCGGGAAACGTCCAGCGGACGATAAGCCGGCGGGGGTACATTTCGGGATGCACGGGCGGGCCTTCCGCCTCGACCGTGGTCGGGTACTTCAGGTCAAGCGCCCAAAACGGCAGGTCGAGGAGGTGGCAGCCCATGTCGCCAAGTTGCCCGTTACCGAAATCCCACCAATGACGCCAGTGCATGGGATGGTAGCAGGGATGGTAAGGGCGATAGGGCGCCGGGCCGAGCCAAAGATCCCAGTCGAGATGCGGCGGAACGGGCGGCGTTTCTCTCGGCCGATACCTGGGGTCCTCGCCCAGTTCGCGCCAGACGTGGACTTCTCTGACTTCTCCGATGGCCCCGGCACGGATCAACTCGACGACGCGGCGGTAGTTGTAGCCGGCGTGCGCTCCGGTGCCAAGCTGAGTGGCCAGTCCGTACCGTCTGGCCACTTCGGTTGCCGTGCGGACTTCATGGATGCTCTGCCCCATCGGTTTCTCGCAGTAGCAGTGTTTTCCCATCTTCATGGCCATCACGCTGATGGGAATGTGCGTATGGTCGGTCGTAGCCACCACAACCGCGTCGATGCTCTTCTCTTCCTTGTCGAGCATCTCACGAAAATCGTGGAACTTCTTGGCTTTGGGAAATCGCTCGAACGCAGGCGCCGCTCGCTGCTCATCCACGTCACAAAGCGCGACAATGTTCTCGGTGCCGACACTTGCCAGATCGTCGTACCCCCTGCCCCCCACGCCGACACCGGCGATGTCGAGTTTTTCACTCGGCGCCGCGTAGCCGGAACCGCCGAGCACGCAGCGCGGAACAATCGTAAACGCGGCCACTGACGCCGCAGCGCCGATAAACCGACGTCGTGCAATTCCGGACTTGCGGTTCGTTTCTCTTTTCTTCATGTTCGGGGGAGCCTACTTCGGTGTTGCTTCTGTATGGGGGTAGCGGTAGTCGGCGTCATCGTTGGTCGACACTTTCGTGGTGGACCCGTCCTTCAATGTGTACAGGTAGAGTGCGCCCTTCCCGGTCTTGTTGGCGTGGTAGACGATCGCTGTTTCGTCCTTGGTCCAGCGCGGGTAGGCATACCAGGGAGACGGATTCGCTTCCTCGTTGGCAAACGGCTTGGCGTTCG
>DATLAN010000305.1:0-4988 GCA_035527455.1 Thermoguttaceae bacterium
ATCCGGGTCGATGCAATACTCGTGAATCAAACGGTCGTGCACGTCATAGACGTAGTGCTTGGCCTCCCGCTCCTCGCCATATGCCGTGCCGCCGCCCGGCATAACGATCGGATCGCCGCCGAGCGGGACCGTCCAGCTTCGCACCGACGCGAGCCGGTTGCGGTAGTCCCACTCGAACGCCTCCCGGCACTGGAATTTCTCCAGGTCGACCTCTCCGGAGGAGATCGTCGAATCGCCCCAACCTTCGCTGAAGTGGATGATGAACGATCCGCAGACGCGAAAAAGAGACGCGAAAAAGAGACATCACTGATTATCCGTTATCGCGTTCGCGAAAATCAGTGATGTCCCCTTTTCTTCTCTGGCTAATCGGCTTGGCTGAACTCAGCGTGGTTCCGACACACCAGTTTCAACATTTCGGCAAGTTTACCAATATCCACCTGTGCGTTCTCCATATTCACGCTGATGGTCTCACCCGTGCCGAGGTGATTTGCCGTCGTGGGGCTCACTTTAATCAGGACTTGCTTGTTGCGCAGGGTAATCCGCTTGACGCCGCCATAGGCAGACCGTGTTTGGTCGTTGACCGTGACATGAACGTCGTCCCACCCCCGGCGAACGTCGTCACCTGACGGACGAAGCGTTCTTTGTAGCAACACGTATGCTTTCGTGTCGTACTGCTGGTCCGCAAAGCCCACCATCGCTATTTCGCCGTCATTCTGAGTGTAGACGAAGCCAGCACCAAGCTCGGCATATTGAGTGTCCATTCATCGTCTCCATCGAGTTGCGTTAGTTCCCGCCCGCAGACCAATATTGAGTCTGGCCATTTTCTCGCCAGCGATACCTGATGGTCCCGCCGCTCTCCGTTGCGGCATGGTTCATTGCACCCTTGCATGAGGGGCAGGGTGGACGTTGACCCGTTATTGTCATTGACTGCCCTGGACCCAATGGGATCTGCCTGACGGCACGCGCTTCCGTATGACTTGCCAGGGCGTTCTTTGGAAACCCCAGGGCTTGCTCTGCCGAACTCATGTTCCCGCTGACGATGCGGGTATGCCCTATGACGTTGCCCTTTGCATCGCGAACCAAGATGTTCACGTTATGGTGCAGTGGGTCAACGCCGACTGGGCCTGTTCGGCGAATACCCACATTTGCTGGGGCAACAACTGATTTTACCCCTTGCCGTATTCCCTTGGCAACCGCTTCCATTCCGGCACCCGCTGCGCCCTCGAGACTGTAGGCAGCGCCTTGAGCCCGAAGCGAGGCAGCGAAACCCTCGCCAAACCTGGACTATCACTCTCGAATCGCATTGCCCGCAGAGTCAAATGCTTCGGGAGGCGAATGCCCAAAGAAATCGTCATAGAAGCTGCCCTCTTTATCAGACTCCACATCCGAGTTCTGGAAAGCAGCGAGACGGTCGTGAAACGTCTTAAGACCCAGTTCCGCTGCTCTTGCTCTTGCGTTCGCAATATACTCGGCGAGAGCTTCTCTCACGGCACGATTCGCCTCGACCGAATGCAGACCGAAATCGTCACCTAGAAAGAAGTCCCCTTCATCGCGGACGAACCCGTCCATCACAGCGTTGCCCATGCGTTCACGGCACTCACTGTCGTACACCTCTTCGTGATCAACTCCAACCTGTTCCAACTGATTCAACAGGTGGCGTAACACTTCTTCCATCGCTGATGCTCCTAAAGTCCAAAATCCGTCGGCAAGTCGCCGTAGCCGAAGATGTGCCGATACTGTTCCCATTTCGCCGGGTCAACTGGTGACCGAGGATTGCTCGGATCACGATAGCGAACATTCGGTGGCGTAATCCGGTCGAGATACTCTTCATCGAAACGTGCTTGTCGTCTAGCCGTCCAACGGTATGCACTATCTTCCGCCGCTGGCCCCCGACGTGTCAATGGAACCTCGACTTCGATTCCGTCCGGTGCACTGGGACCGTAGCGGCCACGGAAGTCGTTCGTCGAACCGATCTTCGTCCGACCACCTTGGGGCTTGAGGTACACCCCACCTTCCCCCGCAGTTGGTGAACTCACGACGCGCTGCCGAAGTTTGTTGGGATTCGGCCCTGCAAGACGCCCCGCGTCATAATCAACGCCCCGACTGGGGTTCGCGGAACGGACACCTCCAAAGGTCCCTCGATAGTAGGTATAGGCCCCGATCCCTGTTCCGGCAGCACCGCCCAAGATGCCGCCTTCGAGCGCCCCCAGGCCGGCGCCGGAGAGCGTGCCGCCGAGCGTACCTGTCTGCATGTAGCCGCCGAGGCCGCCGCCAACGCCGCCGGCGCCGACACCGGAGGCAAAACCGGACGCCGCGTAACCGACGAAATTATGTCCAGCGCGCCCCAGGACGCCGCCGGCGACGGCGCCCCCCACCGCGCCTGCTGCCGCGCCGATTGCTGCCCCCTGGAATGCCGCATACCCGGCGTCGGCCAGGCTGCCGCCGTGGGCCAGCGTGGTTCCGCCGGAGTTGATCGCACCATAGGTCGCGCCCATCGCGGCCCCTTGAACCAGCAGGCTGCCGCCAAAGGTGAAGCCGGCCAGGGCGCCGCTGGCGGCCCCCGCTCCCGCCGCGACGAAGAAATCGGTTCCGTTGAATTCCGCGCCGGTCAGCAAGCAGTTCAGGGCGTACCCGCCGCCGCCCAACACAGCCCCTACGCCCGCCCCGATGAACCCGGCGATCGCATTCACGATATGCCCCGATGGATCGGTCGCGTTGGTCGGCGAATTGCCGCAATACCGATAGAGGTTGGCGTCGCCGGCGGCGAAGCTGAGGGAGTCTTCGCTGAGGAAACGGCCGGCGCCGGCGTCATACCAGCGGGCGCGGTTGTTGTAGAGGCCCGTGAAACGGTCCAGGTCGCGGCCGGCGTAGAAGGTGCGAACGGCTCCGGGCAAGCCGCCGGGGAAAGTCGGGACACCGAAGGCCGTGTACGGGACGTGCTCCACCCGGAACGTGTCATCGACCCAATGGCCCGCCAGGTCGCGCACCGTGCCCTGGTGGTCGGTCATCGTCCAGATGATTCCCAGCGACGGGGGCACCGGGTCGACTTCCTCGATGGCCAGCGGCATATCCACGCCCGGACCGTAGAGCCGGAAGCGGACGCAGCTATCATCCAGAGAATCGTCGAACTCAACCACGCAGTGCCCGCGCTGGTTGAGGAAGTAGGTGCTCCGATCCCGCCTCGAAAAGCGTCTGCTGCCGATGATTCCCGCGCTGGGCTATCTCATACGGCAGCCCAGAAACGACCACTCTCCCCAATCTCACCATGCGGAGAATCTGCCGAACCTCGCCCAGTATGCCAATATCGGGTCGTGTCCCCGGAATCCGATCAGCATGAGGCAACGGCCATTATTATCAATGTCCCAGCCGAAGCCGCCGCTGTGACCGGCAGCATGGCCCTGGCCGACCTTCTCCAAGCCGTGGAACCGGATCGGCGGACGCCTGAGTAACTGCGACGGCAAGATCAGCATCGAAGTGCGGGGCGGCAGCGTGCCGCCGGAGTTGGCCGCTGCGCTGGCCCAGCACGGTGAGGCACTGCGGGCGCTGTTGCCATGCAAGGCAATGCCAATGCCAGGGCCGTCCGCCCAAGCGAAGGACGAAGAGATGTCCGTGGACGATTTCCTGGCGGAACTGCGGGCCGGTAGTAATGCTGTCGCCCAGGTTGATCCGTGTCCTGAACTGGATCGGCTGCTCAAGGCGTAGCTGTCACGATGGCATCAGCGGAAGGCAGACCCGTTTGCCCGTAAGGGCAAACGGGTCGGTTATCACACCCGTCTCATCAACTACGGTTTCCCGCCCGGCAAAAACGCTTCAATTCGCTTTCTAAGAAACTCTAGGAAGTCGTGCGCATAGATCTTCCCCGTGGCTTCAGAGAAAATCGGATACTCACCGTCTGCGGATGCCTGACCGCGATCAAAAAAGAACACCCCGTCAATGTCGCTGTGGCAGATCGGAACACGAAGCCCTGGCTGTCTTTGCTGCCGATACATGTAAACGATATCCCCGCCCACAACCGAGTCGAAGTCTTCGCCGTAGATGCTGTAGATTTCCTCACCGCCAACTTCACCACCGCTGAAGTTCCGAAGCCACCATTTGTAAGTCTCCGGTAGTCGAAATCCCAACGCAGATTCCGCCCGTTCGATCCACTCATTCGATACGCCGTTTCCGAAGTCTGCGAACTCAGCGATGTCAGGATTTGCCTCAATTAGTTCTCGAAGTTGATCGTATCTAGTCATAAGGTCACCTATTGAAAATCGTTGACGCGATTCATCCAGTAAGACTCACGCCAATTACCGAATATCGACCGATTGATGCCGGATGGCAGTTCTCCCGCGTTTATATGTAGAACTCCGTAATTCGTCTGGTGCATTGTGCCAGTGACCTCGGCGATTGCGCTATCCTGCGTCTGAATCAAGTGATGCAGGTTCACTGCTTGACTATCGTAGCCGATTGGCGCGCGACCGGTAGCCATTCTCTCCAAGTTCGTACCCTGAACCACTTG
Organism: Thermoguttaceae bacterium; assembly: GCA_035527455.1. GTDB lineage: Bacteria > Planctomycetota > Planctomycetia > Pirellulales > Thermoguttaceae > DATLAN01. The sequence goes on from DATLAN010000305.1 coordinate 4,502, forward strand.
CCCTTTAACCTTCCACGAAGTCATGAGATTCGGGTCGAAGAGATCATCTCGCTGAAAAACCTTATTGCCCTGGAACTCAGTCGATCTGATCCAAAACTGACGCCCTGTGGTTGCTTCGGGGGCACTGACCTCGCCTGGGGCCGGCCGTGTCAAGCCACGGATTGAGGTGGCTTCGCCGGCAAAAAACGCTCCCGTGTTGTAGGCATACTTCAAATTTGACCGGAGGATACTGCTCCGCATTGTACCACGTCCGGCTGAGAGTAGCCAGTTGGCGCGGCTACCGGAAAGAAGCCAGGCGGATGTGGCGCCGCGGCCGGCGCCGAAACCCGTGGCGCTGCCCACTCCACCCGCCAGCAGCCCGGCTCCCAGAGAACCGAGCGCTTCGTAGCGCTGGACGCCGGACATCTGCCCCAGATTGCCGAACATGTCGTACGCCTCCATGCCGCCTGCGACCATAAACGGAGTCGAGAAACCTAGCCCGAACGCC
>DATLAN010000306.1:0-13125 GCA_035527455.1 Thermoguttaceae bacterium
ACTTGTTGGCGGGCGTCTCGCCGCCGTCGACGTAGACCGGATCGTTGGCCATCTGCGTGTCGCTGGAGAACCAGCGGCACTTGGCCGGATAGACGAACGTGCCCGGGCGGATCCACGGCGAGCCGGCCGGCCAGAGCCGCAGTCGGGCGTCGGCGTCCAGCGCCCAGACGTTCTTCTTGCTGCTGCCTCGCGTGTAGCCGGCCGTCACCGCACAATCGATCTGCACGCCGCCGACGTTGACCGGCAAGCGGTAGTTGGAGGAAACCAGCGTGGCCTTTTGCCCGTTGACTTCCACCTCGACGCTCGCCCGGCGCACGGCGTCGCGGAGGTCGTCGCGGGTTTCGTCGAGCGAGAGCAGTTTCACGGTGGCCGTTTTGCCGTCGGCGAGTTCCACTTCGACCTGCTGCCCGACGCGAAGGTCGACCGCCCGCATCAACGGATCGATCGCGGGCGTCTGGTTTTCGGCGGCCAACGCGACGGTGGTCAGCAGCAGGATCGGAAGGGCGAGCGCGATTTTGGCGATCATGGCGTACTCCGGGGTTCGTAGCTGGTCGGGACGGTCCACCGCGTTTCGTCGGGGCCGCATACCGAGAGTTTGCGCGACTGGCCGGCGGATAGCAAGTTTTCCTGCCCGTGAAGTTTCTCGGATCGTGGAGTTTTTCGGCTCGCGACGGATCATGGAGGGCCACTACCGGGCTTGCCCCGGTAGAGCCGTGTTTGACAACTACCGACGCGATCCCCACAATATGTTCCGGGTCGCCACCAGTATCGCGTTAGGGCCAATTGAACAGGGATCTCGCGACCGGGACGTTGAAGAGCATTTGGAAGCAGGCTGAATTGGAGGAGTCCTCATGAAGGAATACACGGTAATCTACGAATGGGCGGGGAACAACTATTCGGCCTACGTGCCCGATCTGCCGGGCTGCGTCGCCTGCGGGGACACCATGGAGGAGACCGAAGCACTGATGAAGGAAGCCATCGAACTCTACATCGAAAGCCTCAAGGAGGACGGCAAACCGGTTCCCGAACCGACCACCAAGGCCCGCCCGATCACCGTCGCGACCTGAGCGGTCGATCTTCTCGAATCAGCCCCGTAGGGTGCGTGCTCGCACGCACGCGCCCACGTTACAATGTGCGGAACCGTCACACCCGCACGCCGCGCCCGTCGGCAAGAAGTTGCAGGGCCCATAAAGTTGCAATCCTGCCCGGTCCTTAGGCCCTTCGCGTGCGTGCGAGCACGCACCCTACGAGCTGCAGGTCTGGTTTCGCGACGTGCAATCGTCGGAACGTTTATGATCCGCTTTGTGTTCGGTATGTCTTGAGGAGTCGACTGCGATCAAAGCTAGGGTTGCAGCGGAATGGAAGTCCGCTTCGCAGGTCTTTCAGGCTATCGCTTCGCTTATCGCGTTCGTGTTCTGGCATTAGCGACATGGCCCGCTCGTATACTGTAACGGCCTCATCGAATCTGCCCAATTCCGCTTCAGCCCCGGCAAGTAGCGTCAAACCCACCCAGTCCGTATCGTCGGAAATCCCACAAGCCTTTTTGGCCATTGCCATTGCACGCCGACCGTCACGCAACTCGTCATCTGGGGCACACGCCAGCAGATACGCCAGCTGTCTGATTGGGCTTAGGGATTGCGGATCGAGTTTGTGAGCTATTTCGAATGCAGAAATGGCCTCATCATATTTCGCCTGCATCTGCAGACAAAGGCCGACCATCGTTTGTGCCGGCTCACAAGGATCACATTGGGGGCAATTCAGTAAAGCGCGGAACTCAGTCAGTGCGACGTCATAATCGCCCCGATCAAAGGCACGGGCTCCATTTGTGCACTCCCTTTCGTGACGTCGGATGTGTTGACGATGTCGCAGCGCTTTCCAGCCAAAGCGAACTGCCAGCGCGACGACACAAAGCAGCAAAAGAAAAGGCATCGGTCCGTCCATCAAAGCTCCCAGCCCCGTAGGGTGCGTGCTCGCACGCACGCGCCCGCGTTACAATGTGCGGAACCTTCACGCCCGCACGCCGCGCCCGTCGGCAAGACGCTGCAGCGCCCATAAAGCCGCAATCCTGCCCGGTCCTCAACCCCTTCGCGTGCGTGCGAGCACGCACCCTACGAACTGGTTATGCCTGATCGCCGCCTCTCTGGTCCTTTCGAGACATTCGTGTTTCTTTCCAGGAAACTATACCGACAACTAACACTCCGATGACCAGGCCCCAGATCAAACCATTGACAAGGCCCAGGCCAATGCCGAGTTCCAAAGGGTTGAAATTCTCCAAGTCTCGCAAGGGAAACAGATGGCGGAAGAAGCCAGGGGTGAAGTTTCCCAGGAAGGCGCCAATGCCCGTTCCAGCAATCCCGAAGCCTATCGCTGTACCTACGACAGTTGCTAGGGCCTTGAATAACGTCATCTGAGAAACTCCTGAAGCATAACTCTGTTAGCAGACGGTTCTCAGTGTTCTTCAGAAGGACGCCGACAACCGTCCGGTTCTCCCGTCCGTCTTCCCTCCGCTTCCCCATTATCCCGCCCTGCGGCCGGGCGCGTCAAGCGACTCCGCCGCCCTCCTGTGGAGGTGCGGAACGGGCATTTCCGAGAGCGTCGCACCCCTGCCTTGCCCGACCGATTGACCACTCCGGCCATAGCGACCGCTCAAATGACCTCAAACTCGCCGCGATTTGCAGCCGTAGTGACAAGTTTGCAGCGAAAATAACCTGAATAGGTGGTACGCGATAAACGCCGCAAGTTTCGACGGAATCGGGGCGTGTGGCGTAAGTGACTATGTATCCAATACTTACGGCACCGAACGCCAACCACCGGCCCAGCAACAGGTCTCCAGGGCACGCGGATTATGATGCTGCGGGCCGGGGAGACCACCGGTGGAGAGGAAGGGTGAGGGTTGGTGGTACAAGATGGGACGTTGATTCCTCAGAGGCGATGTGGTACGGTACTGGATATCAGTATAGTTGTGGCGCGTGCGGGGTGATGAATCGGTGGGAGGCCCGGGAGTGTTGTCGCCGGCAGACGAGCGAATCAGTGCGGTCACTGCAAATGAGCCGGCCGTTCGGGCGGCGACGCCGGGACACCGTGGAAAACGGGGACAGGCACCGAGCCGGCAGCGTCTTTCCGCCGGGTTGGCATCTGTCGCGGCTCGGAGCCAGTCCCCGTTTTCCACTCCGCGTTTACAACGTGAGTTGTGACAACAGCCGTCAGGAGGCTGCCATGCCGATGAACCGCCGAAAGATGTTGAAACGCTCCGCTGCCGTGGCCATCGCCGCCGTGTTGGGTGCGGGCCGCCGGGCGGCTGCGGCGCCGCGTGCGGAAATCCATGAGACGAAGGTGATCAGCCAACAGCAAAATCTCTACCACGGCTGGCCGACCCTGGCACGTCGCCGCAACGGGCAACTGCTGCTGGTCTGCTCCGGCGGGCGCGAGGCACATGTGTGTCCCTTCGGCCGCGTCGAACTGATGCGATCCGACGACGAGGGACGCACCTGGAGCTGGCCGCGCGTGCTGATGGATTCGGCCATCGACGACCGCGATGCGGGCGTGCTGGAAACGGCCCAAGGCTCGATCCTCGTGACCACGTTCACCTCGCTGGCGTACGAATCGATCCTCAGCCGGGCCGAGCAGATCGCGCCGGGTTCCGGCGGGGCGTGGCCGGAGGACAGGCTGCAACGCTGGCAGGCCGCCCATCGCCGCATCTCCGCCGAAGCACGCCAACGCGAACTGGGTGTCTGGATGATCCGCTCGACCGACGGCGGAGTCACCTTCTCGGCACGCTACGACTGCCTGGTCGACAGCCCCCACGGGCCGATCCAGCTTGCCGACCGGCGGCTGCTCTACGCCGGCAAGGACCTGTGGCGCGAGAAGCACCGCGTCGGCTTCTGCGAGTCGGCCGACGACGGGCAGACCTGGCGATGGCTGGCCGAACTGCCGGTCCGCGACGGCGACAGCCACGAGAACTATCACGAGTTGCACGCCGTGGAAACCGCCGATGAGCGGCTGATCGCGCAGATCCGCAACCACAACCAGGCCAACCACCTGGAAACCTTGCAGAGCGAATCGTCCGACGGCGGGCGGACCTGGTCGGTGCCGCATCCGATCGGCGTTTGGGGCCTGCCGTCGCACCTGCTGCGGCTGCGCGACGACCGGCTGCTGATGACCTACGGCCACCGCCGCGAGCCGCTGGGCAACCAGGCGCGGATCAGCAGCGACCACGGCCGCACGTGGTCCGATCCGATCATCCTCTCCGACGACGGCTTCTCCGGCGATTTGGGCTACCCGTCCACAGTACAGCTTGCCGACGGTTCGCTGTTGAGCGTGTGGTACGAGCGGATGAAGGATTCGCCCAACGCCGTGCTGCGCCAAGCCCGGTGGTCCACACCGTCCATCTGACATCAGAAATCAGAAATCCGAAATCTGAAATCTGAAATCACCTTTTAACCACCTCGGCCCCGTTGGTCGCCCGGCAGACGTAGACGGCCGGGGTGTTGCCGGTGGCTTCCTGGTACGCGGCTGCCGTCTTTTCGGCGAAGTCTTCGGCCGCCGCGGCGTCGATCAGCGCCATGGCACAGCCGCCGAATCCGGCGCCGGTCATTCGGGCGCCGTAACAGGCCTTGTGCGCTTGGGCGCTTTCGACCATCGCGTTCAGCGCATCGCTGGAGACCTCGTAGTCGTCGCGCAGGCTCTCGTGGCTCTTGTTCATCAGGACGCCCAGGGCGCGGACTTCGCCGCGCCGCATGGCGTCGGCGGCCTGCAAGGTGCGGTCGTTTTCGGTGATCACGTGCATCGCGCGGCGTTGGGTCGTGTCGTCCAGACCTTGGGCCAGCCGCTGGAAGAGGTCGGGATCCACGTCGCGCAGGGCCGGCACCTGGAAGAAATCGGCGGCCGATTCGCATTGGGCCCGTCGTTCGTTATAGGCCGAATCGACCAGTCCCCGGCGGGTTCCCGTGTCGAGCACGGCGACGGCCACGCCCGGCGGAAAGGGGACCGGCTGGGTCTCGAGCGACCGGCAATCGATCAACAGGGCGTGGTCGGCCTTTCCGGCGGCGGAGATCAGTTGGTCCATGATTCCGCAGTTGACGCCGACCCACTCGTTCTCGGCTCGCTGGCCCAATCTGGCCATGCCCGCCGGGTCCCACTCGAGGTCGCCGGCGACGGCGAATGCCCGCGCGGTGGCCATCTCCAACGCGGCGGAAGAGGAGAGTCCGGCCTCCAACGGGACGTCGCCCAGCAGAACGCCCTCCCAGCCGGTCAGCTTGCAGCCCGCCTCGCCGAGGCTCCAGGCGGTTCCCTTGAGATATTCCAGCCAGCCCGCTTTGCTGTGGGTCAGCGCGTCCAAGGGGAATACGCCTTGTTGATCGTAGTCGATCGAGTGGACGGCCACCGTGCGATCCGCGCGAGGCCGCAGGGCGATCCAGATGGCCCGATCGATCGCAAAGGGCAGCACGAATCCGTCGTTGTAGTCGGTGTGTTCGCCGATCAGATTAACCCGACCGGGGGACCTGACGATCCACCGCGGTTGCTCTGCGAAGCGGTCGGCGAAGTGCCGGGCAACGTCTTCAGACGTGATGGGCATGGGTGGACCTCGCGGTCGTGGTTGACGGGGGGTGACCCCCTGGTGACGGTGACCCAACCATCGTGCCCGTTTTTCCCTCGCCGGTCAAGCGGGAAAGGATTTATGATTTCGGATTTATGATTTCAGATTGGCGATGTCGGATTCCAGGGGTACTGCGGGGAAAGCCCGCGAGGGAACACTTGAAATCTGAAATCCCCAGATGCGAGACTGCCCGAGCAGGGGCAAGATGGTCCTCGTCGCCGCGAGAGCGATGTCTCGCCGACAGAGGCAAGACGGCAGCGTACGACTTCAGATCGGGAACTCACAGCACCACCACCGCTGCGAACGTTCCACGCGAACCCCAAATCCTCAATCTGAAATCTGAAATCCTAAATCCGAAATCCTCAATCCGTCAGGTCCATGAACATGTCGTCGGACAACCGCCGTTCGGCCGCCACGCCGAACTCGTCGTATCGGCGGCGCTTGCCCACGGCGTGCCAGGGACTGACGCCTTCCAACTCGGGCATCAGCTCGGTCAGTTGACCGACCAACGTTTGGGCCATCCGACGGATGGGCTCCTGCTCGGCGATTTCGAGGATCGCCAAGACGGTCTTCATCAAGCGAACCAGTTGGGACCGCTTCAGCACCGGTTCCGAAAGCGGATCGTCCGCTTGGACCAGCAGCTCGGTCACCGGGACGTCCAAGACCTTCTGCCAGGCGTACAGTTCGCTCAGCGACAGATCGGTCGTTTCCCGCTCCTGGCGTCTTACGGTGGCCAACTCGACGTTCAGATGCCGCGCCACGGTGCGGCGAGAGATTCCCTGCAACCGTCGGACCGTGCCCAAGCGGTGCAGCGAATGCTTTCCGGCGGGGATCTTCGCTCCGTCCGAATTCCCCGTCCTTGAGACATCACTTTTCGAACTCATGGCGAATGCCCTCCCGCTTCACGACTCATCGTGAGCAGTAAGAAGAAAAGAAACATCGAAGAGAAGAGAGAAAAGTGCATCTGCGTGTATCCGGCTTCCAGTTTCCTTTCAAGAACCGGCCGAGGTGCAAGACGATACTGCCTGCCCATGACTAAGCATCGCGAACCAAGCTTGAACTGTTCCGAAACGACAAGCCAACGCAGAGGCTGCGACGATAAGGTGACGAGAAAAAACCACAGCCTTCGAGTGCTACTATATCATGCCGCCGACAAATCCGCAAGTACCGCCGGAGGGGGGTGTCGCGAAAACGACATTTTGCCAGTCAGAAATGCCAGAATGCGCAGCCGGCACTTTCCCGTCTGGGCGGCAAAATGCGAAAGCAGCGGCCTATTTTTTTCCCCGGGATAGGCTGCTGCGACCCAGGAAATTCGGACGGGTCGGTTGGCTCGAACCGTGCAGCCGTTCCATCGTCCGGCGGTCGGTCATATGGTAGCCCGCTTGACGGCTGGGATGGTGGGTCTTTCGTTGGCCTTTCCCCCGCCGAGGTCTCGCCGCCAAGGTGCCCGGAACGCACACCGGCTCCTGCGCCGCGTGCCAAAGCCTGGAAATCGCGTCGCTGGTCAGGCTGGACGGGTCGTCGCGCACGAAGATGATCTCGCCGCTGCTGTGCTGGAAACCCGTGCAAATCGCCGCCTCGCGGCCGAGGCATTTGCGGTGAGAAACGACGCGTACTTGGGGATAGTCCAGGGTCAGTTCGTGGATGACTTCGATGGTGGCGTCTTGGGAACCGTCGTCGATGATCACCAGCTCGAACCGTTCGGTCAACTCCGAGACGACGTCGAGGATTTCCCGGACGGTGTCGACGATGGTAGACTGGACGTTGTAGACCGGCAACAGAACCGAGAGCGAGCGCGGCACAGGAATTCCTTTCGGGAGGGAGAACGTTGCGCCGTTTCCTTTTTCGGACCGCCACGTCGCCAGCCTGCACAGAAGCCTAAAATGGCCTATTTACGCCACTGATAACGGCCCGGCCGATCTTTCTGGATACATGGCTGCCGCCGATGGCAGACCCGACACTTTGGCACGCGACCGGCCATGCGGGCGAATCGAACCGGTCGTCTCCCCCACCCGGTGGTAATACGGCCAGTCCGCCGGGCCGCCCCTGGCAACCTTTCGATGACACGATTATGCTCAATAGTTTGGCTGCACGGGCGATCAGCGAACCTTGAGCCCGCCGGCCGCGTCCAACGAAGCAAACGGCCGAGGCCGACACCCACCCGGACGACTTCCAGACCGAGGTTCCCGAATGCCCCGAACACCCGAAACGGGCCCCGATTTCTCCAAATCCCAACTACTGCCGGCCATCGCCCAGGACGTCGACTCCGGCGAAGTCCTGATGATGGCCTACATGAACGCCGAGAGCTACGCCGAGACCGTGGCGACCGGCCGGGCCGTCTACTTCAGCCGCAGCCGGAAGAAGCTGTGGCGCAAAGGCGAAGAAAGCGGCAATGTTCAGGAAGTTACTGCGATTTACCTCGATTGCGACCGCGACACCATCCTCTTGAAGGTCAAGCAGATCGGTGGGGCCGCCTGCCATGAAGGCTACCAGAGCTGCTTCTTCCGGCAGGTCACCCCCGATGGGCTCGAAGTGGTCGGGCGTCGGGTGTTCGATCCGGAGGAGGTTTATGGGAAGTAGTGGGTAGTGGGTAGTGGGTAGTGGGTAGTGGGCAGTGGGTAGTGGGCAGTGGGTAGTGGGCAGTGGGCAGTGGGTAGTGACGGAAGTGAAAAACGCCCCCGCACTGCGTTGCGGGGGGTGAGTGGTGAGTGGCGCAAGATCATAAGCGGCAAAACGCCCCCGCACTGCGTTGCGGGGGGAGATATAGAGAGTGGTGAGCAGTGAGTCGCGCAGGATCGAAGGGGCAAAACGCCCCCGCACTGCGTTGCGGGGGGGGCCTCTTCACAATAGGAAGAAGAGTAATTGCCATGTCGAATATTTTGAAACTGGGGATTCCCGCTGGTAGTCTGCAGGAGGCCACGGCCGAGCTGTTTCGCCGGGCGGGCTACAAGATCCGCTTCAGCTCGCGAAGCTATTACCCGACCATCGACGACGACGAGATCGAATGCCTCCTGATCCGCGCCCAGGAAATGGCCCGGTACATCGAGGACGGCGTGCTGGACGCCGGATTGACCGGGCACGATTGGGTCGTGGAGACCGGCGCCGACGTGCATGAGGTGGCCGAACTGGTCTTCTCCAAAGTCAGCCGCCGCCCGGTCCGCTGGGTGCTCTGCGTGCCCGAGGACTCGCCCGTGCAGTCGGTCAAGGACCTGCAGGGCAAGCGGATCGCCACCGAGGCCGTCGGACTGACCACGCGTTATCTTCAGCGGCACGGCGTGACGGCCCGGGTGGAGTTCAGTTGGGGCGCCACCGAGGTCAAGCCGCCGCGGCTGGCCGACGCCATCGTCGAGGTGACCGAGACGGGCAGCTCGCTGCGGGCGAACAACCTGCGGATCCTCGACGAGGTCCTGCAGAGCACCACGCGGCTGATCGCCAACCACCAGGCGTACGCCGACACCTGGAAGAAACAGAAGATCGACGACATCGCCCTGATGCTCCAGGGGGCGATGGCCGCCGAAGGGAAGGTCGGCCTGATGATGAACGTCCCCCGCGACCGGCTCAAGCAGGTGCTGACCTTGCTGCCGGCCTTGCAGCAACCGACCATCTCCAGCCTGGCCGACGAACAGTGGGTCGACGTCAACACGATCGTCGACGAAACGGTCGTCCGCCAGATCATCCCCAGGCTGAAGTCGGCCGGCGCCCGCGGCATCGTCGAATATCCGCTGAACAAGGTAATTGACTGACGCCGCCGGGGGTGGTAGGGTTGATGGCATGTTGTAGTCGCCATCCGTTTTCTACCCTGGAGGACGCCAAAATGTTACGTTGCCTGACGATTCTTGCCTGTCTGTTGTTGCTCGCGACGGGAACTCAAGCTATCGCCGCCGAGGCGACCGACTTGCCGCTGGTCTTCGAGGACGATTTCGAGAAGGGGGCCGACCACTGGCAGCCGACCGACGCGGAGGCCTGGAAGATCGCCCAGACCGACGGCGGGAAGGTCTACAACCAGTTCAAGAACAGCAAGTACAGCCCGCCGCATCGCAGCCCGCTGAACATCTCGCTGGTCAAAGACGTCGCCGTAAGCGATTTCGTCCTGACCGTGAAGGTGCAGAGCACGAACAATGGGGCCGGCGCCCACCGCGACATGTGTCTGTTCTTCAATTACCGGGACCCGGCACATTTCTATTACGTTCACCTGGGCATGCGGCCGGACCCGAACTCCAGCCAGATCATGATCGTCAACGACGCGCCGCGGGTGTGGATCACCAAGAACGAGTCGCCCGGCATCCCCTGGGACGACGACTGGCACAACGTGAAGATCGTCCGCCGTGTGAGCGACGGCACGATCGAGATCTACTTCGACGACATGGACAAGCCCGTGATGGTCGCCGTCGACAAGACGTTCGGCAGCGGTCAGGTCGGCATCGGTTCGTTCGACGACAACGGCAACTGGGACGACTTCAAGCTCCACGGAAAAAAGTAGCCGCTCGCGGCTTCGCAAGAAAAACCCCCATGTCCCCCGAAACCAAACTCACCGAACTCGGCCTCGAACTCCCTCCGGCCCCCGACCCCAAAGGCGTCTATCGGCCGCTGGTGGTCGTCGGGAACCTGGCCTACACGGCGGGCCATCTTCCCGTGATGCCGGACGGGTCGCTGGTGACCGGCCGGATCGGCGCGGAACTGGACCGCCAGGCCGGCTACGACGCCGCACGACAGACCGGCCTGGCCATTCTGGCCACCTTGCGCAAGGAGCTGGGCAGCCTCGACCGGGTTCGCCGCGTGGTCAAGGTGTTGGGCATGGTCAATTGCACGCCGGACTTCGACCAGCAGCCGGCCGTGATCAACGGGTGCAGCGAGTTGTTCGCCGAGGTCTTCGGCCCCGAAGCCGGCGTCGGCGCCCGCAGCGCCGTCGGCGTGGCCTCGCTCCCGCTGGGCGTGCCGGTCGAGATCGAAGCGATTTTCGAAATCCAATAGCCGCTTGCCGATCGTCCGCCGGACGAGCCGGCATATTGACCAGCGAGCCGCCGGGTTTATCGGCGAGCCGCCGGGTTTATCCCGGCGCGGAACAGCGTCAAACGCCGCAAAACAGTGTGAAGCCGTGCCGAATTGCGCGGGGACAAGCCCCGCGGCTCGCGGTGCGGTTGTTGAAGATCGGAGTTCCTGCGATGCGCACTTCGCTTCTGCTTCCGTTGATCGGTCTTCTCTCCACCGCCGTCGGCCGGGCCGAGGAGCCGGTGGCCAAGGCCGTGCTGAAGGTCCGGGAAACGGCCGAAAGCCTGCTCGGGAGCGACGCCTGGCGGCCGTGGCAGGCGGGTTTCGAGCGTGAAGGCGAGCTGTTCGTCTGCGACAACGGCCCCGACGGCACGGCCCAGCGCGGCGCGGGCCAGACGGTCGAACTCGACCAGACGGTGCCCGAGCCAATCGTCGCGGTGGCCTTCAGTCGGGCGGAAGGCGTCACCGGCTCGCCGGACAACGACTACTCGGTCTATCTCGATCTGGAGTTTCAGGACGGCACGCACCTCTGGGGCCAGGCGGCCGGCTTCGACGTCGGCACCCACGATTGGCAGCGTCGTCAGGTGTTCGTCTTGCCCGAGAAGCCAGTCAAGCGGCTGAGCTTCTACATGCTCTTTCGCGGCCACGGCGGCAAGGCGTTTTTCCGCGATCCGACGCTGCACCTGGTGAAGACGCCGGCCGGCGCGTGCACGTTCGACGGTGTGGCGATCACGCCGCAAGGGCCCGCCCGGGAAGGTTTTCAGGTCCGCGACGTGGCGGCCGGGTCCGACTTCGTCTTCCTCGACGAGGAAGCGTTGGGGTTGAAACTCGATTGGAAGACGTCCGCACGTGACGGCGTCACCCGTTTCGAGGCGACGCTTTCCGACACCACGGGAAAAGACCGGGCCGTCACGCTTCTGTACGCGGTTCCCGTCCAAGGCGACGAACTGAAATGGTTCCAGGACCCGCGGCGAAGCACGACCATCGAGCCGCGGCGCGAGTACATCGACGCCGGGCGGTTTCGCGTCGGGGCCAACGGCCGGCTGTCGCGCTATCCGCTCGCCGCGGTGGGCGATGCGACCGACGGCGTGTGCTTGGGGATCGACATGAGCCGTCCGGCCTTCTATCGCATCGGCTACAACGCGGGCACGAGCGAGCTGTTCTTGGCGTACGACATCGGTCTGACGCCCGAGAAACCTTCGGCCCACGTCCGGTTCTGCCGGTTCTCGTTCGATCCGCGGTGGGGTTTCCGCGGCGCGTTGGCCCGCTATTACACGTTGTTCCCCGAGCACTTCCGCTGCCGCACGCCGGACCAGGGCCTATGGATGCCGTTCGCCAAGATCAGCCAGGTAGAGGGCTGGGAGGATTTCGGTTTCCGGTTCAAGGAGGGCACGAATGAGACCCGCTGGGACGACGAGCAGGGCATCATCACCTTCCGCTACACCGAGCCGATGACCTGGTGGATGCGAATGCCGCCGCAGATGCCGCGGACGATCGAGGCGGCCGTGGACGAGGCCAAACGTCTCGCGGCCGAGGGTAACGATCGGGCACAAGCCCTGCTCAGCAGCGGGTTCCACGACGCGTCCGGCCGACTCGCCGCCCGATTCCGCGACACGCCCTGGTGCGACGGCGCGGCCTGGAGCATGAACTCGATGCCCGGCGTTCGCGGCGAGGTGACCGACTTCCGTACCAAGTGGAGCGCGGAAATCCGCCGGCGGTTCTACGGCCAAGAGCGCACCGGCGATCTGGACGGCGAATACGTCGATTCGAGCGAAGGCTACATGACCGAGGAACTCGATTTCCGCCGCGACCATTTCGCCGCCGCCGAAACGCCGCTGACGTTCTCGCTCGACGAGCACCGCCCGGCCATTTTCCGCGGGCTGGTCGTCTTCGAGTACGTTCGCGCGATCGCCGACGACGTGCACGGCATGGGCAAGCTGATGATGGCCAACGGCGCGCCCACCCGGCTGTGTTGGCTGGCGCCGATGCTCGAAGTGATGGGCACCGAGACCAACTGGAATCCCGGCGGGAGTTGGCAGCCGATGTCCGACGCCGAGTTGCTCTACCGCCGCGCGATGTGCAAGGGAAAGCCCTACTGCTTCCTGATGAACACCCGCTTCGAGGACTTCTCGCACGAGCGGGTCGAGCAGTACATGAAGCGATCGCTGGCCTACGGCATGTTCCCGGGCTTCTTCAGCCACAACGCCTCGCAGGGCCACTACTTCACCCGAGGGGAACTCTACGATCGCGATCGGCCGTTGTTCAAGAAGTACGTGCCGCTGTGCAAGCTGGTGGCCGAGGCGGGCTGGGAGCCGGTGACTTTGGCCCGTTCGAGCGACGAGCACGTCTACGTGGAGCGGTTCGGCAGCCGTTACCTCACGGTCTTCAACGACAGCCCGCAGCGCCGCACGGTAACGATCCGCGCCGAGGGTTCGACGCCCGAGACGAGCCGGGAGTTGGTCGGCGGGCGGATCATCCCGTGGCGCGACGGCGAAGCCGCGTTGACGCTCGACGGCGAAGACGTGGCGGTGCTGGAGTTG
>DATLAN010000307.1:0-4687 GCA_035527455.1 Thermoguttaceae bacterium
GCTCTTCGTGGACTGCTGCCGGCTGGAGCGACTCGTCGCCGAGTGAGAATTGCACGCACTGAAAATCGCCGCCTTTGCACGGCGCACAGGTAATCGACCTCACGCGAATCACTTCTCGTCCGGCTTCGACTCCGCGGCCCACTTCGCATGGGCCGCCTCGCGCTCCTTCTCATCGATGAAACCGAACGTGTGAACGTAGTACAAAGTCTCCTTGTTCTCTTTGAGCAGCTTGAAACCGTATTCTCCGGGATCTTTGCCGGTCATGTGCAGCAACGCGACGAGCGCCGTGTCACGCACTTCGATATTGATCATACCGTCCTTCTTCAGCGTTGGACTGCTCCATCGATGGCAGACCGTCTTATTCTCGAGCAGCGGCGTCAACAACGGAATGTGCTCTTCGCCCCCGAACCGGCCGACGGTGATAGCGGCGTATTGGAGCGTCGAGGATGACGTTTTTTCCTGATCGATGAACCTCGCGGCCTGCTGCAATCCCATCTCCGTGAGATCGTACTTCAACGCCAGCGCCATGCCGTAGGTTGATCCGGCCGAAGCAGCGGAAGCCGCCCACTTTTCCAGCAGGGTCCGCAAAATGGACGAGTGGTCCGGGGGCCCGATCCACTGCAGCGCCGCCGGCTGGCTCAACAACTGATGCAGTTGGCTCAGGCCCCGCGAGTGATCCTTGAGAGTTTCGTCCGAGCCGATCAACAGCAGCGTGGCCATTGTCTCCGGTGGAGCGACCGGTGCGTTGGGGTCTCCGCTCGCGGCGTACGACTGCACCCAGGCAACGCGAGCAGCACATAACGTCGGCAGTTCGGGCGATTGCTTCTCGTAAGCGGACAACAACGACCCCTCGGATCGGATCATCCTGGCGAACATCTCTCGGGCATCGCGACCGTCGCCGACCAGGTCCTTGAACCTTGTCCATCCCGGCAGACGACGTTGTTCCTTCCCATCGACGCCGGCAATGAACGCTGCCAGTCCGGCCTCGAACTCGTCTCGCAACACGCCGTCGAGGATCCGACGGGCCCGCATACGAATCTCGAGATCCGGATCTTTCAGCGCCTCCGTCAGCACGGCCTTTCCCGCCACTCCCTGACTCGCAAGCTCCTCCGCGGCACGTTCGCGCGTGAAGAACGAGGGGTGGCCAAGCTGTTGAACCAGTTGGCGCTGTTGGGCAGTCGGCCCCGGGGCGGCGAGTCGATCGTCGGCGTCTTCGGCCTGCGCCGCCTCGGGTATGCGATGGAGAAGCAAACGGGCCCGCCAGCGAATTTCGGGGTCCGGATCGGCCAGGGCATCCGTCAGGACGTCTTTTGCGGCCGATCCCTGACGGGCGAGTTCCTCTGCAGCCTCCTCGCGCACGATGTACGATGCGTCGCCAAGTTGCTGCACCAGCTCGCGCTGGGCCGCCGTCAACTCCGGTCCGCCCGACCGATCGATGGTGTCCTGGCCAAGCTGATTGGCGAGCGGTGGCCCCAAAGATACGGCCGTGTTCGGCCGCTCGGAACCAGGCGCCTCTACCGAAACCGACCGGGAGGTGTCCCCTGCAATCCAGCAGAGGAATACTATGGCACTGACAATCACGCGACAGAGAACACCCATAACCGGCGACCTCTTGCCCTTGCATTCACGGTATGGTTGCGTAGTTCATTGCCTATATCTCGTGTCTTAGTCCAACAGGTATTCGACCGCCGAAGTGCGGTAAAACTCTACCGCATTTTCGCAGCCGAGCATGGCGTTGTCAAGCTTCTCCGCTTTTCGGTAGGCAACCGGCTGGTGATGGAGGATTCCGCCGAGCGGACGACCTATACGTACGACGCGGCCCAAGCCGATCGGTTTCCGGTTCGGCTGGCAAGCCTCACTGACTGACAACCGGTATAAGCCGGTTCACAATACCAGGCAACGTCGCCCACGTTCGGACAACGGCAAACTTCGTGTCACTTCACTGATCCGCCAGTTCGACTTGCGTGTAGAAAGCGCTGCAAAGCACCTCACCCTTCTCGTCGAGGAAAAAGGTCTCTACCGTGGTCTTGCCTGCCTGGAGGGGTACGGTGAAGGACGCCACGGTGCTCCCGGGAGGACAGTCGATGGTCCGATCGAAGCCGCCGACCTTCAGGCGTGCCTTGGCAATCGGACGCGCTTGGCCGAAGTTCGCCTGGCTGTCCTTCAGTTCCGCCTTGCCGCCGAGCGGCGTTTGGGCCTCGGGCGGCCAGCGTCGCAGCTTCACCTCGTAGGTGCCGCTCTGCTCCACCACGACCGGCCACTTACCCGTCGCGGAGCCCGCGGAGAGCCCACCACGGTTGTCGGCATAGCCGCCCTGCCAGTCGGAGGAGTACATCATGATCGGGTTCTGTCGCTCGGAGCCGAGATGGATGTAGCGTGTCTCGTTGAACAACGGCTCCACGGCGGCGAACCATTCTTCATAGTGGTCGCTCATGGCCTTGACAACCTCGGGATGTTGATCGGCCACATTCTTGTACTGGTGCAGGTCGGTCTCGAGATCGTACAGATCCTTGCCGTCGATCAGCCGCCACTTCTTCCACATCACGCAGGCACGCCATTTTTGAAGGTCCGCCCCGTACTGCACGACCAGCTTGCGGTCGGGCAGCGAATCGCGCGTGCCGCGGAGCAGCCCGGCCAGGCTGGTTCCGTCCCAGACGGCGGCCTCCGGCTTTTGCAGACCGCACAGGTCGGTCAGCGTGGGCAAGAGGTCCTGGATCTGGGTCAGTTGGTCGATGTCGCGCGGCTCGCCCAGTTGGCCGGCCGGCCATCGCACGAAACAGGGCACCCGATGCCCGCCTTCCCAGAGGGTCGTCTTCGTGCCGCGCATGCCGGCGTTGTGGATCGCGACCGCCTGGCCGTTGGCGCTGCCGTTGTCGGTCATGAAGATCAACAGCGTGTTCTCGCGCAGCCCGCTGGCCCGGAGGAACTCTTCGAGCTTGCCCAGGTTCTCGTCGAAGTTGGCGATCATCCCATAGAAGCCGGCGGGAACGTCCTTCCCGTCGAACTTGCGATGGTAGGGCTCGGAGTACTTCGCTTCGACGTTCAGCGGCGCGTGCGGGACGTTGGTGGCCAGGTAGCAGAAGAATTGCTCCTTGTTGTCCGCCCGTTGCTTCATCCACGCCATGGCTTCACGAAACCACACGTCGTTGCAGTAGCCTTCGTATTTCTGCAACGTTCCGTTGTGTCGATAGGTATCGTCGAAGTAGTCGTTGCCCCAGTAATCGGCCAGCGACGTGATCCCCCAGGCGGCGTGGTGCACGGTCTCGTCGAACCCGCGGTCCTGCGGCCGGTAAGGATAGCTGTCGCCCAGGTGCCACTTGCCGAAATGTCCGGTCCGGTAACCGGCCGTGCGAAAGCTCTCGGCCACGGTCGGCACACCTTCGCGGATCATGGAGCGGCCCTGGCAGACGGCCGTGGCGCCGTTGGCTGCGGCATCGCGCCCGGACATCAATTGCCCCCGGCTCGGCGTACACATGGGCGCCACGTGGAAATCGGTGAACCGCACGCTCTGGGCGTGCAGCTTGTCGAGGTTTGGCGTCTTCAGCACCGGATTTCCATGACACGACAGGTCGCCGTATCCCTGGTCGTCGGTCCAGACGATGATGACATTGGGCTGCGTAGCGCCCCGGGCCGTTTCGGCGGCGCCCCGGGCCGTTTCAGCGCTCCGTGCCGAGAGTGCGGCCAGGGCGACCAGTAGGGTTGCCCATACACATGTTCTTCCCGCACGGCTGATTTTCGGCCGTGCCCGCCGCCGACAGTTGATACTTTGCATCGGTTCTCCTGAATGGGGTCAGAGCGCACTTTGTGAATGGGGTCAGAGCGCACTTTGTCATTAGCGAGGCAGGTCGGACGAGTAGGACGGTCGATCTTGCGGAAACGATCCTACCATGTCGTTGGACTCGCTGGCAAGATCGCCGGCGTTGTTCGTGCGGCACAGCTTGCCGCAGTGGAGGTCGACGCCCGCGCGGGGTCAACACTGCTTGCGGGCTTTCCGGTTCTCCACGTCTTCCGGCAAGCCGATGTTTGCATCGTGAAGCCGGTTCGTGTACGCTGTTGTCATCGGTGGCGGTCCACTTCGGCTGCCCGACTGGATCGGCCTGATGGGAGCACGGTCATGACGAATCGCAGTTGGAGGACGTTGGCAGTCGTTTCCGTGGTGGCCTGGTCGATCTCGGTTGCGTCGGGCGGCGAACCGTCGACGGCCGGTCGGCGCGTCTGCCTGGTGGATGGCAACCCGGTCGAGGGCGACCTGTATCTCGACGCCGCGGGCGTGAGGCTCTACGCCTGCTGTGCGGAGTGCCTGGAGAAAATCACCAAAGACGCGGGCTACGTGCGATTGATCGAGCAGACGGGCCGGCAGCCGGAGCAGATACCGATCCACCGGTCGCGCGAGCGAACCGAGCGGGAAGTGCTCGAAGGCATGGTGCTGATCGCCGGCGGCGAGATGACCAGGCCGGGCAGGTTCCTCGTCCGGCGCGGCCGCACGCCGGAGCCGGCCGAGCACGAGCCTTACCGTGTGCGGATCAGCCCCTTCTATATCGACGAATACGAGGTGACCTACGAGGACTACTGCAAGTTCGTCAACGACGGCAACGAGAAATACGCGACCGGAGGGATCACGCCGAGCGACGACGGGACGTTCGTGCCGCCGCGCGGGGAGTGGGCCCGTTTTCCCGTCAGGGGCACC
>DATLAN010000308.1:0-30685 GCA_035527455.1 Thermoguttaceae bacterium
GAGCCCCCAGCCCCGAGCCTCTAACCGCTCTGCTCCGGATACACCACCAACTCGACGCGGCGATTGCGTTGCTTGCCTTCCAGCGTGGCATTTGAGGCCACCGGATCGTTAGGGCCGTGCCCGATGATGAACAGTTGACGCGGCTCGAAGCGAGTTTGGCCGACCAACAGGTCGAAGACGGCCTTGGCCCGTTCGAGGGACAACTCGTGGTTGCTGCCCAAGGCGCGGCCGGTTATCGGGTCGCTGTCGGTGTGGCCTTCCACGCCGACCGTCTGATCGGGATAGACGGCAAGCAGTTCGGTGGCTGCGGCGGTGATCAAGCTGGGGGCCCCGGGAAGCAGCCGGGCACTGCCCGACTCGAACAACTGGCCGCCGGGCAGCTCGACGCGGACCCGGTTGCCGTCGCGGCGGACGTAGACGCCGGGAAGGTTGATTGCCGGCGGCGTCTGCAGCAGGCTGTTGTTCGGCGTGATCATCACTCCCCCCCGGCGTCGCATCGAGGCCGTCAATGCCTCGACCTGGTTGTCGGCCGATTGCTTTTCCGTCCGGACCTCTTCGAGCTGGGTTTTGGCCCCCCGGAGTTGATCGCGGGTGGCGGCCAGGGTGTCTTGAATGACCTTGTTTTCCTGTCGCGTCAGGGCCAGTTGCGACACCTGCTCCTGATGGGCCTTGTCCAGGGCGCTCAGTCGCGCCTGGAGTTGCTGGTTCTGGCCGGTCAACGCCACCTGCTGGTTCGTCAGGTCGCGAACCCGGCCTTGTAGCACCATGCTGCTGTTGCCGCAACCGATCACCGCTGTGAGAGCCATTATCACCAGCGCAAGCGCCAAGGACCGCCGCGCGGAGGCGGAGCGTCGCATGATTTTCTTCTCCTGAGGAGATCGCATCGGGAAGGCGTTGCGAGGAGTGTCGGCCCGGAACCCCATAAACAAGTGGGGCCATAGGGGCCGACGGTGACAAGTGGGGAGAATAGTAACAATAAGAACCAGCAGCGGCAAGGGCAGTTCTCCGGCGGGCGCAGGAACCGGTCGCGGCTGTCGGGGGTTGTCTGCTATATTGGCGGTATGAGTACCGATCCCACGGAACCGCAGGGCGGCCAGGAGTTGCGCCGCTCGCGGGAGATGAGTCTGAAGAGGGGACATCCCCCCACCCAAGTACCGGGCTACGAGCCGGAGAAGTTTCTTGGATTGGGGGCGTATGGCGAGGTCTGGGTCGCCCGGGAGCAAAATACGGGCCGCCGGGTCGCGATCAAGTTCTACGCCCATCGCAGCGGGCTCGACTGGTCGTTGCTCAGCCGGGAAGTCGAGAAACTGGCCTTCCTGTTTGCCGACCGCTACGTGGTCCAACTGCTCGGGGTCGGCTGGGACGCCGAGCCGCCTTACTACATCATGGAGTATCTGGACCGGGGGTCCCTGGCCGAACGGCTGCAGCAAGGGCCTTTGCCGGTCGACCAGGCCGTGCGGATGTTCCGCGACGTGGCGGTCGGGCTGGTCCACGCCCACGGCAAAGGCGTGTTGCACTGCGACTTGAAGCCGGCCAATATCCTGCTGGACCAGGACGACAAGCCGCGTCTGGCCGACTTCGGGCAATCGCGGATGTCCACCGAGCAGGTACCGGCCCTGGGCACGTTGTTCTACATGGCCCCGGAACAGGCCGACTTGGAGGCCGCCCCCGACGCCCGATGGGACGTCTATGCGCTGGGGGCGCTGCTGTACTGCATGCTGGCAGGCAGTCCGCCGCACCGGACGGGCAAGGCGGTTCGGCAGTTCGAGAGCACGCCCCATCTGGTGCAGCGGTTGGACCGGTATCGGCAGATGATCGAGCAATCGCCTCTGCCGACCGGCCATCGGCAGGTGCGCGGCGTGGACCGGGCGCTGGCGGAGATCGTCGACCGCTGCCTGGCCCCGGATCCGGAAAAGCGGTTTCCCAACGTGCAGGCCGTGCTGGATGCGTTGGACGTTCGGGCGGCGCGTCGCGCGAAGCGGCCGATGATGGTGTTGGGGGCGGCGCTGCCGGCCTTGTTGTTGCTGGTGGTGACGTGGTTCGCCTGGCGGGGGTTCAGCACGGCGGTGCAGCAATCGGACGCGGCGTTGACCCATCGCGCGTTGGAGAGCAACCGTTTCGCCGCCCAGTACGTTGCCCGAACGGCCGCCAGCGAACTCGACCGCCGCTTCAGCGCCGTGCGGCACATGGCCGCATCGAGGCGGTTCCAGCAAATGCTGAGGGAGACCGTGAAGAAGGAGGAATTGGCGCGGCTGCTGCAGTCGCTGAGCGAATCCGCTCCGGATGCGCCGCAACGGAACCCATTGCGACGCGATCTCCACGAGAACCCGGACCGTCAGGCCTTGCAGCGCGAATTCGAGGCGCTGATTCCTCCCGACATGAGCGCACCGCAGGACGTCGCCAGTTGGTTTCTCTGCGATGCGAGGGGCGTGTCGATGATCCGACTTCCGGAGCCTGAGGATCCGAAATCGATCACGGTGGGAAACAACTACGTTTGGCGGAGCTACTTCCACGGCGGGTCGGCCGAGGAGGCCCCGACGTGGAAGCCCGACCTGGCCGACGTGGAGCGAGCGTGGCGTCCGCAGCAGCCGGGTGCCCCAAAACCCACCAGGCTTTCGGCGATCTTTCCCTCGCAGGCAACCGGCCGATGGGCCGTGGCGATCTCGACCGGAGTCTTCGACGACTCGCCGGTGGACGGGGAGTTCCTGGGCGTGGTGGCGTTGACGGTCGAAGTGGGACAATTCGCCGAACTGCAAAGCGGCGGCGACCAGTTCGCCGTGTTGGTCAACTGGCGCGACGGCAACTACAAGGGCGTGATCCTGCAACATCCGTTGTTCGACCAACTGATCGCCGAGCACGGCAAGCTTGACGACAGTTTCAAAGAATACTCTATTAGCGAAGAGGATCTGCCCGGCAGCGTGACCGGACCGATGACCGACTACCGCGATCCGCTGGCCGACGTCGACTCGCACGGGAGTCGATACGATCGGCAGTGGCTGGCTTACGTGGAGCGGGTGGAAATTCCGGGCGAAGACGGCGGCTGGCTGGTGATCGTCCAAGAGGCCTACGACACGGCCATGGGCGCCACCCTGAGTCGTCTGAAGACCGGCCTGCTCCACCGCGGCCTGGCCGCGCTGTTGCTGGTCGTGTTGATCATGGGCAGCTTGTGGTGGTTCGCGACGCGACTGAGTGTCAAGTATTGAGTGGGTAGTGGGCAGTGGGCAGTGAAGAGGGCGGGGAACAGTGAAGAGTGGTTGCTTGTTCGAATTGGTGCGGGCCGACTGGGGTGGGCCGAGTTGCGATTGGTGAGGTATGGGCGCGGGGGCCATCGACAACATCGCTTTGATTGAGGCTGCCATTGGACCTGGATGGCTCCGGCGACAGCTAAGTTCAAGGCTTCGGTGCACCCTACTGCCGAATCTACCCCGTGGAATGCGATCCCCAACCCATGACCTCGCTCAACTCACCACTAACCACTAACCACTACCCACTACCCACTACCCACTACCCACTGCCCACTGCCCACTACCCACTACCCACTGCCCACTGCCCACTACCCACTACCCACTGCCCACTACCCACTACCCACTACCCACTACCCACTGCCCACTACCCACTACCCACTACCCACTGCCCACTACCCACTACCCACTACCCATGCCCGACTTAATCGCACAAGGCGTCGAAGCACAACAACGGTGGCGGCGGGCGCTTCCGCAGCGGCAGCCGGTGGAGTTGGGGCGCGCGGCCGGCGTGTGGGCCGTGCCGTGGGACCACCACATTTCGCGACACCACGTTCGCGTGCTCTGGACCGGAAGTCGGCTCGAGGTAACCCGGCTCGAAGGCGCCAGAAACCCCGTGTTCCTCAACGGCAAGGAACAAACGCGGTTCGCGCTCGAGCCGGGCGAACACTTCGTCATCGGACAGACCACCTTCACGCTGGCCGATCAGCGCGTGAGCATCACGGCCGACGTGCCCGAGCCGGTCAAGCAGCAATCGTACAGTGCCCAGTACCTCAAGCAGGTCAAGTTTCGCAACCCCGACCATCGGATCGAGGTGCTCAGCCGCCTGCCGGAAGTGATCTCCGGGGCGACCGGCGACGCCGAGCTGTTCGTCCGGCTGGTGAGCATGCTGTTGGCCGGCATACCCCGTGCCGACGCCGCCGCGGTGGTCGCCGCAGTCTCCGTCACACCGGCGGTTCCCGACAAGGAACCCGCTACCGGCGTTTGTGACGGCGAACTCCCGGACGGCATCTCCGAGGACGAACAGGGAGAAGGCATGCAGCGCAATGACCGCAAAGCCGAGTCGCCCGCCGACTCGCGGCCGCCCGTGCGGATGTTGCACTGGGACCAGCGGCTGGCGGTGGGCAGCAGTTTTCAGCCCAGCCAGAGGTTGATCCTGGAGGCCACCCGCCAGCAACAAAGCGTGATGCACGTCTGGCGCGGCGCCGAGGCGAACGACTCTCAGGTCTTCACCGAAAGCGACAATTTCGATTGGGCCTTTTGCACGCCCGTGTTGGGCAAATCGTGTGCGGGCTGGGGACTTTACATCGCCGGACGATTCAACGTGGAGCGGTCGGGCACGGCGGCCACGTCGGATCCGGCCGATCTGCGGGAAGACGTCAAGTTCACCGAACTGGTGGCGGCCATGCTCAGTTCGCTCCGCCAGATGCGGCTGCTGGAACACCAGCACGCCAGCCTCAGCCAGTTCTTCTCGCCGGTGGTGCTCGAGACGCTGGCGGCCGCAGATCCCGAGGTCGTGCTGAAGCCCCAGGAGACGGAGGTCTCCGTGCTGTTTTGCGACCTGCGGGGCTTCGCGCGGGAGACGGAGCGGCACGCCGACAATCTCATCAGGCTTCTGAACCGCGTGAGCGAGGCCCTGGGCGTGATGACCCACCACATCCGGCAGCAGGGCGGCGTGGTGGGTGATTTCCACGGCGATGCGGCGATGGGGTTTTGGGGTTGGCCGTTGCCGCAGGAGGACGCGGTGGCCAGAACCTGCCGCGCCGCGCTGGCCATCCGCGCCAAGTTCGAGGCCACGGCCCGACTGCCCGACAGCCCCTTGACCGGCTTCCTGGCCGGCATCGGCGTGGCCACCGGCCGGGCCGTCGCCGGAAAAATCGGCACCGAGGACCAGGTCAAGGTCTCCGTGTTCGGACCGGTCGTGAACCTGGCCTCGCGGCTGGAAGGGATGACCAAGATCCTGCGAGCGCCGATCCTGATCGACCAGGCGACCGCCGAAGCGGTGCGAGAACATGTGCCTGGTGACGTGGCCCGGGTCCGCCGACTGGCGGTCGTCAGGCCCTACGGGATGGACGGCAAGATCGAGGTCAGCGAGCTGTTGCCGCCGGCGCGGGAATACCCCAAGTTGACCGACGAACACCTGCGCTTCTACGAATCGGCATTGGACGCCTTCCTGTCGGGCCGCTGGCCGGCGGCGCTGGAGTGGCTGCAAAAGATCCCCTCCGAAGACCAGGTGAAGGATTTCCTGACCGTCTACATTGCCCAACACAACCGCGTCCCGCCGCCCGACTGGGACGGCGTGATACCGCTAGAGAGCAAATAGCCGCCCGTCCATGAACCATCGCAAAGGAGCCCCCATCGTGACCAACTCACAAGAAACCTCCCGCCGTGGATTCCTCCGACGCGCTTTGGCAATTGGCGCATCGGGTGTTGTCGCCCCGTCCCTCTTGACTCGCCAAGCCCGCGCTTTGCCGCAACCATCCGAACCCGGCCCGTGGCAAATCGGCTGCTTCACCCGGCCGTGGAGCCAGTACGATTATCGGGTCGCGTTGGACGAAATCGCCGCGGCCGGTTTCAAGTACGCCGGCTTGATGACCACCAAGAACGAAAAGGGGAATCTGGTCATTTCCGTCGATACCACGACCGAGGAAGCACACCTGATCGGCCGGGAGGCACAAGAACGCGGCCTGGCCATTCCTTCCGTCTACGGCGGCGGCTTTCCGGTCCAGAAATCGCTCGAAGACGGAATCGCCGGGCTGAAGAGGCTCATCGACCACTGCGCGGCGGCAAGGGCGGCGTCGCTGATGGTCGGGGGCACCGGCGATGCGGCCCTTTACGACAACTATTACAAGGCCGTCGCCGAAGTCTGCGACTACGCGGCCGAGAAGCAGGTCGGCATCGTGCTCAAACCCCACGGAGGGCTCAACGCCACCGGCCCGCAATGCCGCAAGTGCATCGAAAAGGTAGCCCACAAGAGCTTCACGCTCTGGTACGACCCGGGCAACATCTTCTTCTATTCCGAGGGCCAACTCGACCCGGTCGAAGACCTCCCCTCGGTGGCCGGCCTGATCACGGGCATGTGCGTGAAGGACTTCACGATGTCGGTCACCGACGGCCGCGTCGCCAAGGACGTGTCGCTGATGCCCGGCACGGGCCGAGTCGATTTCCCCGCGGTCATCAAGGGCCTGAAGGCGGGCGGCTTCACCGGCGGTCCGCTGGTCATCGAAACCCTCTCCGGCGGCGATCGCAGCCAAATCGCCGCCGAAGCGAAGAAGGCCCGGGAGTTCGTCCAAGGGCTGGTGTGAACCCGCGAGCCCGGCAGACGGCGTTTTTCCCGAGTTTGGCGAATGGTTGGTGAAATGGGAGGCATGCTTCGCCGGTCCAGGAATTCCCGTCGCCCGACCGGTTTTTTCCCGGTTCGAACGTCGAACGACAACAATGGGTACTTGCCGTGTCCGGGCGCGTTGGCGAAACGTATTCTCCTGCAACGGGTTACGCGAACAAACGCGAGTAAGTGGGGTCAGAGCGCACGGTGTCATTAGCGAGGCAGGTCGGACTAATGACAAAGTGCGCTCGGGCCCCCTCAAAAGGGGCAACCGCTGTCGTTCGATTCGTCACACGTTTGCGAGTTGCCCCGGTTGCTATTATACTGGCAAAGTTGAGTATAAACATGATAATTGTCGGCCCCCGAGGGCAGAACGGCCCGCCCGGCGTTGTGACGCGCTGGTTCGGCGAGCGTCGTTCGGCTCGGGTGGCTGGGAAGTCCGGGGTCCGAGCAATACCCGGCGGTGCTCGCATGATCCGGCCACGGCAGGCGGGGTAATGCGTGTCGTCGGCAACCCGAAGGGCGAAGTTCTTCTTGCACGTTGGAGGCAACCATGCGTCACCTCGCACAGCGTTTCATGGTTCTGTGGCTCGGCACGACCTTCGCTTGGGCCATACAGGGGGGTGATGCCGTCGCGGAGCTGCTGACGGTCGACGTCAACCCGACCGCTGATACCTTCGTCTCCGCTGCCGATCCCGGCAGCAACTTCGGCGCGGCCGGAGCCTTGGCCGTTGCCGCAGGCGCCCTGACCAAAGGCGAGTTCCAAAGCGTTCTCCAGTTCGACGCCTCCTCGGCCAAGAGCAGCTTCGACTCGACCTTCGGCACCGGGCAGTGGTCCATTCAAGGGGTCGCCTTTGCGCTGACTGCCGCCTATCCCGGCAACCCGATTTTCAACCCGCAGTCGAGCGGACAGTTCTCGGTTAGCTGGATGCAAAACGATAGCTGGCTTGAAGGGACCGGGAAGCCGAAGACCCCGACGACGGACGGCATGACGTTCGATACGCTTTCTTCGTTCCTCAGCGCCGGCGACCGGGGTCTGGGCACCTTCGGCTTCGACGGCTCGACCGAAGGTACGGCCCTCTACTCCCTGACACCGGAAGCGGACTTTCTGGCCGACGTGGCTGCGGGCAATTTCGTGTCGCTGCGGCTGTTTGCGGCGGATCCCAGCATCGCCCACGTCGGCAACTCCCGGGACTACACCACGCCCGAGTATCGTCCCACGCTGTCGATCACGGCAGTCGCAGTGCCGGAGCCGGGCAGCATCGTGCTTTTCTTGACGGGTGTTTGCACTCTGCTCTGCCTCAGCAGAAGAAAACAGGAGAGGTCCACGGCGCGTCGGATGGGTCGCGCGACGGTCGGGGCCGTATTGGCCGGACTGGTCGCCTGCGCCTCGACATTTGCCGCGGAACCCGAGACGGTCAGGGTGGCCGTCATCGGCGGGATCGTCGAAACCGGTTTCTGGCAGGCCCTGTCCGAGCGATTCGAGGAGTCGACCGGCCACGAGGTCGAGGTTGTGGCGTCCGGCACGAAATGTCAGATCGCGAAGGTTTTCCGGGAGGGCAAGGCGGACCTGATCACGATGCACGCCAGCGATACGATCATCAATCTGGTTGCGGACGGGTACGCCGTGAATCCCCAGCCGTGGCTGAAGAACGATCTGCTGATCGTCGGCCCGGAAGCCGACCCTGCCGGCGTCCGGGGGATGAACGATGCCCTTGCCGCGATGAAGAAGATCGTGGACAGCCGCAGCCCATTCGTCGTTCATTCCAGTCTTGGCGCGCAGGAAGTGCTGCGGAATGTTCTGGACGCGGCGGGGGTATCGCTCAGCCCGGACACGACCACGGTCATGTTGAGCGAACAGGCTCGCCAGGTTCTCGCGACGGCCGCCGAGAAGAGCGCCTACACGCTGGTGGGCCGGATCCCGTTTCGAAGCGGGAAATTGCCGAACGCCGGACTGGTGCTTATGGTCCAGGGCGATCCGGAGCTGCGGCGGCCCTACGTCGTGGCGGTTGCCGATCGGCGCCGCTTCCCGGAAGCCCGCGTCGAGGCGGCTGCGCGGTTGGCCGAATTCCTCCGCTTCGAGGAGACGCAAGGATGGATTGCCGGCTATGGTCGCGGCCAATTGGACGACCAGCCGCTTTTTTTCCGCGTCGTTGGGCAAGAGGGGAGATCGCCGTGACCCGCCGCTGCAGGTCGGCTTTTTCCCTGGTCGAACTGCTGACCGTGATTGCGATCATCGGCATGCTTACGGCGCTCTTGTTGCCGGCGGTGCAATCGTCGCGGGCAGCGGCACGACGGCTGCAATGCGCGAACAACCTTCGTCAACTGGCCCTGGCCGCTTGGAAGTTCCAGACTTCGCAGCAGACCTTTCCGCCGGGCCTGTGCCAGTCCCATTTTCCCTCCCCGCCGACGTATCGCGGCACGTCGCTGTTCGTGTACCTGCTGCCGTACCTGGAGTATGCGTCGCTTACGGAGGGGTGGAACCATCAGGAGCCGCTGGCTAACACCGAGGGCGGCCCGGAAGCCCGGACAGCCGCCGTCATCCCGGGACTGCTCTGCCCCGACGATCTGATTGCTCCGAACCCGATCGCCCAAGGCGGTCGGTACTATGGCATGACCAGTTACGGCGGCAACGGCGGCACGCGATCGTACTTTCCGGATCTGGCCACGGTCGACGGGATTTTTCACACCACCGGCCCGGCCTCCTCGCCCGCACCGAACCAGCACCGGGTCCGCCTCGAGATGGTCCGCGACGGGACGTCCACGACCTTGATGTTCGGGGAACGGGACCACGACGACCGGAATTTCGAGACCTTCGCCCAAGTCGGTTGGGTCGATTCGCTCGCGTCGGTGGGAAGTTGGGGGGCGATCGGCGGCAAGAGACGGATCGTCGACGTGACGATGAGCGGCCACGCGCCGATCAACTACCGGCTGCCGTTCGGCTACGACAACCGTCTTTCTGCCTGCCCACCGGCGGGCTCCAGGCAGGACTTCGCTTACTACGAGGACCTCCGCTTCTGCGCATGGGGGAGCCGGCACGCAGCAGGGGCGAACTTCGCCATGGTGGACGGCTCCGTGCGGTTTCTCGACGATGAATTGCCCTTGGCAATCCTCCAGGCTCTGAGCACGCGCGACGGCGGGGAAGTCGTGGATTCGACCGGCCGGCCCTAGAACCAGGATCTTGCATTGAAACTCCTCCGCGTTCCTTGTCGCCACCGGGTCGCCACGGATCCCGAGGCCCTGAACCGCACGACCATGGGGCTGTATACGGCAATCGTCCTGCTCTTGACGATGGCCCCCGCCGGATGCCGTCACCACGCCGCCGTAGCCGAGGTGGAGGGAACCGTCCGCATCGAAGGCCGCCCGCTGGAAAATGTCCTGGTTGTGTTTCTCCCCGATCCATCCGGAGGAACCACCGGTCCGGCCTCTAAAGGCGTGACCGATGCGGCCGGGCGTTACCGACTTCGCTGCGAGGACCAACGGGACGGGGCGGTGATAGGATGCCACCGAATCGTACTGGAAGACCTGGCCGTTTACACGGCACCTCGGGATGAAGGGGCCGCGACGGCCTCCGCTGGCGGCGTCAGCCGCGTCCCCCGGACCTATCGCTCCGCGGCCGAGACACCGCTGAGGGCCGAGATCTCACCGAGCGGGGGCACCCACGACATCGACATCCGCCGCCAGTAGCGATCGCGCCTCGATCCCATCAAGCCGCGCGTTCGAAGAAAAATCGAAGAAAAGGGGTCGAAGAAAAGCGAAGAAAAGGACATTCTACTTTTTTGCAGAAAAGTAGAATGTCCCCTTTTCTTCGCCCGGTGGTCCTGGAGACATCTCGCACAAGCACGTTGCCGTGGCCTGCGGGCTGGGCCAAATCGGCTGGCACACGATGCTGATGACACCCGAGTTCGGCACCCGACAGAAGCTGACCAGCATCGTCACCGACGCCCCACTTCATGGCGACGCCATCCAGGACGGACGGCTTTGCGATCCCGAGGCGTGTGGACTGCAATGTGCCCGGGCATGCCCGACTGGTGCAATACCCAAAAGCTCCGATGACAGCGTGAGCATTCGAATCGGCGGCAAAGCCGTGGAGTATGCCAGAATGGACCCCTGGCAGGAGAGAGTCAAACGATATAACGGACTGACGCCCTATTGTGGAAGATGCCTGTGCGTCTGTCCGGCTGGACGCGGCTTACCATGACTCGAGTTCAAGCTCGCAAGAAAGGACTTCTCCATGAGAGTGATCGGATTCAGTGCTGGCGGCGTGGGACGAGAGGGAAACATCGACCGTATGGTCAAGGCCATTCTTGAGAAGAGGGGTCACGAGGTCGAATTCGTCAAGCTCGCCGATCTGGACTATTCCGGGTGCAGAGGGTGCGTCCAATTGTGCGCCAAGCCGCAGGTCTGCAAGCTAGAGGATGATGCACGGCCGTACTATCAGAAGGTCAAGGAGGCCGATTCCGTGGTTATCGGCACGCCCGTCTACTTCGACACGATAACCGCAACAGTATGGGCGTTTATCGAGCGGTTTTTCGGTTATCGCCATGTGGACATACCGATCGCGGGCAAGCCCTTTGTGCTCGTAGTCGGCGGTGCGCTGATGCTCGACTCCGCAGTCGACCAACTCCGCAAGACATTGGGAATGTTCGAGGTCAACGTGCTCGACACGGTCAGATACCTGTCGAAGGTTCCGCCCTGCTTCAAGTGCGGTCGTCACAGGGAGTGCGAGATTGGCGGAATGTACATGATGCTCGGCGATGCAGCAAAGGAGGTGACGGTCACAAAGGAGATGTTCACCAGGTGGGAGGACAATTGCGAAGTCGCGGCCGCGGTCGATGTTGCAGCGGAAAAACTGAAGAACATCTGAAGGATTAAAGGGGGCGCCGGGTGCCCGTGCTTGGGTGTGGGTGCCAGTTGGGTGTGGCGCTGTTTGCCGTGGAAGACGTCGATATGCTCGCGATGACGGCACTGCTTGCGGGTTTTCGACTCGCGTACGGTCTCCGGCAAGCAGTGACTTCGTGTGACTGGGGGGCCCCCTTTGTTGGATGCCGCGTTTCCGATATACTAACGGCGATTGTCGGCCAACCTTCGGTCCGGTTGGAGGTGGTAGGCGAACAAAGGGGGAGATCATGTCCGACGCGTTCGATCCGTACCATGCCTGGTTGGGGATTCCGCCGCGGGAACAACCGGCGAACCACTATCGGCTGCTGGGAATCCCGGAGTATGAGGATAACCCGAGCGTGATCGAAAACGCCGCCGATCGGCAGATGATGCACCTTCGCACGCATCAGACGGGCAAGCACTCGAAGCTGTCGCAAAGACTGCTCAACGAGGTGGCGGCGGCCAAGGTGTGCCTGCTGAATCCTCGACCGAAGGCCGAATACGACGAGCAGTTGCGAGAAAAGAGCAAACCGAAGAAGCTCGCGAAGCGGCACACAAGACGATGGGTGAAGACTGTCTTGCCGGCCGTCGCCGGGCTGCTGCTGGTCGTCGTCGCGATTGTCTGGGCAGTCCTCCCGGACGGCGAACCGTTGGCCCAGTCGCCCGAGAGCGACGCCGGCCACGGCGCCAGTCCTCCGTCGAATGAACCGCCGATTGAACCGTTTGTGCAACCCGTCGGAGAACCCGCGGAGCCCGTTCCGGAGGATTCCCCGCCCGAGGTGCTTCCGCCTCACGGCGAGCCGGAAGAGCCGCCGGGCATCTCGCAGCAGCCGCCTGATCCGCAAGGCCACGAGCCGGAGTCGCCGCCCGAATCGCCGCCCGACGTTCAGCCGCCGGCGGTGACGCCGAAGCATCCGATTCCTTCGGCCGAGGCGCAGCAGAAGATCCTTGCCCAGCTCGACGAGGTCTACGATCTCGGCCAGGCCCGGACGGCGGGGCAGAAGCGGGAATTGGCCTCGGAACTGCTGAACATGGGGGCACGAACCCAGGCTAACATGGACGAGCGGTTCGTGGTGTTGCGCAAGGCCATGGAACTGGCCGCGGAGGTCGGCGACGTGCCGACGATGTTCGATGCGATCGACGCGATCGCGGTCGAGCACGACGTCGACGTGCTGAGCGTCAAGGCGAAGATGCTCGTCAGGCTTGCGGCCGAGGCGGACGCCGCCGCGACGGGGTCGTTGATGGGCGGGGCCCGCCACGTGATCGATCAGGCCCTGTCGGCGGACCGCTACGATCTCGCGTCGACGCTGGCCGATGCGGCCGTGGGGTTGGCGGACAGACCGGGCGGCGCCGGCTTCCGCGAAGAGGCCCTCGACCGGCAGACCAGGCTCCAGCGGATCACGCAGGACTTCGAGCGGTTTCAGCAGGCGCAGACCGCCCTGCAAACGTCGCCCGACGACGCCGACGCCCATCTCGAAGTCGGTCGTTGGTACTGCTTCACGAAGGACGAATGGGACCGGGGCATTCCCCATCTGGCCAAAGGCAGCGACCAGCGGCTCCGGGCCCTCGCCGTGCAGGAACCGGCTCCTCGCCCCAGCGGTGCGGCGGATCTCGTCGACCTGGCCGACGCGTGGTGGGATCTGGCGCAAGGAACTACCGGCGAAGATCACGACGCGATCATGCTGCGTGCGGGCCACTGGTACAAGGCTGCACAAGAGGCCGGTCTGGTCGCCCTTGCCCGAGTCAAGGCCGAAAGACGGCTGGCGGAGATCGCCGAGCTGAAGTCGGCCGCCGCGCCGTCGCCGGGAGGGATACCGGTCGGCGCGACGGGACCGGCGGTCGGCGATTCTTCGGCCGCCGCCCTGCTCGCCGATGCCTGGCAGCAGATTCGACGCGGCGCCGGCCAGACGGCCCGCGAGACGTTGGCCGCCGCGGCGAAGCAAGACCCGGACGACTTTCGGGTGGACTTCACGCTCGGGTTGCTCGATGCGCTTTACGCCCACGATTGGCAGTCGGCCCAGCGGTGTTTCACCAAGTGCGTGCGGCGTCATCCGGCGCACGTGCCGTCGCTGAACAATCTGGCCTTGGTGAGCATTCGGCTGAAAGACACGTCGGAGGCGATCCAGAGCTGGAGAACCGCCGTGGAGGCCTCGCCGAAGGCGCCGACGGAAGTCGTTCGGAATCTGGCCCGGCTGCAATACCTGGTGAATCAGACGCGGCTCGTGCTGAGTCCCACGCTGTCGAAGGCGCTGGACAAACTCTGTGAGACGGCACCGGCCGACGGCGCGGGTCTGCCACCCGTGACCGGCACCGGCGGCTGGCAGTTCATGGGTCTGGAAGCCGCCGAGGGTCCATCGCTCGGATGGCCGGACGCCGTGAGGTACTTGGACCGTTGGTGCGTCACCTGCAACGGTGTCGGCGCGGTGAGCTGTCCGTTTTCGGGCTGTGCGCGCGGTTCGGTCCGAGCCTATCGAACGGAAACGGTGGGCGTGAACCCGATTAGCGGTGTCCCGATCACTCGCAGAGTGGCGATTCGCGTGCCGTGCGGTTACTGCAGGGGCAATGGCCAGATCGACTGTCCGCATTGCGAGGACGGGAAAGACCCCAGCATGCTGCCAATTCAATCCCAGTAATCCACGGCCAGTCCGGGAACGCGGTCGAAGTCTCGACGATTTCGAGAAACCAACGTGGCAGCGTGATCCGCACAAATGGCAGCGATCCGCAGATCATGGGTCGAGACACGGACTTTCTGCTGCCGCCATCGCTGGAAAAGCGACTCTGCTTCAGGCGTATACGGCAGTACGGTGAGTCGCTGGAAATCGCTCAGCGATTGCTGGAAAAGATCGTAGGCTCGGGCCACGGTGACTCGTGCCTTGCCTGCCTCGGCCTTACGAATGACGTTCAGCCTGCCTCGGACGATTTCTTCGACCACGACGAGCGGAACGGCTTGCTGGCTTGCCGGGACCGCCGCCGCACGCTCGACATACTTGGCGTTGCCGAGAAAGATCTCGGTCAGGACGTCCGTATCGAAGGCGATCATTCGCGCGGCTCGGCATCACGCGCTTGGTAAGCGTCGGCACAAATCTGCGGCAGCGTCGGATCACTTGCGTATTTGCCGGCCAACTCGGCGGCCCCCAACGTATCGATTTCCAGCGAGAGCAACTCGCCCCGCCCGACACGCTGGGAGATTTCGGCCTTCAGC
Organism: Thermoguttaceae bacterium; assembly: GCA_035527455.1. Taxonomy (GTDB): domain Bacteria; phylum Planctomycetota; class Planctomycetia; order Pirellulales; family Thermoguttaceae; genus DATLAN01. The sequence continues at coordinate 14,651 of DATLAN010000308.1, forward strand.
GCCGCGAGCGCCTCCTGCCGAGTACGGCCGACGACCCGCAATTGGGGCGCACCGACCAGAGTGGCCGCGAACTGATCTTCGCACGGTTCGACAAGCACTGGGAATGTCATGTCCACACCTGCTTGCGCCAGTTTGGAGGAGAGGTCTGCCTTCTATTGTAGCAAACCGCCGGCACAATGCAACACGCCGCCAAGCGTGTGGCGTTGTTGCTGTCCGCCTTGCCCCCGCAATCTCGAACCGTCAACCTACCCCGGCTCGCCGAGGCTTTCGGCCAGTCGGGCCAGGGCTTCGGTCTCGATCTGGCGGACGCGTTCTCGGGTCAGCCCGAGCGTCTCGCCGATCTCCTTCAGCGTGCGGGGTTCGCCGTCGGCCAGGCCGAAGCGCATCCGCAAGACCGTCGCTTCGCGCGGGTCCATGGTCTCCAAGAGCCGCATGACCTGGGCGAGGTTGTCGTGTTCGACCAGTTCCTCTTCCGGATTGCGGACCCGCTCGTCCATCACCATCTCGCCGAGCGACCAACCGGCTTCGGCCTGATCGGTCTGGGGCGTGAGGTTGTAGATGCGGATGGCCTTCTTGATGATCGGCAGCTTCTTCTTGGGCAGGCCGAGGATTCGAGCGACTTCCTCCGGCGTGGGAGTGCGGCCGAGTTCTTCGGCCAGCCGGTTGCTTCCCCGTCGCCATTTCGAGAGCAACTCGACCATGTAGGCCGGAATCCGGATCGTCTTGGCCGTGTTGATCAGCGCCCGCTTGATCGATTGCTTGATCCAGTAGCTGGCATAGGTGGAGAATCGGGTCCCCATCGCCGGGTCGAACCCTTCGACCGCGCGCAACAGACCCAGGTTTCCCTCCTCGATGAGGTCCTGCAGCCCCAAGCCCTTGCCGGTATATCCCCGTGCGATGTTGACCACCAATCGCAAGTTGGCGCGGACCATCCGGTCGCGGGCCTGGATATTGCCTTCGCCGATGGCCACGGCCAACTCGTGCTCATCGTCGGCTGAAAGCAGGGCCGTTTCGTTGATCTCGCGGAGGTAGGTCTCCAGCGGAGACTGTACCGAGGAGGATGGCTTGCGTCGTGTTTTTGTCATCGCGGGGTACGTACCGTCAGTAGGCATTTGCAGTGCAGTCAAACACCACTATCGACGCAGACGGCAAGGTTTCTGCAAAGAAGCGCACAGTCGACGAGGTGGGGCGAATGTGCGCGAGTTTCGGGCAATAGCGAAAAGAACGACCCCGCCGGTATTGACCGGCGGGGTCGTAGAAAAACCGTTCGTTCGGCTACTTGGAACTCGAGGTCGGGCCTACTCGTTCTTCTCGGATTCTTCCGGCTGTTCGGCCTGCGAGGGTTCTTCGGAAGCGGGTTCGCCGGATTCTGCCGATTCCTCTTGCACCGCGGCTGCCGGTTCTTCGGCTTCTGCTTCGACAGGTTCTGGGGCTTCTGCTTCGGCAGGTTCTGGGGCTTCTGCTTCGGCAGTCTTCTCCGGTTCGGCTGCGGGCGCCTCTTCGACGGCCGGCGTGAAAGGCTTGATCAACGGGCCGGAACTGTCGCCCACGCCACCCTTCAATTCGGTCGTACCGAGCGCGGCGGCCGGGGCCGGTTCGCCCGTCGCGGCTTCCGCTTCTTCGGCCCATTCCACCCGCTTGCGCGAGAGGCCGATCTTCCGTTCGTCGATGTCCACCCGCAGGATCTTCACTTCGATCTCTTCGCCGACTTTGACGATTTCCTCGGGGTTATCGACTTTGTGGTCGGCCAGTTCGGAGATGTGCAGCAAGCCCTCCAGGCCCTCTTCCAGCCCGACGAACACGCCGAAGTTGGTGATCTTGGTAACCGGCCCCTTGACGATCTGGCCCGGCTGGAACCGCGAGGGAATGTCTCGTGCCCACGGGTCTTCGTCCAGTTGCTTCAATCCCAGGGCGATTCGGCGGCGATTCTGATCGACCGAGAGCACGCGGCACTCGACTTCCTGGCCCTTGCCGACCACCTCGTTGGGATGGCTGATCTTGCGGGTCCAGGACATGTCGCTGACGTGCAGCAGGCCGTCGATGCCCTCTTCGATCTCGATGAAGGCCCCGTAATTGGTCAGGTTGCGGACCGTTCCCTTGACGACGCTGTCGGGTGGGTACTTCTCGAAGACCTGGTCCCACGGGTTGACCTGGGTCTGCTTCATTCCCAGGGAGATTTCCTGCTTCTCCTTGTTGATGCCCAAGACGACCACGTCGATGACGTCGTCGATCTGGACCAGTTCGCTCGGATGGCTGATCCGCCGCGTCCAGGACATTTCGCTGATGTGGACGAGACCCTCGATGCCTTCTTCGAGTTTGACGAACGCACCGTAAGTCATCACGTTGACCACCGTCCCGCGGACCTGATTGCCGACGGGGTACAGTTCTTCGACCTGTTCCCACGGGCTGGGCGTCTTCTGCTTCAGGCCCAACGCGACCTTTTCCTTCTCTCGGTCGATGTGCAGGATCTGCACCTCGATCTCCTGGTCGATCGACACCATTTCCGAGGGATGCGAGATGCGGCCCCAACTCATGTCGGTGATGTGCAGCAGGCCGTCGATTCCCCCCAAGTCGACGAACGCGCCGAAATCGGCGATGTTCTTCACCACGCCCTTGCGGCGTTGGCCGATTTTCAGGTCCTGGAGCAACTGATCGCGTTTCTCTTTCCGTTCGGCCTCGATCAAGGCCCGGCGGCTGACCACGATGTTGCGGCGAGATTCGTCGATCTTCAGCACCAGGCATTGGATCGTGCGGCCGATGTAGTCGCCGATGTCGGCCGGCCGGCGGATATCGACCTGGCTGGCCGGCAAGAAGACGTTGACCCCGATGTCGACCAGCAGACCGCCCTTGATCTTGCGAGTGACCTGGCCGGTGACGACGTCCTCTTCCTGGACCTTCTCCATCACCTGGATCCAGGCCTCGATCTTCTCGGCCTTCCTCTTGCTGAGGCTGATCATTCCGCGGGAATCATCGACCAGCCCGTAAACGTCCTCCACGTCTTCGATGAGGACCTTGACGTGTTGTCCGGGCTCCGGTGGGGGCTCGTCTTCATCCCACTCGTTGCGGAAAATGATCCCTTCGCTCTTGTAGCCGACGTCGACCAGCACGAAGTCTCCTTCGACGCGAAGGACCTCCCCGTCGACGATCTGGTTGACGACGACCTCTTGGGCTCCCCACTCGATTTCCTCCGCGGGAACACCCTCCAGAGCGGCGTCAAGCTCTTGCTGCCATTCTTCTTCGCTGAGATCCAGTCCTCGAATTAGGTTGCGATTAACCATGAACTTGTTTCGTGAAAACCCTGGCTTGGCGGTCAGCGGGGAGATCGGCCATGATTCCGGTCTCGCACTCTGCCGTGCCGCCGCGACCAAACGTAGAAAACACCTCGTCCGCCCCGCTTCTCTACGCGAGAAACTCACCAAAGGCCATCGAGGGAACTCAGTAATATAGCAGAGCGTCCAGGCCCCGACAATTGCGCCCGGGCCGTTTGCAGCAGGGATTCCGAGCCTTTGCCCGAGGAATCAGGAATTTCCTGCGACCCGCCCCCCCCAATGTGGTGCTTCAGCGGGTTACGCATCCACCGCGCCTCACAGGGCCCCGAGGCTCCCTGACCCGCGCATGACACTGGCGCACCCGCCGCTCCACTTCCCGAACCAATTCCCGTTCGTCCCAATCGCCGATTTGCCCCGGCAAGATAGGTTGACCGTAGTGGACGCGAATCCTACCGAGGCCGGGCAATTTCCGGTCTCGCGGCCATGCGTCACAGGCCCCCTCGATTGCCACCGGCAAGATGGCCGCCCGGGAGCGAACCGCCAACGCCGTGAAGCCGGGCAGGAACTCCGCGATTTCACCGTCGGGGGAGCGTGTTCCCTCGGGGAAAATCAGCACCATTTCCCCCCACTTCAGCCGGCGCAACGCCTCTTTCATACCGCTTAAGCCGAGCCCCTCGCGGTCGATCGCAATGGCGTCCAGAGAGCGGATCAGCCATCGAAACGGGGCGAATCGAAACAGCGTATCCCGCGCGAGATAGTTCATCCGGCGCGGCGTGCCAATCCCGACCAAGGGCGGGTCGAAGTAGCTTTGGTGATTCGAGACGACCAGCACACCCCCTTCGGCCGGAATGTTCTCCATGCCGGTGTGACGAACCCGATAAGCCAGGACCGCCACGAGTTGGCAGCCCCCTTTGAGGGTTCGATACCAGATTCGATTGGGCAACGAATGCCTCGCCATGGTCCGTGGCCTCGGCCTAAGGGGCCGCGCAGAAACAACTTGTTCAATGGGGTGGCACGCCCTGAGGAACGAAGGGCGTGGTTTGGCAGGTTCTCCACGCCCTTCGTTCCTCAGGGCGTGCCACCCTCGCCAAAAAGTGTACAACGTTATTCTTGCGCAACCGCTAACGGTCCATCCGCGTGTGAACCAGCGATTCCAGGTCCGCGACGACCTCGTCGATGTTCATTCCGTCGGTGCATACCTCGACGGCGTCGAAGGCGGCCGCCAGCGGACCGATCGAACGGGTGGCATCTTGCCGGTCGCGACGCTCTTGGGTATCGAGCACTTGTTCCAGCGTGGCCGACTCGCCCTGGGCCTGCAAATCCCGCAGGCGCCGCTTGGCCCGCTCTTCCGGCCCGGCGGTGAGAAAGAACTTGCACGCCGCATCGGGGAAAACGACCGTGCCCTGGTCGCGGCCTTCGGTCACCAGGTCGCAGCCGGCCGCCTCGGCTCGCTGCAATCGGACCAGGTGCCGGCGGACTTCGGGGTTGTCGGCCGCAAAACGGGTCACGGCCGTGACTTCCGAACTGCGGATTGTTTCGGTAACGTCCTCACCGTCCAACAGAATTCTATTTCCCGCAACCGAAATGTCCAACTCGTTGGCCAACCGAGCCAATTGCTCCGGTTGGTCCCAGTCGACCCCCCGTCGCACTGCGGCCAACGCCACGGCCCGGTACATGGCGCCGGTATCCAGGAACCGAAATCCCAGCCGCTGGGCCAGCGCCCTGGCAACCGTGCTCTTTCCGGCTCCGGCAGGTCCGTCGATGGTGATGATCATGCCCCTATTTTGCCGTGAGGAGGCCCGGAGGGCAACGGAGCGACCTTTCCGCCGGGCACGATCGCCCAAGCCGGGTTGCGGACCATCAGGCCGCGGAGGTCCGGGAGCCGGGCTTCGAGCCACTCGAGGGCTTCGGCCGCCTTGGGATATCCGGCGTCGACGGCACAGACCACGGCTCCGCGTGCCGAATAGGCGTAGTCGTTGCCCCGGTCGGGCAATTCGGGCCGGTTGAGCCGAAGATTCTCTTGATGGAGTCGCTTCCAGTCTTCATAAAAGACCACCGTCTTGTCTTCGGCCTGCTCGCCGACCACGAAACGATAGGGCGTGGCGAGCCTCGGGTCGAAATCCGGGGCGTGGGTCAACGTGCCGATCCGCCATCGCAACAGGAAATCGCGGACCTTCGCGGCGTCGGCGTAACCCAGCTCGACCAGATGGTGAAGGCTCCACATCAGGTAGTCGTGTTCCCAAGGGGCGACGATCATCCACCGCGGATTGGCCGGGTTCTGAATCCGAGCGTCACTGGTAGTGCGAATACCCCAAAAGCCGAGTTTGTTGTATTCCGGCGGACCGTACATGCGACGAACACGGTCGGCCAGGTTGTTTTGGATCTTCTGGTCGAAGTACTTCGCCTCGGGATCGCCGTCCGGCGCGATCCAGGCGGCGTCGGCCAGGTTGCGCAACGACCAGGCGTCGCCGCGGATCTGCCCGTTGAGAATGCCCTCGGCCTTGCGGCGGGGTTCGTGCCAGGCGTTCAACAGGCAGTAGTTCGCCCAGAAATAGGCCTCTTCCAAGTGGTAATAGTCGCCGGTGACCAGGTACGGCACGTAGGCGAACGAGCCCATATGGGCCTGGTCCGGCGAAAGCTTGACCTGATCGGGGCCGGGCGGGTGACGGTCGGGTTTCCACTCGGGCTTGTCGTGGTTCTGCTGGTAGCCGCGGAGCCAGAACTCGGGACGCTCGTCGAGGGTCATGATCCGTCCTGTTTCTCGCGAGCGGACGTGGATCGGCCACGAGCCGGCCAGATCGCCGTTGGCCAGCACCAGTGCCTTGGCCTGCGGGTCCATGCTCAAGAGATAGCGCACGGTCCAGGTCGGATAGGGCGCGATTTCCGGACGGCCGCCGGTGGTGGGCATGTACGCGGTGAGCGAGCCCTGGCCCATGATTTCCCAACGCGGTCCCTCCATCTGAAGCTGACGTTCCTTCGACAGATCCGATTCGAAGGCCGGCAGCGACCGATCGTAGTTGGGCAACGCGCCGGTGGCCGAAAGGTAGGCCAAATCATGGACGACGTGGACGCCCGGCTCGCCGTCACCCCACCAGAACACCTTGCGCCATCGCGACAGGCGGCGGTGGTCTACGGCCTTCTTCGAGAAGACTTCCTTGCCGCCGACCGTCACGGCCGCGTCGTAGCGGATGTTGCCGGCCCAGGTGTTCCAGCAGCTTTCCACCACGGCCGAAACACGCACCCGCCGGCAGCCGGCGTACGCGCGGACCTGGAACTGCACCTGCAAATCTTCGTCCGGCTGGCCGTCCTTGTCGGTCGGCGGCCCGGCGATCAGCCATTCGGTGGCCAGATGGCCTGCGAGCCAGGTGGTCGCCTGCTGCCCGCTTTGCACGAGCATCTTTCGGGCGCTGGCCTTGCGGACCGCACCGTCGGGAAACGTCAGCGTCACGACGGCATCGAAGTCGGTCCCCAGCAGCTCGCTCAGCGGGATCGCCGGCGGGCGCATGTTCAGCCGGGGCGCGTCCCTGGAAAGCTCCAGCGACATCGATCCGCCGGGCGGCAGTTCCGGCAAGATCGCCGAGATGACGGCGTATCGCAGCGAGCCGTCGTCGTACGTGCGTTTCGGATCGATTTGCACGAAGCGATCGCCGAAAGGGTCGCAATAGACCCGGGTGACCCGCCCCACGTCGCCTTTCTTGAAGACTTGTCCAAACGTCACCGGCACGTCGCGCAGCGACTGCCCCGAGGTGTTTTGTACTTCCACGGTGACCAGCGGCGGCGGCACGGCAGCACGCCCTGGTCTGCCAAGCACCAAGCCGCCCAAGACGACGGCAACCATAGCGATAAGCTTCACAACATACGCGCGAGCCGATGGGAACAGAATCATGAGTCTCTCCCTTGATGATGGCGGTGGGTTTTCGTCGGGAATGGCACGTCGCCGGCAAGCGACTCGAACCATCAAGCTAGCAAGTATTGCCGCGAAATGCCAACCGGATTTGCCTGAAGGCAGGTGGCAAGCAACGGCACGAATCCTGGTGATTTTGCCGCAGGGTGATCGGCCGGAAGTGATTTACCCGTAGCTGGATTCGCAAGAATTCAGTTGTAATGCGAAGAACCGAATTCTTGCGAATCCGGCTACGAAAACTGTCGGTAAGTAGTTTTCCGCCGGTCGCCCAGAGTACTTCCCTGGGTGGACGCAGTCTCCTAAACTTCCCATTTACCCTGGTCCTCAGTGTGAATGGAGGCCGATTAACACCATGGGACTGCGCGGGCGTGCCGCTCGATGCGATAGAACGGCTGGCGCGGGGGCCGTCGCTGTCTCCATCGGGGGGTTGTTTGGCCCGAAGGATGGTGGTAGTATTGGCGAAAATGATGCTTCACTCTCGTGCAGAGGCCTTCGTGCAGCGATTCCTCTTCCAACTTGCCTTTGGGTCGGTGCTCGTGCATTTGGTGTTCGGGTGCTGTCTGCACCACGCTCATGCGGAGGCTGAGGGGACCGTTTCGACGGGCGAGAACGCCTGTCCGTGCGACCACCACGACGGGCACTGCGATCAACCCGGCCAGCGGCAGCCGACCGACAACGGATGCGAAGGCACCCGGTGCGAGTTCACGCGAGTGGAATCGGAGGACACATCGGATTCGCTGACCGCCCAGCCGTCCGCCGTTGCCTCATACGCGGCCCCGAACGATCGGCCCCCGGGCGGCGAGCAAGCAGCCTTTTCTCGTACGGATGCCTTCCCCCGGCCCGTTCGGCTGCATCTTCTCCATCAAGCGCTATTGCTTTGATGTCTCCGCCCATCCGCTGAGTTCGGCGTTTCTCAGTGTTTCTTGATGTTTTGCGATGCGCGTTGGCGGGGTTTGCCGTTGCGCATCGACCAGACGGAATCTTACCGCTGGAACCTCGCCCGATGGGAAAAATCATGAGTAATCCGATTTCCAAACTCACGAAACGGCAGCGGTCGATCCTGATCGTCAGCCTGCTGGGGACTGGGTGCGTCGTTGCCGGGTTTTTCGGCCGTACTTGGTGGCTCCCCCAGGCCAATCGGGTGTTGGCCTGGATCGGCCCGAAGGTAAGTGAAGGTGCCGAGGAAAACGGTCGTCAACCTGCCGGCGATCCGGCCGGCGGGGGAGCGACGTCGTTGACCCTCAGCGAGCAGGCCAAGAAGAACGTGGGCCTGAAGCTGATGACGGTCGAGTTGAGCACCTACGAGCCGCCGATCACGATCCCCGGCACGATCGTCGACCGGCCCGGGCGGACGGAGTTGGAAGTGTCGGCGCCGATGACCGGCATCGTCACGCGAATCTATCCCATCCGCGGCGAGGCGGTCGAGCCGGGGCAACCGGCCAGCCCGGGCCAAAGCGCGAAGCCCGGTGGGGCATTGTTCGATCTGCGGTTGACGCACGAAGACCTGGTAACGACGCAGCGCGAGTTCCTCCGCGCGCTGAAGGAGGTCGACGTGATCGAGAAGGAGATCGCGCGGATCGAGGGCGTGATTTCCAGCGGCGTGGTGGCCGGCAAGCGGAAGTGGGAACTGGAGTACGAACACAACAAGATTGCGGCGGGGTGCGACGCGCTGGAAAAGGCGCTGTTCCTGCACGGTCTGAGCCGGCAGCAGGTCGAGCAGATCAAGACACGGCGGGAGTTGGTTGCCGAGGTCACGGTCTACGCGCCGCCTTTGGCCGAAGAGCCGCAGGACGCCGGCGATCCGCCTTGGTTGCAGGTCTCCAGCGTGAACGTCAAGCCGGGCCAGCACGTCGCCACCGGCCAGCGGCTCTGCGTGCTGAGGGATCACGCCCGGCTCCACATCGAGGGAATGGCCTTCGAGGAGGACGCCCTGGCCCTGAACGAAGCGGCCAAGCAGGGCACGCCGATTACGGCCGTCGTCGAGAGCGGCGCCCAACAGCCGGACGAACTCTCCGGACTGAGAATCCTCTACGTGGAAGACGAGGTCGAGTTGGAATCGCGGGCACTGCGGTTCTACCTGGAATTGGAGAACGAGCGCGTGCGCTGGGAGAGCCGGGCCGACGGACGCCGGTTCATCGCCTGGCGGTTCAAGCCGGGTCAACGCGTGGAATTGCTGCTGCCGTTCGACCGGTGGGAAAACCGCATCGTGCTGCCGGTGGACGCCGTGATCAAAGAGGGACTGGAGCGGTTCGTCTTCCGCCAGAACGGCAACCATTTCGAACGCATCCCGGTTCACGTCGAGTACACCGATCACCGCTATGCCGTGCTGGGCAACACGGGCGATCTGTTTCCGGGCACGGAGGTGGTGGCCTCGGGAGCGTATCAGATGCATTTGGCCCTGAAAAACACGACCGGCGGCGGCGGCGGGAAAGAGGAGCACGTCGGATGCAGTCATTGACGTAAGGTGGTTCAACATGCTCAACGCCATTATCCGTTTCGCACTGCGGCAGCGATTGTTGGTGGCGGCGGTCTCGCTGCTGCTGGTCGTGCTGGGCGTCTGGCAAATCGGCCGGTTGCCGATCGACGTGTTTCCCGATCTGAACCGCCCGCAGGTGGTCGTGATGACCGAAGCGCCCGGCATGGCGCCGGAGGAAGTGGAATCGCGGATCACGTTCCATCTGGAAACGAGCCTCAACGGCGCCACGGGAGTTCAGGCGGTGCGGACTTCCTCGGGCGTGGGCATCTCGGTGATCTACGTGGAGTTCGACTGGGGCACCGACATCTTCAAGGACCGCCAGATCGTCACCGAACGGCTCGCGCTGGTCGCCGATCGGCTGCCGCCGGGCGTGACGCCCCAATTGGCTCCCGTCTCGTCGGTGATGGGCCAGATCATGATCTGCGGGATGTTCGTCGCGCACGACGAAAAGACGCGTTTGTTCGAGACGAACGCTTCTTGGGAGGCCCCCGAGGAAGAACAGCCGGCTCCCGAGGCGATTCGGAGCGAGTTTGCCGCTCACGACATCCATCTCTCGAAACAGAGCCTCATCCAACCGGGCGAGGGCTACGACCGCTGGTACGTGGTCGACTCGGCCCGGGGCAAGTGGTACGCCGTCCTGCAAGGTGAAGACGCGCAGGAAGTCCACCGCACGACCTCGCCCATGGAATTGCGTACGAAGGCCGATTGGGAGGTCCGCCGCCGGCTGCTGACGATTCCCGGCGTTTCGCAGGTCTTCGTGATGGGCGGCCAGCGGAAGCAGTACCAGGTGTTGGTCGATCCTTACAAGCTGGCCCGAAAGGGAGTCACGCTGGCGCAGGTGAAAGAGGCCCTGGAGGCGAGCAACCGGAACGCGACCGGCGGGTATCTCGACGAGCAGGGGCCCCACGAGTTCCTGGTGCGTTTGCGGGGCCGCATCCAGTCGATCGACGAGTTGAAAGACGTGGTGGTCACCCATCGTCAGGGGCTGACCGTGAAGCTCTGGCAGGTCGCCCGGGTCGTCGAGGGCCCGGAAGTGAAGCGTGGCGACAGTGCGGCCTTCGTGCGCGACGGCGACGGCGCGTTTGCCGGCGGTCCGGCCGTGATCTTGACGGTCGACAAACAGCCCAACGCCGATACGCAGCGCGTGACGGAAGAAATCACCAAGGCCCTCGAGGAAATCGCCGGCTCGCTTCAGCAGGACAACATCCGCATCCATCCGGAACTGTATCAACAGAGGGCCTTCATCGACCGGGCCGTGGACAACGTCGAAGAGGCGTTGCGCGACGGCGGGTTGCTGGTGGTCGTGATCCTCTTCCTGTTCCTCTTGAATCTCCGCACGACCTTCATCACGCTGACGGCCATCCCGCTGTCGATCGTGATGACCGCACTGGTCTTCGCCTGGCTGGACGTCTCGATCAACACGATGACGCTGGGCGGATTGGCGGTGGCCATCGGCGAGTTGGTCGACGACGCGATCGTGGGCGTGGAGAACGTGTTTCGGCGGCTCCGCGAGAACCAGCATCGGCAACAACCTCGGCCGGCGCTGCTGGTCGTGTACCGGGCCAGCGCCGAGGTGCGCAACCCGATCGTCTTCGGCACGCTGATCGTCGTGCTGGTGTTCATTCCCGTGTTCGCCTTGGGCGGGATGGAAGGACGGCTGTTCTCCCCGCTGGGCGTGGCCTATATCGTCTCGATTCTCTCCTCGTTGCTGGTCTCGCTGACGCTGACGCCCGTGTTGTCCTATTGGCTTTTGGCGCGTCGGGGGATCTGGCCGATTCTGGCGGGCGTTTTGGCGGTGGGAATGTCGCTGGCCGCCTCCGTTTGGCTGTTGCCCGAGGTGCTCGCCTTCCTGGGCTTCTCCGGGGCTGCGGGCTGGCTCCGTGGGGCGTCCTGGTGGGTGCACCTGCTGATCTGCGTGCCGACGGCGCCGTTGTTGTGGGCCGTGGCCATGTGTGCCGATCGATACTCGCAGCACGATCGCGACGGGATCCTGCTGCGCGTGCTGAAGCGAACGGCCGGCGGGACGATCCGCCTGAGTCTGTGGGCGCCCGGCGCCGTGCTGGTGACGGCGCTGGCGGCGGTAACGATCGCCGGGTGCGTGCTGCTGAAGTTCGAGAGCGATTTCCTGCCGCCGTTCAACGAGGGGGCCGTGCAGATCAACGTGGTTCTTCCGCCCGGCACGTCGTTGGCGACCTCCCAAGACATCGTCCGCGCGGTCGAACGGCGCTTGCAGCAGGTCGACGACCTGCAGGCGTTCGTGCGCAAGACGGGCCGGGCCGAACTCGACGAGCACGCCGTGACGGTCAACGTCACCGAGATCATCGCCACGCTGGACCCGAACTCGAAGCATACCCGCGACAAGATCATCGGCGATCTGCGGTCCGCCTTGGCCGAAATCCCCGGCATCGAGATCGGCGTGGAACAGCCGCTGCAGCACCTGATCTCCCACATGCTCTCCGGAGTGCAGGCCCAGGTGGCGATCAAGCTCTACGGCGACCGCCTGGAGACGCTGCGCTCGAAGGCGGCGGAGATGAAGAACGCGATCAGCGACATCGCGGGCATCGAAGACTTGCAGATCGAGCCGCAGGTGGAGATCCCCCAGCTTCGTATTACGCCGGTCGGCCACAAGCTCAAGCAGTACGGCCTGCGACGCGACGACGTCAACCGGTTCGTGGAGACGGCCATGCACGGCGAAGTGGTCTCCGAGATCCTGCTCGATCAGCAGGCCTTCGACCTGGTGGTCCGTTTCGACGAACCGTATCGCGAGAACCTCGGAGCGGTCAAGCGGCTCTCGATCGACTTGCCCGACGGCGGGCGAACCATGTTGCAATCGGTGGCCGAGATCGATCCCGAAGCGACCGGGCCGAACACGATCAAGCGGGAACAGGCCAAGCGCCGCATCGTGCTGCAGTGCAACGTGGCCGGGCGGGGACTGGTCGACGTGGTCGAGGAGATCAAGACGCGGCTGGGGCCGATCGCCGATTCGCTTCCGCCGGGCTACTTCCTCGAATACGGAGGGCAGTTCGAGAGCCAGCAGTCGGCTTCCCGTACGATGGCCGTGCTGTTCGTCTTCGCGCTGTGCGGCATGTTCCTGGTGCTGTTCACCATGTTCCGCTCGGTCAATCTCTCGCTGCAGGTGATGATCGCCCTGCCTATGGCGTTCATCGGTTCGGTGGCCGCGTTGTACTGTACCGGTCAGACGCTCACGGTGGCCGCGATGGTCGGCTTCATCTCGCTGTGCGGCATCGCCTCGCGCAACGGCATCCTGCTGATCAATCACTACCTGCACCTGGTGGAGTTCGAGGGCGAGAACTTCTCGCGAGAGATGATCGTCCGCGCCGGCAAGGAACGCCTGGCCCCGGTGCTGATGACGGCGCTGACTTCCGGGATCGGCCTGGTGCCGTTGGCCATGGCCGCCGGCCAGCCCGGCAAAGAGATCCTGTATCCGGTGGCCACGGTGATCATCGGAGGGCTGATCAGCAGCACGCTGCTGGAGTTCCTCGTGCGTCCGGCCCTGTTCTGGAAATTCGGCCTCCGCGTGGCCCGACGCCTGGTGGAAGAAGGCCGCGAAGAAATCCCTCTGGTCGAATCAGAAACCCCACAAGAAAGGAGACGTTATGTTCCGTAGAATCACCTCGACCTCGCTCGGGCTGATCGCCTGCGTGTGCTTGATCGCCTGCGTGTGCTTGATCGGCTGTACGCCGGACTCGGCAGAAGGTCCTTCCGCGAAGACGCAGGAGTCGTCGGGCAAGACGGGCGCCGAGCAGCACGAGCATGGTCCCGATTGCGACCACGAAACACTTCCCACCGAAGGGCCGCACGGCGGATTGCTCATCGAACTGGGAGAAGAAGAGTTCCACGGCGAACTCCTTCACGACGAGAGTACGCGCACCGTCACCGTCCATCTACTCGATGCGGCAGCCAAAGAGGCCGTGCCGATCGCCGAGCCGGCGATCGTGATCCAACTGCTTCGGGACGGCGAGTATGCGCGTTACTCGCTGGAAGCCGTGGCCGAGCCGGCAGCGGGCCGGGAAGGTGCTTCACGCTTCGAGATCGTCGACGCCGCGCTCTGTGCAGCCCTTTGCGGGGACGAGCACGTGCCCGGAGTGCTTCAGGCGACGATCGACGGGAAGCCGTACGCGGGCAACTTCGAGTGCTGCGATGAGCATGGGGGTTAGGGATTGGGGATTGGGGGCTCGGGACTGGGGGTTGGGGGCTCGGGACTGGGGGCTGGGGATTGGGGACTGGGGACTGGGGACTGGGGATTGGGGGCTTACACCTCGAACTGTAAGAGTTTATCCGAGAAGCTCCCCTCTCCCTCCGGGAGAGGGGCAGGGGGTGAGGGGGAGCAGGGGTCTCGGGCAATTGAGGCAATCGTCTCGCTGCCAAGAAACCCTCACCCTAACCCTCTCCCAGAGGGAGAGGGGACCTTGGTCTCTGCCTTCTCGGATAGTCTCTAAGTGCGGGAGCCCGATAATGGGGACTGGCTCCGTTCAAGTCAAGAGAACCAATCCTGTTCGGCTCGATTATTGCACGGCGGTCGGGCAATGTGAAGGTGGAGATGGCGATGAGGGGCGGGAAGGCGACGAGAGGCCGACAAGGCCGAACGCCGAGAGATGAGATGGGGACGTTCGCGCAGCCGCGAACGGCGTCGCGGTCGCCAAGACAGGGGACCCCGCGTCAGGCTTGGGCGTCTTGTTTTTGCAGCTTGGCCAGGTGGGCCAGCAGTTCATCTTCCTCTGCCAAACCCGTGAAGTAATGGCAGATCATCTCGTAAGTCCGCAGGGTCGGCTTGCGGCCCGTCCACAGGCTGATGAGCATACAGGCGATGATCGCGCAGTACGTCTGAATCTCGATGCCCACCGGATCTCGGCTGAGCAAATGCCGGCAGCCGAGCACGTGCTTGAAGAAGCGAAAGAAGACTTCGATCGTCCAGCGATAGCGGTAGATCAAGCCGATGATCCAGGCGGGCAAGTCCAACAGGTTCGTGGCGATCAGCAGTTGCCCGTTGCTGGCCGGACCGGCCGCGCCGCCGCGTTTCTCGTGCGGCGTGGTGGGGATCGCAATCAAGCGGAGCGGATGGTCGGGCCGGTCTTCGGCCTGCTTGGTGGTTTCGCCCAGGAGCACCACCCCATCGAACGCCACGCCCGCCTCGATATCTTCCTCGGACAATGCGCGTTGCTCGACGATCTGGTAGACGCTGTTGTCGCGCAGGCGGCAGACGTAACTGCTACCGGCGCCGACGATTTGGTTGAACAGCCGGAACTTCGCGTAGCCGCGGTCCTTGACGTAGCAGCGGCCGCTCTGAAGGGCCTTCGCCAATACGGCCCGTTCGTCGGCCTCGCCGCGACTGATGCCCTCGGTCACGTCGATCCGGATCGGCACGCCGCGTTCCAGATCGAACTGCGTGTGCAGGCGGACCTTGCCTTCGAGCTTGGCCGTGCGCGAATCCCCAAGGGCCCGCCGTGGCCAGCACCGGCAGGCCCTTCAGCAGCGTGCCATCCACCAGCGTCACGACGTGATGCACGTCCTTCAGACGCGGATCGCCGGCGATGGGCGTCAGTCGTTCGCCCAGTTCGGCGATGATTTCCTTCAGTCGCTCGGGCTGGAACACCTCGGTGGCTTCGCTCAAAGAGCCCAACGACGCCCGCAGGCACCCCAATTTGCGTTGGACCTTCCGCAATTCGCTGGCTTGTTGAATACTCCGCAGGGAAGTGATGATGGGATTGAACAGAAACAACAGCACCAGCAGGCAATACTGGTCGAAGTGCAACTGGCGGTTGCCGGCCCTGTCGCGCTGGCATCCCACGTTGTGCAAACGCAAAAGCAGAGGCAGAAGGCTGTCGAAGTATTTCAAGCCCGTCACGTCCTCTTCGCGCACTTCTTGTCGCTTTTTACCGGCCATGGCGGCAATTATGCGCGCTGGAGAAAAGGGCGCAATACCACTTCTGCGGGGTGTGGTTCAATGCGCAAATCTTGTGCCGAACAGGATTGGGTCGGGAGTCTTTATATTGACTTGTCTTGCGACGGCCAGGGGCGGCCGCGGGGACGCAATGTCGATGGCAGGCCCAGTCGCTTCGCGGTCCGCTCCTGCCACGACGCCTCGCCAAACGGCGCGCCGCGAACCACCGACCGACGCAGCGCCTCCAGTTCTGCTTCCGTTTGCGGAGTTTGCACGTGCTGCGGCCAGCGTCGGGGCATCGGCAGCGGGCCCTCGCTCTTTGGCCTGGACGATCACCTCCTCGAAGGCCTCGAAGTCGCGCCGCTTGGCGAAAATCCGCATCCGCCCCACGGCCCGATCGAGCACATGGTACGCATACCCTCCGCCGGCAACTCGCAATCGTCGAGGCATGGCCCGAAAACACCAAGCTCCCTCCGGTCTGTCA
>DATLAN010000309.1:0-3566 GCA_035527455.1 Thermoguttaceae bacterium
GATGTCGATCTTCCGCACTCTGAAACAACGGGGCCACGATCCCATTCGAACCATCATCGACGCCCTGGCCACCTACCTCACCACGGGACAACTTCCAAAGCTCCCCGAACCCAAAAACGCTTCAGATGGCTGAAGTGTTACTGCTTTTCGAGGAGTTTCTTCTTGCGCGACACGTCGCCGCCGTAGCACCTGGCCATCACGTCCTTGCGGTAGGAGGCTCAGGAAGAGGGAAGGTGTTCCAAGTCGTCAAGGTCTTTGTGGCGGCCGGAGGCCTGCTTCATTTTGCGCAGCCAGCGCAGGGAAACAAACCGCAGGTTGTCAAGCTCGATGCTGTCGGAAAAGACGTCGGCTACCGGCACATCCGGAAAGCCGGGGATGTAGTCGTACAAATCGAGAAAACCAAGATCCGTGGTCAGCATCATCAGGTGTTGGCCGCGCACGTAGGACGGCGACACCGGGACGAGCCTTTCGAGGCCAGTGGCAGGGTCACGCTCATCGCTGATCCAGCAGGCGTGGATGGATTCGAGGGCCTCCAGCAGGGCAGCCTCCGAGGCCCCAGATCGCTCAAAAATGAGATCGGCGTCCTCGGTGGTACGCACGTAACCGTGAAACACGACGGCGTGTCCGCCAATGATGACAAATGGCACGCCGGCGCGGGCCAGAAGCTGAAAGACGTTCAGGGGATCGTCAGAACTTAGCATGAATGCTGCGCTGGCGCAGGTTGCGCACCCAGTACTGCCGGTAGCCTTCGCGCGACGCGGCAAGCAGTTGCCTGGCCCGTCTCTGCAACGCGACGAAACGTTCCAACCGCTCGCGCGGCGTCAAACGGGCAGCGTCTCGCGACGGGCGGCGATCTTCAGTCGTGAGGTCCATATTCATTAATGTATCCGGCACGGCCATGACCTGCAACCCCGATTCCTCAGTCACCGAGGAAGACGGCAGGCGAGGCACGCTACTTCCTATCCGCCGCCAGCACCGAAATGAAGGCCTTTTGCGGTATCTGGACCTGGCCGATCTGCTTCATCTTCGCCTTGCCCTTCTTCTGCTTTTCGAGGAGCTTCTTCTTGCGCGACACGTCGCCACCGTAGCACTTGGCCGTAACATCCTTGCGGTAGGCCTGGATCGTCGAGCGCGCGATGACCTTGCCGCCGATGACGCCCTGGATCGGGATCTTGAACTGGTGACGGGGAATCGCTTCGGCCAGTTGCTCGCAGTAGTGCAGCGCCCGTGCTCGCGCCTTGTCGCGATGGACCAGGTAGGCAAGCGCATCGACCGGTTCCTGGTTGATCAGGATTTCGACCTTGACCACATCGGTCTCGCGATAGTCGATTTGTGCGTAATCGAACGAACCGTAGCCGCGGGTGACCGTCTTGAGCTTGCCGTAGAAATCGAAGAGCACCTCGCCCAACGGCATCTCGCTGATCACCTCGACCCGGCCCACGGACAGGTAATTCATTTTCTGGCTCGCCGAGCGATATTCACGGCATAGCTCCATGACCGATCCGACGTACTCTTCGGGCGCGAGAATCGACGCCTTGATGTACGGCTCCGTGACGCTGTCGATCTTGAACGGATCGGGCCAGTTTCCCGGGTTGTCGATCTCGAGCATGTGGCCGTCCTTCAAGGTCACCTTGTACCTGACCGACGGGGCCGAGACGACCAACCCGATGTCAAACTCCCGCTGCAGGCGCTCCTGGATCACGTCCAGGTGCAGCAGGCCGAGGAATCCGCAGCGGAACCCGAAGCCCAGGGCCGCGGAGCTGTCTTTCTCATAGGTCAGGGAGGCGTCGTTGATGGCCAGCTTGTCCAGGGCCTTCGCGAGTTCGCGGTACTCGTCCGAATTGATCGGATAGATCGAAGAAAAGACGACCTGCTTCGCCTTCTCGTAGCCGGGGACCGGTTCGGCCGTCGGGCGGTCAATGTGGGTGATCGTATCGCCGATTTCGATCTCCCGCACGCTCTTGATTCCAGCGATGATATGGCCCACCTCCCCGGCGCTGAGCTGCTCGTTGGGATAGAACTTCAGCCGATGGATCCCCACTTCCTCCACCGTGTAATCCCAGCCCGAGTGCATGAAATGGATGGCGTCGCCGGGTTTCACCGTGCCATCCATGACGCGGCACAGGAGGATCACCCCACGATAACGATCGAACTGCGCGTCGAAGACGAGCGCTTTCAGCGGCCCGGTCGGGTCGCCCTTGGGGCAAGGCAACTTCTCGACGATTCCCGCGAGCACGTCTTGAATGCCGAAACCGGTCTTGGCCGAGACGGGGATCGCCGCGAACGGATCGAGCCCCAGGTCCTTATCGATCTCCTCACGCACCCGCTCGACATCGGCGGCGGGCAGATCGATCTTGTTGATTACCGGCAGCAATTCCAGGTTGTGATCCAGTGCCAGGTAGAGGTTGGCGACCGTCTGCGCCTCGACACCCTGGGATGCGTCCACGACAATCAACGCCCCGTCGCACGCCAGGAGCGAGCGCCGCACCTCGTGCGAAAAATCGACATGCCCCGGGGTGTCGATCAGGTTCAGTTGATAGTCCTGCCCGTCGGGGGCGCGGTAGGAAAGCGTGATCGAATTGCTCTTGATCGTGATCCCCCGCTCGCGCTCGATATCCATCGAGTCGAGCAGTTGGTTGCGAAACTCGCGCTGCGAAACGCCGCCACAGGCCTGGATCAACCGATCGGCCAGGGTCGATTTCCCATGGTCAATATGGGCGATGATGCAGAAGTTGCGAATATGGTTCATGAAACGTGTTGAAAAAATTGCTGACGCTTTGCACGCGGCGATCGGCCCCGAACGATCAACGACCTTGATGTACGAGTCCCTGCCCCCCACTCGCCACAGAGGCCCCGCACGGACAAGGCCCCTTGGCTACCTCTGAATCCATCGATTCTAATCCATGCCCCTGACAACGGATAGGGACGGACGTGGATACGCTCCCCGACAAACCGGCTTCGAGTCGGACGGGCGGGGCGCGCAGCCGAAACGGTCGGAAATTCGTTCGTTTCCCGACGCAAACGCCTCAATCCCTAATCCGGCAGGTAAGTCCTGTCCAGGGTGTCCGAGATCGCCATGTCAAAATCAAGACCCCGTAAAGCCGTGCCGCCAAGAGGTTCTTCACACAGTTTCTTTCGCTATCAGCCCGTCACCGCCCCCCTGTGGATGGGTGTCGTGGGCACAAAAAAGGGGACAGCCAGAAAGCGCCGAGACAAGTCGGCAAGATGTTGGAGGTGAGAGTCCTCTGCGCGGAACGGTTATCCGAATCAACGACTGACCGTTACCACCTAAGGCAGGAGCCGGATGCGGTAATCCCGCACGTCCGGATCTGTACGGGGGGCCGCCCGCAAGGGCGGTCTGTTAGCGGCGGTCCCTACCGTGACCCCATTTCGACGCCAGAAATAGGTGACTGTCCCGCTTTCCACGCGAGCCGCTCCCACATCCTCCCGACAAACTCCTTGGGCCCTCTCCTTCCGTTCCTCGGGCACGTCCTTCATGCGGGCCGCTGAGCGGACGCGTTCACCGCGACCGCAGCCACCACAATCAAGCCCAACGGCGTCGTCCG
>DATLAN010000310.1:0-2949 GCA_035527455.1 Thermoguttaceae bacterium
TGAAGATTGCCACGCCGATCAACGTGCAGGCAAGCATTCGTCGCATGGTAGTTCTCCCAATAACCACGTGTCGGGACATCGCAGCTTTGCGGCCCTTTACGGCAGTCGTTTAGCGGGCGGGCTTGCCCGCCGTGTAATTGCCAAGGGTTGCCGGCGCACCGCACGGCGGGCAAGCCCGCACGCTAAACAAACGGTCAACCGCCGCGAGATCGTGTTGTAGGACGAAATCAAACATCACTTTGGATTGTACCAGAACGAACGCCAGTACGCCTCGTCGGTCGCGTAGACGTCGATCGGGTCCTTTGCGGGGTCGAACGACTCGCGGAGCACCCCGTAGCGTTTCATTTCCCGGACGTAATGCTCGTTCGGCCGGAAGCCGGGCATGTCGAACCGCTTGATCTCGTCGAGCTTCGCCCCCGCCGCCTGAACGTGGGCCAGGATCGTCCGGTAATCCGGATCGTCCGCGTCCGTGAAAACGATCGGATGCACAAGCGGCTGCGGCGGCTGAGACCGGTTCTCTTTGACGGACCGCATTTTCGTTTCTCCAGGCACCGCCTTGCCCTCGGCGTATCCGCCTGCCTCGCGCGAAAGGGCCGCCAGCAGAATCAAGGACTTCTCGGGCCGGCTGAGATCGAAGAGCCGATGCCGCGAATAACGGCTCAGCGGCCGGGTCCACGAGAGCATGTCGCCCCAGGCGTCCAAGGGAATTCGGGCCGTCACGTGCCGGGGAAGCTGCTGCGGGGCGTGGCAGCCGCCGCAACGCCGGTCGATCGCCTCCTGGGCCGGCGGAGTCGAAGGCCATCCGTCGGCCATCTCGCGCACCGGCTTGTTGTTCCCCCAACATCCGCCGACCTGGCCGGTGCCGTAGGCGGCATAGGTCCCCGGATACTGGGCCCCGGCGTCGATCCACAGGCGGACGATCTTCTTTTCCTGGGGCGAAAGCCGCACGTCATAGTGGCTGCCGTCGATCTTCTTCATCAGCGGGGAGGCCGAGCTGTAGGTGCTGTAGGGTTCGTCGTTGCCCGGCTGCCGTCCGGTGCCGTGTTGCGGTGGGCCGCCGGTGTCCTTACCTGCCAGTGCAGGAAGAGGGCGTAGTAGCTCAGCGAGAAGACGGGCCCGCGATCGCCCACCAGCGATACCCCGCCGTCGCGCTGCTCGGGGCCGTGGCACCGCACGCAATGGCGGTCGAGGATCGGCTGGACGTCGCGGGGAAAATCCATGATCTGCGGCACGTCGTCGATGGGCTCGATCGTATCCGCCGGCCTGGTCAACGCCAGCAGTTGCCGGCGGTTAGAGGGAGTCTGCGTGCGCGACTCGTGGCAGCCCACGCAACCGGCCGTTTCGCCCGGCTGAAGCGTGACGAAGCTGCGCATCTGCTTAACCGAGAGATCGTTTTCGTCCAGGGCGGCGAAGTAGAGGCTCCGCATGGCGGGCACCTCGAAATGGGCCGATCCATCCGGTTCCACGGGCACGGTGCCGAGGATCCGCTTGAGCGTCGAAGTCACGCCGTGGCCGATCGGCTGCGAACCGCCCCCGTGGAAATTCGCCGGCTTGGGAAGGTCTTCCAGCACCAGCAGCTTGCTGATCGTTCCCCGCGGCACATCCTGCATCCGGCGGCCGGAATAGACGTCGCGGAGCACCAACGTCGCCGTGCCCTTCTCCAGGTCCACATGCGGGGAAACGAGCTTCTCGCGTGCCCGTCGAAGGATAGGCCAAGGTTCGTGTACCATTCTTTCGGCCGTGTAGACGACCTCGGTTGCGCCTTGGCAGTCCATCAGCAGGATCTGGTTTCCGCGGGCGACCAGAAAGGCATCGGCCGAAAGCGGATAGGGATCGCGAAAGTCGGCCGAGGGGGAGACGTTCCGCATCGCCGAGCTTGCGTCCGGTCCATGCTTGGCGTCCACGACGGCAACGTACCCGGCATGTTCGTTGCGGCCGTGACCGGGCGAATGGATCAGCACGACGTCGCCCGTGCCGGGGATGGGCTTCGCGTCGATGAACACGCCGCCGAGGTGCATGTTGCCGAAATAGACCATTTGCCCGGTGCCGTCGGGGTTGATCGTCCAGAGGTGATGGAAGCTGACCGGATCGCGATTGACGTATTCCCACCGCGTGTACAAGACGCGGCCGTCGGGCAACACCGAAGGCGTGTTCTCGGTGAAGGAGCCGGAAGAGACCATGCGGATGTTCCCGCCGGCCGCATCGCAGCGATGGAGCACGGCCGACGGCGCCAACCAGCAGCCGATGTAACGGTTGCAGCGCGTGGAGCAGAACATGATATGGCCGTCGGGCAGATACGTCGGCTCGACGTCGTCCCACGGCCCGTTGGTGATGCGGCGAAGATGGCTGCCGTCGACGTCGATCTCGTAGAGATTGTAGTTGTGGGTGCCGCCCCGGCGATAGGAAAAAAGAATCTTCTGCGCGTCGTAATGGACCTGGGGATCGCGCAGGGCACCCTGAGGATCATCCACCAGACGGGTCAACTGGCCGGTGCGGACGTCGAGCCGGCAGAGCGATCCGCCGTCGGCGCCGTGGATCCAATAGGACGGATCGATGCAGGAGTAGCCGAAGTTGGCGTAATAGTGCCCGCTGGGATCGCGGCCCGCTTCACGCTCGGCGAAGACGATCTGCTGGCAGCCGTAGCGGCTCAGCCGGGCGAACAACTCCGTCCGTCGGGCAGTTTCCTGCTCATGCTCGGCCACTTCCAGCTTGCCCAGCACGTCGGCACGCCGGGTGTAATGGGCGGCGATCTCCGCCGGCTCCAGCGCCCGGTCCCAAATGGCCAACTCGTCGAGGTAACCGCGGTAGCGGCTCGCGGCCGACGGGGCACCGGCCGAGTCGCCGATTCCCAAGTCCTCGGTGGCCTGGTCCTTGATCGTGCCGTCGAACGGTGCCGTGCCCGCCACGCGGCCGTCGAGATAGACGGTCAACACGCTCTCGGACGGCTGC
>DATLAN010000311.1:0-6526 GCA_035527455.1 Thermoguttaceae bacterium
TCTGGTATCACTCCCCCTCCCTCGCTCAACACCTGGGCCTCGGAAACTCCGCCAGCGGCGACGAGTCCCGGCACAACCTCCGCCGGGCCGGCGATTTTATCGGCCGCGACCGCAAACCCTCGGAGCCCACGCCGTGAAACTCGCTTGCATCTGTTGCACCTATTTACGGGCCCACCTGCTCGGTCACCTGATCCGCTCATTCATTGAGCAGGACTATCCCCGCGGCCTCTCGGAGCTTATTATCCTCGACGATGCCGGTGAGTACCGATCGCAGAAAGGCGACGGCTGGACCCTGATTTCTATCCCCCGCCGCTTCTCCCACCTCGGTCTGAAGCGCAACGCCGCCACCGCCCTGGCCGCCGTCGACGCCGAGGCGTTTTGCGTCTGGGACGACGACGACCTTTACCTCCCCCACGCCTTGAAGACGACCGCCGCGGCCCTCGAAAAAGCCCCGCTGTCGCGCCCGTCCCAAGTCCTCTATGAGGACGGGCACCGCCGATTCCGCCGACACGAGACCGGGGGCCTCTATCACGGCGGATGGGCCTACCGCCGCGAAGCTTTTCATAAAGTCGGAGGCTACGGGCCACACGACAATGGGGAGGATCAGGAGTTTTTGGGCCGCCTCCAAGCCGCCGGCATCCAGACGGCCGACCCGCTGGCCGACGGCGCCGATCCGTTCTATTGCTACCGGGCCTGTGCCAACACCTATCACCTATCAAACGAGGGCCTCGCCGGCTACCGCAACCTGGGCCAACGCCGGCCCGACGGCCTCATAAGCGCCGTCAACGTCCACTGGCCCTATGATCTCCGCGCCGCCGAAATCCTCCCCGAAGTTCACCCCCGGCCGTTTTGAATGCCCAAATATGGACGGATACTTCGCCGTTGCCCGAAACCTCATCCAAAAATACTGCCGACTGCCCAGGCCCGACGCCACGCAAGCGACCGAGGCGCTTTCCGTCGCCGACGTCCGTCGTCTGGCCGCCGTCGCCCGCGAACCCCGCGACACCATCGCCGCCACCATCGGCGGCATCCTGGGTCACGAGCCCACGCCCTCGCCAACACCCCAGGCCCCCGGGTTAATGATGACCCCCGAATTTCTAATCGCTCGCAACGTGATCCAAAAGCATTGCCGCCTCGCACGGGCCGACGCCACCGCGACCGCCGAACGCCTCCCCGTCGCCGACGTCCGCCGCCTGGCTGCCGTCGCCAACGAGCCCCGGGCCCGGATTGCCGCCACGATCGGCGATGTTTTGGGCCAGGCGCCACCGGCCGACGGCCCGGCAATCAAGACCGTAAAAATGCGAGGCCAGATCAACCACGCCACCGGTACCGGCCCGTACAACGGCCAATACGCCCTACAACGTGCCCTCCGCCGACGGATCGCACGCGACAAAATCGACTGGCTCACCATCGACGGCCCGGCCGAGCCCGGGGAGCTGCTGTGGGCCTGGTGTTGGGCCGACATCCCCGAGCTGCTCGGCTGGGACATTTTGGGCCGCCCCTGGGTCACCGGCCCCAACATCCTCTTCGAGAAGGCCGCCGCCCCGCTGGCCGGCTACGGCGAGAAGCAACTCGCCAACTCGCCCAACTGCCGCGCAATCTTCACAGAATCCGACTGGTACGCCGACCTGATCCGCTGCAATCTGGGCCCCCGGTGTACCGCCCCGGTGGTGCTCTGGCGATACCCGATCGACCCCACCCCGCCCCCGCCGGTCGACCCGCCGACCCTTGACCTATTGGTCTATGCCAAATCCGGGCCCGCCGACTTGGCCGACCAGCTTGCCGCCCGCTTCCCCCGCTCAAAGATCCTACGTTACGGCGACTTCCACCGCGACGAACTCTACCAGACGGCCCGCCGCGCCCGGGCCTGCGCCTACCTGTCCGACGACGACCGGGGCCCGCTGGCCCTGGCCGAAATCATGCTGAGTGGATGCCCGGCCTGCGGAATCGAGCGAGGGGCCCCCTGGTGCGAACCGGGGCAAACGGGCCTGCTGGTCGAGGCCCTCGACGCCGACCAACTCACCGACGCCGTCGAGGCCCTGCTGGAGTGGGACCGGCACAAGGTCCGCCAGGCCGCCCTCGACGCCTTCGCCCCCGACCGAACTGTCTCGACCATTTTGAAAACCCTGGACCGAGCCCGGCGACAATGAAAATCGCCTTCCTCTTTTGCATCCTCGGCCGACTCGCCCAGGAACCCCTCTGGCGACGCTGGATGGCCCCACACGCCTCCCGGGCCTCCGTCTACGTTCATGCCACCCGGCGCGCCGAGGCCGTGCAAAGCCCCTGGATTCGCCGTCACGCCATACCCGAATCGATCCCCTCGGGTCACGGCGAAATCGGCCTGGTCCGCGCGGAACTGGCCCTCTTGCGCCACGCACTCAGCGACCCGCAGAATGCCAAGTTTGTCTTTTGCTCCCGGTCCTGCGCCCCCATCAAACCATTTTCGACCGTCCACGCCGCGCTGACCGCCGACCGCCGCTCCTGGCTCGCGCCCCACCGGGCCAACCCCGACCGATTCCGCCGGGTCGACCCCCGAGTCCTGCCCCCGTGGCACTTCTGGAAATCCTCCGACTGGATCGCGCTCGAACGGACCCACGCCGAGGCCCTGGCCGCCGTCGACTTCACCCGGGCCTTTCGATGCTTCGCTCCGGGCGAACACTATTGGGCCAGCCTGCTTTCCATGTTCGGATTCGACCTCGACCGCGAGACCACCGGGCAGAGCCCCACCTGGGCCGACTGGCGCCGCTGGTCCCCGCCGCGTGGCCACCCGTACACGTTCCACCGACTCACCACCGACGACTGCCGCCGGCTCCGCGGCCTCCCCCACCTGTTCGCGCGGAAGTTTGCCCTCGACTCCGACCTGCTGGACCACTGGCCCGCGATCGCCGGACAGCCGTTGCCCCGGGAAAGCTGAACAGGCGGTCAATTCGCCCGCGTCATCCGCGCAAAAATGGCGAGCAGAACCGCCGTCTGAAGGGCAAACCCTATCGCGCGGAATCCGCCGCACAACACGGCCCATCTGTCTGCGTCCGAGAGCTCGAACCCATCACCCGCCGTGATCGCGAACAGACACCTCAACGCGCCGCCCAGCCCAGCCAGGAAAATCACCAAACCGCCGGCGAACATCAGCAGCTCTTCCCAACCGTTTCGCTTCGGCGGACCTGACTTCGGCGGCGGAGCCGCGGGCACACCCTGGGTTTTGGGTGGAATCGGCGGAGCGGAATGGTTCATGATCTGTCTCCTGGTTTGAGGATCGGAACCTCCACGCGCGACGCTACCGCGCCGGGCCCCGCCGATCAACCTTTCCCCCCGAGAATCCCCAGCCGGCCCCTAGCTCAATTGGATAGAGCATCGGTCTACGGAACCGAAGGTTGCCCGTTCGAATCGGGCGGGGTGTACTGCGGGAGGCGGCCCGTGCCGTGAGGACGGGCGACCGGCTCGCCGGTGAATCAACACGCCTCCCACCTTGACACACCACTTGCATAACTGTAAGATGGAGGCATGTCAACCGTGATCTCCGACGCAACGACAAAACAGCGGATCTCCGCCAATGTGCAGCGGCTCTTGCAGGCCCGCGCATGGACCCAGATGCGATTGGCGGCGGCCACGGGCGAAACCCAGGCTACGATCTCGCGGATTGTGAACGCCCTCCACATGCCAAACGCGGCCACTTTGGCCCGCATTGCCGAAGCCTTCGACGTGACGGTGGACCGGCTGCTGATGGAGCCGCCGGAAGAAATTTTGGTTCCGGGCAAGAAATCGGCTTGACAGCCGATTGCAAATCTGTATAATCGCCGGTGTTGATTCGCCGGCGTCTCTCTTGGCCGACTTCTTCGGCCGCCCAGTGGGACGCCCCCCAGTTAGGAGAGTCCCATGACCTCCGATCCCCAGATTTTCCTCTTCCAGGTGCTCGCCATCATCCTCGTTTGGGAGGGGCTGATTCGGTACCGGCTCGTCGACCCAGACTGAACCATGAACCTGGCCGTCGCACGGATGTTGCGGCGGTACGGAGGCCACCGCGGCATGGACCGCAGCACCGTTACCACCGACGTTTCAACCCCCCTCCGGGGGATCGCTTGCGGAGTAAGGCGAGCAGTTTACTCGGCTTTGCCCCGCTGGCGGTCGACCCTTAATTGTGGGGGGGAAGACTTTCGCGCGGTGGGCAACCATGGTGCTCGCAGACTACGTCGAGCGTTTCTACTTGGCAGAGCGGCCGGGCCTGTCGGCTGGCTACCGGGCGCTGCTACGGGCCACGGTCCGCAAGCTCTGCGCCTGGGCAGGCGAGGCCGTGCCCCTCGACCGGATCGACCGGCCGCTGCTGGCAAGCTGGGCTTCGGCCTGCCTGGAGACGGGTATCCGGCCGACGACGGCCAACGCTCAACTCCGGCGGATCCGAGGCCTCCTGCTGGCTGCCTACGACGACGGCCTGCTGGACCGTCCACCGCGTCGCAACCGGCGGATAGGGGAACACCACCTGCCGCCGGAGGCGTGGACTGTCGGCGACGTGGCGCGGCTCCTGGGCTATCTGTGGCGACTCCCCGGAAAGGTAGGCCCCGTGCCGGCGGCCCACTGGTGGACGGGCCTGACCCTCACCGTCTATTGGTCGGGCTGCCGGATCGGGGCATTGATGCGGGTGCCGGCGGCCGACTACCGGCCCGGCTGCGGACTGCTGGTGGCACGCCAGAAAAACGGCCGGGGCCAGTGGTACCCGCTCCCGGCGACGTGCTGCACGGCAATCGAGCGGATTCTGCCGGAGACCGGCCCGCTGTTTGCGTGGCCGTTTCATCGCCGAACTCTCTGGCTCCGGTTTCGCCGGTACGTCGAGGCGGCCGGGCTGCCGGCTCCCCGGGGCCACTGCCAGCTCTTCCACCGTCTGCGCCGGACCACGGCCAGCTACTGCGCGGCCGAAGACCCGGCGATCGCTCAGCGGCAGTTGGGCCATGCGGACCTGCGGACGACGGTACGAGCGTACATCGACCCCAGGATAGCTCACCAGCGGTCAGCGGCGGACATCTTGCCGGATCCGACGCCGGCAACGGACAAGCCGCGACTGCGAATCATCGGGTGACACGGCCGGAGGGAGCTGGGCCCTCTGCCGTTCTGTGGCTCGGCGGGACGCGCGCCCGCCGGGCCCTCTTTTCCTCCATTCTCAAGGCACGGCGGGCGGTACGCGGGATGGCCGTCGTACTCCATTCTGCTCAGTCGCAAGACGGCCGCGGGACTGAAGAGCCCCTTGCCGCCGTGCTCTTTTCTTTTTCCCCATTCTCAGGGCGGGGGTGTCCGGTACACGGGCCCGCGAAAAGGCGCGCCCGTTCAGTGGCCAAGGCCGCGATGGGCCCCCGCCTGTTTTTTCTTGGAGTAGACCATGGGGACTGAGCTAGCAACCTTCGACTACGGCGATCTGGCGGCCCCCGATGCGACTGCCCTGGAGAAGCACGCCAAGCGGATCGACGATATCCAGGTCAAGACGCGGCGGATTGCAGCCGAGGCCGTTATCGCTGTGGGGAAGGAACTGAAGGCGGCTCACGAGCGGCTGGCCGGCAAGGGGCGGGAAGGCTTGTTTCGGCCGTGGGTTCAACGGTGTGGGTTTTCGCATACAAGCGCATACAAAGCCGTGGCAGCATATGACACCTTTGGGGGCGAGAAGTGTAAATCAAGTTTACACTTGTTTGATTGCAACGCCCTCTACCTTCTCTCCGCCCCGTCCTGTCCTGAAGATGCAACCGCCGAAGCGATCCAACGAGCCGAGAAGGGCGAGCGGATCACCCACAAGGTGGCGAAGTCGCTGAAGGAAGAGTGCGGACCGGCGAAAGAAGAGGAAGACGACACAACCGCGGGCGTGTTCGATCCCATCGAAGAGGCTAAGGGACTTTGGGATTACCTTCACGATGTCGCCGATAGATGGCCGGAAGACGACCGCCCAATCTTCGTTCAGACGCTCAACAATCTCATCAAGGAGTTTTCGTAATGGACATTTCCCCCGACCCCGCTTCCCTCTATAGCCTGCAAAATGCAAACCTGAACTGGCTCAACATTCTGGCCGAACTGATCGACAATTCGTTCGATGCGTCGGCCAGCCGGGTGGTGATCCAATTCGGCCCGGGAAAGCGTGTTGCTATTGAGGATGACGGCGTTGGGTGCAAGGAACCGGAAGTCATGCTTCGCCTTGGCGGGCGGCTTCAACATAGCGGGACTCGATTGGGAAGATACGGTGTCGGGCTGAAGGATGCTGCCGGGTGGCTGTGGGGCCGCACAAAAATCACCACCACTTGCGGTGGCGTCAAACGATTGTTCGGCGTGAATTGGGACGGCCTCGCAAAGCAAACGGACTGGACGATTGACGATCCAGTCTGTTCTGAAAACGGGTCAATGAAGTCGGGCACGCAAGTTGAGTGCTCACACATCACCAAGGCGCTACCAAAGGACTACGGCCGACTTATCGCCGAGCTTGGGTTCACTTTTACGCCGGGGTTGTTAGACGGAAGGCAAATCCAGTTTCGATTTCCGAAGCGTAAGCCAACAACTG
>DATLAN010000312.1:0-3571 GCA_035527455.1 Thermoguttaceae bacterium
TTCGATGCAGCATGGAAATCCTACCCGTAGTTTGTTATGCCCGACTTTCCCGACCGCCGGCAACGCGAGGCCGAACTGGCCGTCATCATCGCTACTCTGTTCGACGATCAATACCGGACAATTCTTTCGGGCGGCGGGCAAATCTCCTGGTCCAACGCCGAAATCCAGACGGCCGCACGGATCGCCGGACCGCTGGGCGAAACGGCCCTGGCTGCGGCCCGTTTTCTCGCGGAAAAACAGGGTTTTGCGGACCTGCCCGCCGGTGCGGAAACCGAGTTGCGACGATGGGCCGCCGGGTACAGTTCGGTATTTTCCGCCGAATTGACCGATAGTACAAGACGGAAGGTCATCGCGGCGGCCAAAGCGGCTCGCAACGCAGAGGACCTGGCCGCCAGACTGGCCGCCATCTTCTCCGCTGACCGGGCAAACGACATCGCCGTTACCGAGACCACCCGGGCCATTTCCGGCGGAGAACGAATTCTCATAGCGTACTTCATCATGCGAACTGGTCAATCGTTGAACCCTGTTTGGAAAACCGAGGCTGACGGCCTGGTCTGCCCGGTGTGTGCTCCGTTGCACAATCAGCCGGAAACGGTCTTCAGCGTCGCTTTTCCAGCCGGCCCGCCGGCCCATCCGCGTTGCCGCTGTCATCTGGAGTATTTCACCGATGCCTAACGCCACCTTGGAACGCAAACCGCCGGTCCGCAGCGTTGCCTTGCATGAGATCAACGCGATTTCCGCACCGGCTGCCGGCGGCCGGGTCGATGCCGAGGCGGGCGTGATTCGCGGCGTCAAGGTGCTCGGCCTGCAATCGGGCAACACGGGTCGCACGATCGGCTTGGATGCGGAAGAGTTCGGCCCCGCCGTGGATCAGCGATACGCTTACACCATCGAGGCGCTCAGGGATGCGACGGGCCTCTACGAAGGGATCGGTGTCTACGTCGATCATCCGCAGTTCGCTTTCGACGCCAACGGTTCGCGTCGGGCGATCGCCCAGGACCGCAAGACGGCCGATCGGTTCGGCCGGCTGGTCAACGTCCGCGTGACGGAGACGGGCATGTACGCCGACCTCGAATATCTCAAGAGCCATCCGCTGGCCGCGCAAGTCGTGGAAGTCGCTCAAAGGATGCCGGAAGCGCTCGCGTTATCACACAATGCCACGGGCCGGCCGGTCAAACGGGACGGCCGCGTGGTCATCGAAAAAATCCTGGCCGTCCGCAGCGTCGATCTGGTCGGCGAAAAGGCCGGCACCACCCGAAGCCTTTTTGAAACCGAAACCGAGGAACCGATCATGGACGGAGACATGGGAGTCGAGGCACCGGCAGCCGTTGAAGCGAATCCGGGCGAGAGCGTCAAGGCGGGATTCCGCGAGGCAGTGCTTTCCGTCCTGGACAGCGATGCCGACAAGAAGGACAAAATCAGCAAGATCAAGGCCCTGCTGGATGCCGAGGAAAAAGCGACCGCGGCCCTGGAGGGCAAGGAAGCGACGGCCGGCGGTGAAGGCGACAAGAAGGATGAAGGCGAGAAGAAAACCGAGACGCCCGAATCGCTCGCCAAGACGATCCAACCGGCTCCCGGCGGAACGGTGGAGAATCTCCGCAGGCAACTGGCCGAGGCCGAGGCTCGCGAAAAGGCCCGCGAGCTGCTCGAATCGGCCGGGGTCCCCACCGACAAGGCCCGCGTGGAAGCCGTGGCGATGCTGCCCGACGAGGTCAGGCGAAAGGCCCTGATCGAAACCTGGAAACAACCGGCGGGCAAGGAAAAGCCCCGCAGCACGCCGGCCCGCCTGGCCGAGAGTCAGGCGGAAGAATCCGGCCCTTACGACGATCTCCAAGGCACGGCCGCGCTGCTTTTGCAGCGATAGACGGAGGAAAAATATCCACTAAGGGCACGAAGCAACACGAAAATTTTTGGTGTTCATTCGTGCTGCTTCGTGGATCACTTACCAGACTACTTTTTCGAGGACAGACCGATGGGACAATTGACCGCCAAGTTTCCGAGCCTGGAGCGCGTCGACTACGCTTTCGACGCCACGATCGCCGTCGACGTCGGCGACCTGATGTTTCACGACACCGACGATGCCAAGCCGGCGTCTTCACAGGCCGACGGCGGTACGGAAATCCTCAATCAGCGGACCTTCGCCAAGCGATTCGCCGGTGTGTCGCTCGAACGCAAGCTGGTTGGCGAGACGACTGCCGGGACGATCGCCGTCGCCCCGGTCTGGGTCGGCGACTACACGGTCACCTCCGGGACTTTCGAGGTCGGCGATCTGTTGGCTGCCGATGAGGCGTCCGGCGGAACTGCCCTGGAAGATCAGGTGTTGGTCAAGACGACCGACCCGGACCTGGCCATCGGCTTTGCACTGGAGCGCAAGGCGGCGGCAGCGACCACGCTGCTGGTCTGCCTGGTCAGCCGTACCACGCCGACCGGGACGTTGCCCAATGTGCCCGTCGCCAAGCTGGTCAGCCAATTGCTCGATCATGCGGCCTTCACCGACAACACGGGGACCGCGACCGGCTACATCGACTTCGACACCGTGTTGCCGGCCGGCGCCCTTGTGCTGGGTTGGCAGGCCGTCGTTTCCGAAGCGTTCGCCGGCGACACCACGGCGGTGATCCAGGTTGGCAAGTCAGGCACGGTCGCCGCCTTCAGTGCCGACGTGGCGCAAAGCTGCTTTGCGATCGCCACGGTCGGCAGTGCGTCGCTGGCCGCGTCCAGCTACGTTGCCGCGGCCGTCGCTCCGCGAGTCACGGTCACGGGCGGCGCCGACTGGGGAAGCATTACCGCCGGCAAGGTGGTCGTCACGGTTCTCTACCTTGCGTTGATATAACCAGGAGCGGCCGGGGGTGGAGGTGGCCACCAAAACCCCTGGTTTTTGTACATTCCATTCCGTCGAATGCTCCTGGGAAAAGAGAGGCATTCGATGCTCAATCTCATGCAAACCCACCGGATGTACGAGTCGCTCGGTCCGGTCGGCTTCGTTCGCAAGGCGTTCCAGTTGCTCGGCCTGGAAGATCCGAAGAACGGCCATCGCCACGTCGATCTGCAAAACGGCACGATGACCCTGCGAGACCAGGTGCTCGCCCCGTCGCAGGTGAGCATCAAGGTCCTGGCGGAAAGCCTGCTGGGATACGACGCCGAGCACGTGTTGCAGACGCCTTCGCACAAGCAGGTCGATCTGTTCGAGGCGGGCGAATCCATCCAGCCCTCTACCTTCGCCAACATCTCCGCGTTCAACTCCGTCACGGCCGGGCTCTTGGAGGCCGCGATTCTGGAGACGTGGAACCGTTCGGCCTACCTCGGCGATCGCCTGGCGCAAAACATCCCCAGCAACAAGCGGAGCGAGAAATTCATCGGCATATCCGCCCTTGGCGACAGTGCCGAAGAGCGGAAGCCCGGCGCTCGCCATCCCCGCGTCGGTCTGAGCGAACGATACGTTACGACGCCGGACACGACGAATCACGCCTTGGGGATCGACGTGACCCGCGAAGCGGTCATGTTCGACCTGACCAACCAGCTTTTGCGTCAGGCGGAAAGCGTGGGAGAACAACTGCGGCTGCGGAAAGAGTAT
>DATLAN010000313.1:0-5409 GCA_035527455.1 Thermoguttaceae bacterium
GCTGTTGGGGATCGTGGTCAATCGGGTCGGATCGGAAAGCGACCGCGGCTACTACGGCTACGGCTATGGTTACGACTATGCGGCCGAGTACGGGGCGGACGAAGAGAAGGACGGCGTGGCGGACGGGACTTCGAACGAAGACGCACCCCGGTTGAACTTCGCCGAGCGGCTCGATCGACCACAGGAAGACCCGGCAGCCGAGATGGTTCGCCGGCGGATTGCGTGATCATAGTAGCCATCTCGCTCCGCGAGATGAAGCCTCGTCTCGCGGAGCGAGACGGCTACTGCGAGACGTGGCCTCGTCTCGCGGAGCGAGACGGCTACTATCGGCGGGAATTCAGTCATGTCAGAAACTGCCCACAGAATGGATGCTGCCGGGCCGGCGGGCGACGGTCCGCCCGGTGCGCCCTTCGACCGGTGGCTGCTGAAGGTCGTCGACCTCGGCCTGGCGGCCTGCATCTTCATCGTTCCACTGCTCATGGGCGGGCGGCAGGCGCTGGGACAACTGGCGCTGGTGTCGCTGGCGGCCGGCGTGGCGCTGGTATGGACGCTCCGCCAAAGCCTGCGACGGAAGTTCTTCTTCCGGCCCTCCTCGGTGGAAGTGCTGCTCCTGGTCGGCCTGGTTCTGCTCGTCGTGCAGACGATCCCCTTGCCGCAATCCGTGCTCTCGTGGCTGGCCCCGCGAAACGCCGAACTCCTGCCGCTCTGGTCCGCCGACGCCGATCCCGCCGCCGCGCTGGGAACCTGGCCGTACGTGTCGATGACCCCCGAGGCCACCCGCGCCGGGCTGGTCCTGCTGGTGGCCTATGGGCTGCTGTTCCTGGTGACCGTCCAGCGGATCCGCGTCGTCGAGGACGTCGAGCGGCTGCTCCGATGGATCGCCGTCTCGGCCGTAATCATGGCCGGCTTCGCCCTGGTGCAACTACTGACCAGCAACGGCAAGTTCTTCTGGTTCTACGAGCACCCGTTCTCCAAGACTTCCGATTGGGCCAAGGGGAGCTTCACCAATCGCAACCACTTCGCCCATTTTCTCGCCCTGGGCATCGGGCCGCTGATCTGGTGGCTGCAACACAACCGCCGCCATGGCCGCCGCCGCAGCCTGCGCGAGTTCGGGCCAATGGCCGAGGGATTTCAGACCTCGGTGCAAGCGACCGGGCTGCGTTTCGTCGCCTTGGGCGTCGTGCTGTTCGCCGCCCTGCTCTCCCTTTCGCGCGGCGGCGCCGTGGCCATGCTCCTGGCGGCGGCCGTTTGCGTGGCCGTCTGTTGCCGGGCGAAAACCCTGGGCACCCGCTTCGTGTTGAGCCTGACCGGCGTGGCCTTGTTGATCGGTGTTTTGTTGGCCGTCTACGGATACGACCAGGTGAGCGACCGCATGGACGACTTCAGTTCCGCCTCGATCGACCAGCTCGACCGGAAGGGCTCGCGGCGCACGATCTGGGCGGCTGTCGTCGAGGCGATTCCCGACTATCTCCTGATCGGCTCCGGGGTCGGAAGCCACCGCGAAGTCTACCAGATGTACCTCGAGAACCCGCCGGAAAGCGAATTCACCCACGCCGAAAACGGACCGCTTCAGGTCCTGCTCGAAACGGGCGTGGTGGGGCTGGCGCTGGTGGTGACCGGCATCGGCTACTGCGTGGTCTGGTCGGTGGGCGGGCTGAGGAAGGCGGATTCCCGCCGACTGCTGGTGTGTGCCGGAGCGGCCGCCGCGGGCCTGATTGCCAGCCTGGCGCATTCGATGGTCGATTTCGTCTGGTACGTGCCGGCCTGCACGGCCCTGGTCGCGATGATGGCCGGATGTGCCTGCCGCACGTACCAACTGGCCGCCGTAAGTGCCGGAAAGCCGATTCGGCCGATTGCGATCCCCCGGCCGTTCGGCTGGACGATCGTCGCCGTGCTGCTATTGGCCGGCGTCTGGATGGTTGCCGGGCGGCTCGGTCCCACGATGGCCGAACCCCATTGGGACCGCTACCACATCATGGCCCAGGCGGCCGAAACGCCTCGGGAAACAATCGAAGAAGAGGGCGAGGACACTTCGGCCGAAGACGCCCACGGCTCCGCGTTGGAGATGTCGGCGCGGATGATCTCCGAGCTGGAGCAGGTCGTCCGTTACGATCCGAAGAACACTCGCGCCCACCTGCGTCTGGCAGCGGCCTGCCTGAACCGGTTCGATCTGACCCGGCAGACGGCCGAGAACCCCATGACGTTGGCCGACATTCGTGACGCGGCCATCTCGGCACGGGAACGTTCCAGCGACCGGGAGGTCGACCAGTGGCTAAACCGGGCGCTGGGCGATCGGCGTGGCTTGCTCGACCTGGCGCTGCAACACACTCGCCAAGGACTGGAACTCTGCCCGCTGCTGGGCGAAGGCTATCTCTACCTGGCGGAACTGCGTTTCCTCGAGGGCGCCGGTAGCGAGACGGCCCAGACGATGTTCGTCGATCAGGCACTTCGCGTGCGACCCTACGACGGGGCCGTGTTGTTCGAGGCCGGCCGGGCCACCATCGACCGCGCGCGAAAACAACAACCGCCCGATCCGGCCGCGTTGGCCGCCGCGGTCGAAACGGCAACCGACTACTGGCGGCAATCGTTCCGAAGCGGGCGAACGCACCAAGAGCGATTGATCCGCGCACTGGCCGGCCAGGTCCCCGTCGCCTACTTCGTCGGCACGTATCAGCCCGACCTTTACGCGACCCGGCTGATGCACGACGTCTACGCCCAACTCGGTCGGCCCGACAGCGCGGGGCAACTCTTCCGGTTCTACGCCCGAATGTGCCAGGCCGCCGGAGGGAATCCCGGCACGGAGGAACACGCCCGGGCGTGGTGGCAGAACGAGATGCTCCAACTGTGCGCGCACTATGCCCGGGCCGTCCAAGACGCGGCGGAGGACCTTCCCGCCGAAAAAACCGCCAGGGCGTGGCTGGAGGTGCGTCGGGCCTATAAGCGGCTGGGCGACGCGGAGCACGCCCTGGCATGTGCCCAAAACGCCTTTCAGTGCGATGCGAACAACTACGACGTACGCTATGCCTTGGCCGGCTGCCTGATCGAACACCGGCGGTACGCCGAGGCCGAACCGCACCTCCGATGGTGCGACGCCCAACAGCCGGGCGACGCGAAAGTGGAGAGACTGCTTCTGGAATCCATCAAGAAGCAGCTTGACAACGAAGACCCGACCCTCGAGGCGAGGGAGTCCGACGGCCTGCTCCGATGACGCGCCCCCCAAGTCGCCAACGCCGAATGTCCACAGAACCTGCCCAACCTTCGAACCCCACGCCAACCCAGGACCGGCGCTCACTGCGGCCGGCCGCCCTGGCGGCGCGCGCGTGGACGAGAATGCGCCGGGCCCGGCGGCCGCTGTTGTGCATGGCCACGTTCGCGCCGGCGTTCGCGGTCATCTACTATCTGAGCTTCTCTCTCCGCTTTGAAGGCCGGCTGGGAGAGGTGGAACTGCGGGAGTTCATCCAGACGGTGGCATGGGTCGTGCTCGTGAAGCTGGTCACCTTCGCCTGGTTTCGGATCCACCGCAGTTGGGGTCGGTTCGTCACCTTCTACGATCTGGTCGCCCTGGTCCAGGCCGCCACCTCCAGCCTGCTGCTGATCATCTTGATCTACCGCTTCTTCCTCACCACGCCCACCGTCCCGCGGAGCGTGTTCCTGTTGGATTGGGGCGTGACGATCGTCGGCATCGGCGGAATCCGCGCCTTGCTGCGCATCCACCGCGAACAGAATTGGCTTTCGCTCTGGTCCTCGTCCCACAAGGTCCCCGTGCTGATCGTCGGGGCCAACGACGCCGGAGAGTCGATCCTGCGTTCGATTCGCCGCAACGACAAACTCCCATATCACGTCGTCGGGTTCCTCGACGACGACGTCCGGCGCGTGGGGACTTCCATCGCGGGCGTCCCCGTCATCGGCACCGTCGATCAAACCTGCCAGCTCGCCCAGCGCCACGGAGTCGGCGAGGTGCTCGTGGCGGCGGGCGAACTCTCCGGCCGCCGCATCCGCAAACTGGTCGAAGACACCCGATCCCAGTCGGTCGACGTGAAGGTCCTGCCCAGCCACGAGCAGTTGATCAGCGGGCGGATCGCCGTCCAGCCGCGGCCGGTGGCGATCGACGACCTGCTCCGCCGCGAGCCGGTCGAACTCGACCTGGGCAACGTCCGCCAGTGGATCGACGGACGCACCCTGATGGTCACCGGCAGCGCCGGCAGCATCGGCTCCGAAATCTGCCGCCAACTCTTGCAGTTCTCGCCCCGGCAGCTGATCCTCGTCGACCGGTCGGAGAACGGGCAGTTCTTCCTGGAACGCGAACTCCGCCCTCGGGCCGCCGGCGTGGAACTCGACCTCCGCATCGCCGACGTGCTCGACCAGCGGAAGATCCATCGCCTGCTGGGTGAGAGCCGGGTGGATATCGTCTTCCACGCCGCCGCCTACAAGCACGTCCCGTTGATGGAATCGCACCCCGACGAAGCGGTCAAGAACATCGTGCTGGCCACCCGGCGGCTGGCCGATCTGTCGCTGCAATGCGGCGTGAAGTCCTTCGTGCTGATCTCGACCGACAAGGCCGTCAACCCGACCAGCGTGATGGGGGCCTGCAAGCGGGTGGCCGAGCTGTACGTCCAGTCGCAGGCCGAAAACTCGCCCTGCCGCTTCGTCACCGTGCGCTTCGGCAACGTGCTCGATTCCGACGGCAGCGTGGTCCAGGTCTTCCGCCGGCAGATCGCCCAGGGCGGACCCGTCACGGTGACCGACCCGCGGATCGAGCGGTTCTTCATGACCATTCCCGAGGCCGCCCGGCTGGTCATCCAGGCCGGCGCGATCGGCAACGGGGGCGAAATCCTCTCGCTCGACATGGGCGACCCCGTGCGGATCGTCGACCTGGCCCGCGACATGATTCGGCTCTCCGGGCTGGAGGCCGACAGCGACGTGGAGATCGCATTCACCGGCTTGCGGCCCGGCGAGAAGCTCTTCGAAGAGTTGCACGCCCACGGCGAAACCCGGCTACCCACCTGCCACCCTAAGATCACCGTAACCGATCGCACGCGACAAGACCTCGCCGCGGTGGTCCGTTCGATCCACCGGCTGCTGCAATTGGCCGACGAGAATCCCGAAGCGATCGTCGAGCTGCTCCAGCGGATCGTGCCCGAATACGACCGCTCGCACGGCGCGCATCCCCCCCCGCATCGCGCCGCGGCGTAGGGTCAACTTTGGGGTGGCCCGCCCTGAGGAACGAAGGGCGTGTTTTCCCGACGTACCACGCCCTTCGTTCCTCAGGGCGTGCCACCCACTGTAACCCAGGCTGCCTGATCCCTAAGCTCCGAGTGTCCGCCAGGCATAGGGCACCTCAGCCTGAGCGCACTTTGTCATTAGCCCGACCTGCCTCGCCAATGACAAAGTGCGCTCTGACCCCATTTA
>DATLAN010000314.1:0-13065 GCA_035527455.1 Thermoguttaceae bacterium
CAACACGGACGGCCCGGGATATCGGATCCTGGGCACGAACTTCTCGAATACGGCTACGCCGATGCTCCGCTACGATACCATGGACATCGTCGCGCTCTCCGACGCCCCCTGTTCCTGCGGCCGGCCGGGACGCATCGTGCAGAGCATCGACGGACGTTGCGAAGACTACGTGGTGCTGAAGAACGGCACCCAGGTGGGAAGAATCGGTCGCATCTTCATGCACGTCGTGAATATCCGCGAGGCCCAAGTCTATCAGAAGGAAGCGGGCGAGGTCTTCATCCGCGTCGCGCGCAGCGACGGCTACACGGCACAGGACGAAAAGAACCTGCTGCGGGAAGCGAGACTTCGACTTGGAGAGGACGCGCGGATCCATATCGAATACCACGATCGGCTGGAACGCTCGGCGGCCGGCAAGCTGCGGATGGTCGTCTCCGACCTCAAACGGGGAAGAATGGAGGCCATCCTCGCTCGGCCTTCGCTTGCCGAGGCC
This sequence comes from Thermoguttaceae bacterium, assembly GCA_035527455.1. GTDB lineage: Bacteria > Planctomycetota > Planctomycetia > Pirellulales > Thermoguttaceae > DATLAN01. Next base: position 491 of record DATLAN010000314.1, read on the forward strand.
AAGCGACATCAACGCGAAGTACTCGAGGGGTCTCAGACGCCAGTTAAGGACGTGAGGTCAGAAATTTGAAACAGATCACGCAGAACATGCGAACCGGCAAGCTCTCGGTCGAAGAAGTCCCGGTCCCTCTCTTGCGCGAACAGGGCATTCTGGTGGCCAATCGGGCCTCGCTGCTCTCGGCCGGCACCGAACGGATGATGCTCCAACTGGCCAAGAAGAGCCTGGTGGGCAAGGCCCGCGAGCGGCCCGATCTGGTCCGCAAGGTGTTCGACAAGATCCGCCGCGACGGGTTCCTGGCCGCCTTCAAGGCCGTTCGCGACCGGCTGGACACCGAGATGCCCATGGGCTACAGCGCCTGCGGCCGGGTGATCGAGGTCGGCGCGCAGGCCGGGCAGTTCGAGGTCGGCAAGCTCGTGGCCTGCGCCGGGACGAAATACGCCAACCACGCGGAAGTCAATTACGTGCCGCGGTTGCTGGCCGTGCCCGTTCCGCCGGGCGTCGCCGCCGAGGCCGCCGCCTATGCGACCGTGGGCACGATCGCGCTGCAGGGAATTCGCAACGCCGATGTGCGGTTCGGCGAAACGGTCGTCGTGCTCGGACTGGGATTGATCGGACAGCTTACCGTGCAGATTCTCAAGGCGGCCGGCTGCCGCGTCGTAGGGCTGGACCCGGCGGCGGATCGCGTCGAACTGGCCGTTGCGGGCGGGGCCGATCTGGCGCTGGTCATCGAAGGGGACCGCACGGAGAAGGAAGTGCTCGCCTTCTCGCGCGGACGCGGCTGCGACGCCGTCCTGATCACGGCCGCCACATCCAGCAACGAGCCGATCGACCAGGCCGCCCGGCTGGCGCGCGATCGGGCCCGCGTGGTGATGGTCGGCGTCACCGGCATGGACATCCCCCGCAAACCCTACTTCGAGAAGGAACTCACCTTCCTCGTCTCGCGATCCTACGGGCCGGGCCGCTACGACACGCAATACGAAGAGCATGGCCGCGACTATCCGGTCGGTTACGTCCGCTGGACGGAAACCCGGAACATGGAGGCCTTCCTGGACCTGGTGGCGGCCGGCGACGTTCGGCCCGAGATGTGTACCACGCACCGCTTCCCGATCGGCGAGGGCGAGGCGGCCTACGAGTTGATCCTCGGCAACGCGGAACCGTATCTCGGCGTGTTGCTCACTTATCCCGAGGATGCGGCTTCCGGCGCGACGGCGGGCGCCACGAGAATCGAATTGCCCTGTGTCGCCACCGGAAAAGCGGTGGATCGGGTCGGCGTTTCCTTCATCGGCGCCGGCGGTTTCGCCCGAGGGGTGCATCTGCCGAACCTGGCCAATCTGCCCGGGGCCGCGCTGCGCGGGATCGTCGACGCCTCGGGGATCGCCGCGCGTTCGGCCGCCAAGAAGTTCGGTTTTGCCTTCTGCGCTTCGGCCGAAGCCGAGGTCCTCGAAGACGACCAGACCGACCTGGTTCTCATGGCCACGCCCCACTCGCAGCACGCCGCGGGTGTCTGCCGGGCACTGGAAGCCGGCAAAGCCGTGTTCGTCGAGAAGCCGCTGGCGATCAAGCTCGACGAACTGCGGAAGATCCGCGAAACCCTCCAATCGCACCCGCACGGCGTGATGGTCGGTTTCAATCGCCGGTTCTCCCCGCTGGCGGTCAAGCTGAAGGAGTTCTTCGCCGGTCGGGGGCCGCTGACGGTCCTTTACCGCTGCAACGCAGGGCCCGTGCCGGAGGGGCATTGGATTGCCGACCCGGCCGAGGGCGGCCGGATCCTCGGCGAGGCGTGCCATTTCTTCGATTTTTTCACCTTCCTGACCGACGCCCCACCGCAAACCGTCCACGCGGCCGCTCCGGGGACGGACTCCCTCGACGACGCCCTGGTGACGGTCACGTACGCAGACGGTTCGGTCTGCCAACTGGCCTACGCGAGCACTGGCCCCGCCTCCTACAGCAAGGAGCGCGTGGAGGTCTTCGGCGGCGGCTGTGCGGGCGCGCTGGTCGATTTCCGACAACTCCAGCTCAACGCCGAGGGCCGCCGTCCCCGGCGGGTGAAGCGGATGAAGGCCCAGAAGGGGCACGCCGAGGAGCTGGCGACGACCGTCGAGGCAGTCCGTGCCGGCCGCGGGATGCCCATCGATATCAACGCGCTCTTCGACACGACGCTGGTCGCCTTCGCCACGTTGGAGAGCATTCGCCGCGGCGTACCCGTCGTCGTGGAAGAACTGCGGAAAGAAGCGATGGCCGATGACTAGCACCAAACGGTTCGTGACATCGTTGCGGCAAATATTGGGGTGGCACGCCCTGAGGAACGAAGGGCGTGGTACGTCGGGAAAACACGCCCTTCGTTCCTCAGGGCGTGCCACCCGCCGTCCTACCCTACCGGCGGCAGAAATGAACGATAGATTGGAGTCCCACGCGGCGTGCACATCCTGATCTTCACCGACCGTTACGTGCCGGAGATCGCGGCCCCGTCGTTTCGCATCCGCGACCATGCGCGGCATTGGATCGAACAGGGCCACGAGGTGACCGTGGTGACCTGCGCGCCCAACTTCCCACACGGCAAGGTCTTTCCGGGCTACAAGAATCGTTTCTACCAGGAAGAACGGATCGACGGCGTTCGCGTGATCCGCGTGAAATCCTACATGGCGGCGAACGTTGGTACGCTGAAGCGGATGCTCGACTATCTCAGTTTCGTCCTCTGGGCGATCTTCTTCTTCTGGCGCTATCCGAAGTTCGACGTGATCGTCGCCACCTCGCCCCCGCTGCTGGTGCCGATCGCGGGCTACGCGGTGTCGCGGCTGCGGCGGCGGCCGTGGATCTTCGAGATCCGCGATTTGTGGCCGGCGTCGATCGAGGCCGTCGGCGCATCGAACGGCCGCATGCTGAATTGGCTGAAGCGACTCGAGATGTTCCTCTACCGCAAGGCCGACCGCATCGTTTCGCTCACCGGGGCCTTCAAGCAAGATCTCACGCAGCGCGGCATTCCCGCCGAGAAGAACGACGTCGTCACCAACGGGGTCGACACCGAGTTCTTCAGCCCCCGAAACGTTACGCTCGACGCCCGCAAGCTCCTCGGCGTCGCGCCGGAGCAGTTCCTGGCCGGATACATCGGGACCACCGGCATGGGGCACGACCTGACGACGGTTCTGGGCGCGGCCGAACTGTGCCGCGATCGAGAAGACGTCGTGTTCCTCATCATGGGAGAGGGCGCCGAACGGGTCCCGCTGGAAGAAGAAGCCCGGCGCCGCGGTCTGTCGAACGTGATCTTCCACGACTTTGTGCCGCAGGACGAGGTTCCGTCGTACCTCAGCGCCATGGACGTCTCCATCGTACACCTGAAAGCCCACCCCGTTTTCAAGACGGTCATCCCGTCGAAGATCTTCGAGAACATGGCCATGGGCGTTCCCATGGTTTACGCGGTGGAAGGGATCAGCGCCCGCATCGTGGAAGAGGCCGGCGCCGGCGCGTGCATTCCCTCCGGCGACCCGCAGGCGATGGCGCGCGCGGTTTTGGAACTGCGAGAGGATCGTGCGAGACTGCGGCAGATGGCCAAGCGAGGACCGCAGGTGGTTGCCCGAGAGTACAGCCGCCGCATCAAGGCGGAGGAGATGCTCCGCTCGCTCAACAGAACTCTGGGGATGCCGAAGACGGCTGGGGTGAAGCTCCGCCTTCACCAATGTCCCCGCACGCCTCGGCAACAACAGAAAAGCAGGAGAAGAATCTCGTGAGCAGCCCTCGTGTAGTGATCTTCGGAGGCAGCGGCTTCATCGGCACGCGGTTGGTGGCCCGGTTGCTGGACGCCGGGTGCGACGTGCGGGTGGCCGACATCGTTGGCAGCAGCGAGTATCCCGATCTTTACGTCCCCTGCGACGTGCGGGACTTCGACGACGTGGCAGCCGCCTGCCGCGATCGGGACGTGATCTACAATCTGGCCGCCGAGCACGTCGACGACGTGCAGCCGAGGGACCTCTACTACCAAACCAACGTGGACGGCGCCCGCAATCTCTGCCGCGCCGCCGAGACGACCGGGATCCGACGGATGATCTTCACCAGTTCGGTGGCCATCTACGGGCTGCCGGATCGCGAAACCGACGAAAACGGAGCGGCCGCCCCCTTCAACGATTACGGCAAGAGCAAGCTCCAGGCGGAAGAAGTCCACCGCGAGTGGCTCCGGGGAGCGGAAGACCGGTGCCTGGTGATCGTCCGGCCCACGGTGGTTTTCGGCGAGGGCAACCACCACAACTTCTACGCCTTGGTGAAACAGCTCGCCACCGGACGCTTCCTGATGGTGGGCAAGGGCCGAAACCGGAAATCGATCGCCTACGTCGAGAACGTCGCCGCGTTCCTGCAGTTCGCGCTGCGGTTCGAACACGGCGAGCACACCTTCAACTACGTCGACAAGCCGGATTTCGACATGAACACGCTCGTGCCCATGCTCCGCGGAATGCTCGGACGCCCCGCGCGGGTCGGCGTCCGGCTGCCGTACTGGCTGGGCTACGGATTGGGACTGGCCTGCGACGCGGTCGCCCGAATCACGAAGAAGCGACTGCCGATCAGCGCCGTGCGGGTGAAGAAGTTCTGCGGCAGCACCCAGTTCAGTGCCCAAAAGGTGCTGGCGGCCGGCTTCGAGCCCCCGTGTAGCCTCGAACAGGGGCTCAAGGAAACGATCCGCGCGGAGTTCCCGCCCACCCACGTACGGCGGAATTCCAATCCCAAGGCATCGCAGAAACCCGGCATTTCGCTCTGATTCTCGAACGTCCAAGGGGCGACCGAAAAACTACTTCCCGAATTCGGCGCGTATAGTAGCCATCTCGCTCCGCGAGATGTGGCCATTAAAGATCCGGAGCATTTCGGGCTGCATCTCGCGGAGCGAGATGGCTACTATACGGAAATCATTCTCATACGAGTCCTGAAGCATGACGCTCCCCGACGATTCGCACGCCCCCGACCGCCGAATCGCCGGCTCGTTCCGAGACCCTTCCGGCTACGTCTTCTCGCTTGACGGGCGTATCTTTCGGGCCGTCGACGAAGATTGCCACGGCGTGCTCCGCGGGCTCAGTGACGAGGGACTGCTCGGGACACTGATCGAACAGCGGGCGGTCGTCGGCACCCGGTTCGTCGAGGACGAAGAACTCCGCCGGACGTTGGCCGCCGAGCATCCCCCCTTCGAGCATTTCCTCGAACACCAGGTTCTCTCCACGATCACCTATCCGTACGAATGGTCGGTCTCCATGCTGGCCGACGCGGGCGTGCACACGCTCGATCTGCAGATCCGGCTGCTTCAATCGGGCTGCTCGCTGAAGGATGCCACGGCTTACAACGTCCAGTTCGTCGAGGGTCGCCCCGTCTTCATCGACCTCTCGTCGATCGAGCGTCCGCGGCGGTTGGACGTCTGGTTCGCGCTGGGCCAGTTCTCGCAGATGTTCACCTACCCGCTGCTGTTGACCCGCTACTGCGGATGGGATCTGCGGTCCTATTTCCTGGCGAATCTGGGCGGACGCGGCGTCGAACAGGTCGCCCGCGGGTTCGGCTGGCTCCAGCGATTGCGTCCGCGACTGCTCTTGGACGTGACGCTGCCGGCCTGGTTGACCACTTGGGCGGAGAAACGGGGACACGGCCGGCGGGCGGCGCTCGAGAAGCCCAACCAGAACACCGGGGCCCAAATCCTCAACCTGCGTCGCGTGCGCGGGAAGATCGCCAGGCTGGCCGCCGGCTACAAACCGAGCGGCGTCTGGTCGCAATACACCGACATCTGCAACTACGACGACGAGGCCGAGGCGGCGAAAAAGTCGGCGGTTCGCGAATTCCTCGATTCGAGCAGGCCCCGACGCGTGCTGGATCTCGGCTGCAACACGGGCGATTACAGCCGGCTGGCCGTCGAGGCGGGCGCCGAAGTGCTGGCCGCCGACGCCGACCACGACGCGGTGGAAATCCTCTACCGCCGACTCCGCGAAAAACCGGCCCCGATCACGCCGGTCGTCGTCGATCTGTGCAATCCCAGCCCGCCCATCGGTTACATGAACCGGGAACGGGCTTCCTTTCTCGATCGGGTCGACGCCGATTGCGTATTGGCGTTGGCGCTTTTGCACCACCTGCTCGTCTCCGGCAATCTCTCGCTGGAAGCGGTCTGCGAGTTGATGCACGAATTGACCAACCGCGACCTGGTGCTGGAGTTCGTTCCCCCCGACGACGACATGTTCCGGCGGCTGATGAAGTTCCGCGTGGACCTCTTCGGCGATCTGACGCTAGACGCGTGCCGCGATGTCTTCCTGCGGCGTTTCGAGCTGCTCAAAGAAACCGCATTGCCCGATTCCAAGCGAACGCTGTTGTTCCTCCGCAAACCAGAGTAGCCGTCTCGCTCCGCGAGATGAAGCCACGTCTCGCGGAGCGAGACGGCTACTTCATCAGAGTAGCCATCTCGCTCCGCGAGATGAAGCCCTGTCTCGCGGAGCGAGACGGCTACTTAAAGCGAAGATCACTTGACCACCCAATCCAAAACACCCGCCGCGCCGACCTGGAAACAAAAGGCCTCGCGGTGGTGGTACGTTGTCCGATACTACCGCCCGTCGCAACTGGCCTGGCGACTGATCACCCTGGCCCGCAAACGGCTCCACCGTTTGACCCGGGGCCGACGCTACGCGCGGCCGCCGGCGGTCCTGCCCAAGCTGCGGGAGAACCCCGGCTTCGAGCAGGTCTCGCAATTCCGCCTGGCGATACGCCGGGCCGCCGACTCGGCCGACAAGGCCGCGGAGGTTCTCGCCGGCCGATTCCGCTTCCTCAACGAAGCGCGTGCGCTGCCCGATCCGATCGACTGGCGGCTGGAGTCCTCGCCCGAGGCTTCCCAATTGTGGCGTTATCATCTCCACTATCACGAGTTCCTGCTGGATCTGGCCGCCGAGGGCGTCGGTAGCGGCGATCCGGCCTGGTTCGATCGGGCGTGGCGGATCGTGGACCAGTGGATCGAGGGCAATCCGCTGAGCGATCCCCGCGTGCTGTTCGACGCGTGGCAGCCCTACTGCATTTCGCGGCGGCTGCCCGTGTGGTGTTTTCTCTGGTCCATCGCGGCCCCGCCCGACGAACTGCGCGAAAGAATCCTCGGCAGCATGTTCTGCCAGGCGAGGTACCTGGCCACGCACCTGGAGAAGGACCTCGGCAGCAACCACCTGTTCGAGAACGTGCGGGCGCTGACGATCGTCGGGGCGTTTCTCGACGGTCCCGACGCCGACCGCTGGCTGCACTTCGGCGCGAAGCGTTTTCGCAAGCAGGTGGTCGAACAGGTGCTGCCGTCCGGCGAGCATTACGAACGCTCGCCCATGTATCACACGCTGATGCTCGAGGCCGTGCTCGACGTTCGCGACGTTGCCCGTGCGGTCGTGCCGGAGTTGAGCGACTTCTGCGCCCAGACGGCGAAGAAGATGGCCGCGTTCGCCCGGCAGATCCTGCACCCCGACGGTCAGATTCCCCTGCTGGGCGACTCCTGCCTGGACGAGGCGGCACACGTCGGTTCGTTGATTGCCCGGGCGGGCGGGGCGGACGCGGCAGAAGATTCTGCGGACGAAGGGCAAGGCGATTCGTCCGAGCGGTCGCCTCGCGGAAGAGCCGTCGGCGACTACTGGGTCTATCGCGACGGCCGGGATTTCCTGCTTTTCGACGCCGGCCCGGTAGGCGTCGATCACATGCCGGCCCACGCGCACGCCGACCTGCTGTCGCTGGAGGCCTCGATCGACGGCCGGCGTGTGTTCGTCGATAGCGGCGTGTTCAATTACCTCGACGACGAGATGCGCCGCTACTGTCGCGGCAGCGCGGCCCACAACGTGCTGACGATCGACGACGCCAACCAGTGCGACGTCTGGTCGAAGTTTCGCATGGGCTATCGCGGTTGGCCACAAGGGCTGACGGCCGGCGAGTCGAACGGGTTTCATTGGGGGCGGGCCTCGCACAACGCCTATCGCCGCCTGGGTGTCCCGCTGGTCGGCCGCTGGATCGCCTGCCGCCCCGGCGGACCCTGGTTCTGCGTCGATTGGGCCGAAGGGACCGGCAGCCGTCAACTCGCCAACCGACTGCACCTGCACCCCGATCTCGACGTGGAGCAGACCGGCGACGGGGAAATCCGCATCGTCTGCTCTGGGGTCGAACTCCGTCTGCGGCCCTTGACGCCCGGCTCGCTCGAGCTGACCAGCGGATGGTATTGTCCCCAACTCGGCCTACGGCTACCATGCCCCGTCGTCCAATGGACCGCCGCCGCGAGCCTGCCGTCGACCTGTGGATGGTATCTCGCCTGGGGCAAAACCGGCGTGACGGCCTCGTTGTCCCCGTTCGCGGCGGAGAAAACCGTTCTGCAGTGGATGGAGAACGACCAGATGGCAGAGTTGTTTCCGATGGGAGGATCGTGGTGAATGGGGACTGGGGATTGGGGACTGGGGGCTCGGGATCGGGCCCCGACTGTGCGACTCTTGGGCAATCCGCGCGTGTGTCTGGCGATGCGAATCTGTCCAAAAAGCAAGACGTCAATGCTCGCAGTTCAAAACCTGTAGGTTGACGTTTGTGCGAGAGTACTAAACCCTGAACCCCGAACCCCGAACGCTGAACCCTTTTTGGCCAAGACCTTATCGGCGACCCTCTGCCATTTCGGGCATGACAATTCAACTCGCGTCCCCAAACCCCAGTCCCCAACCCCCAATCCCCAGTCCCCAACCCCCAATCCCCAATACCCAACCCCCAGTCCCCAACCCCCAGCCTCCAATCCCAGGAGAACCCCTCTTGACGAATCTCCACCTGGCTTGCGTGGTCGGCGCCCGGCCGAATTTCATGAAGATCGCACCGCTGCTGCGGGCGCTGGAGAATTACCCGCACGTCCGGGCAACGCTGATCCACACCGGCCAACACTACGACGAAAACCTCTCGGACGTGTTCTTCGAAGAACTCGGGATGAAGCGGCCGGATATCTGCCTGGAGGTCGGATCGGGACAGCACGGGGCACAGACCGCACGGGTCCTGGAGCGCATGGAAGCCGTGCTGCAGCGGGGAACGCCCGAAGGGAAGCCGTACGATCGGCTGATCGTGGTGGGCGACGTCAACTCGACGATGGCCGCCACGCTTGCCGCCGTCAAACTGGGCGTGCCCGTGGCACACGTCGAGGCCGGCCTGCGAAGCTTCGATCGGACCATGCCCGAGGAAATCAACCGCATCGTCACCGACAGCATCTGCGACATGCTGCTGGTTTCCGAGCCGGCGGGCTTGGAGAACCTCCGTCGCGAGGGGCACACGGAAGACCGAATGCACCTGGTCGGCAACGTGATGATCGACACGTTGAGGTGGTTGTTGCCCAAGGCCAAGGCCCGCGACGTACACGCCCAGCACGGTCTGAAGCCGGGGCAATACGGGGTGGTGACCCTGCACCGTCCGTCGAACGTCGATCAGCCGGAAACGCTTGCGCCGCTGCTAGACGTGCTGGTGGAGACGTCGCGGGAACTGCCGCTGGTCTTTCCCGTTCACCCTCGGACGAAACAGCGGATCGAGCAGTTCCGGCTGGCTGACCGATTCAACTCGGCCGAGGGGATCGTGAATCTACCCCCGCTGGGTTATCTCGATTTTCTGGCGCTCACCTCGCAGGCGAGAGTGATCGTCACCGATTCCGGCGGGCTGCAGGAGGAATCGACCGTGTTGGGTATCCCCTGTCTGACGGCCCGATTCAACACCGAACGGCCGGTGACCGTCGACGAGGGGACCAGCACGCTGGTGGGCAACGATCCGGCGAAACTGCGGCGTGGTCTGTGCGAAGTTCTCGAGGGCACCTACAAGCGGGGACGCTGCCCGAGCCTCTGGGACGGCTGGGCGGCGGAGCGGATCGCGGGCATTCTGGTCAGCTAGCCCCTCGTACCCCCCGCGCGGAGGGATCCACGAAGGACACCAAGGACACGAAGGAGGCCGGAGGTGTTTTTTTGCAGAGGCCGGGGCGGTTCCTGTTCACGTTTCGACTCGTACCACTTGGGGGGTTTGGCGGCAATTTCGGCCGGAAACTTGACACCCGAAGACGTTTCGATCAGAATAGGAGTCAAAGCTTCTCGGGCGTTTGACCTCCCAAATCCGCTGGAGGTCGTGCCGAATTTGGCCGCGCCGACGATAGCGGCCGGCTCGGGACCTTCTGGAAGACAGGTCCCGCTGATTCTGGGGAATGATTCCCGCCCCACGTCTCCTCTACTTGGCTGATCCACCAGCCGACATTGACCCGCTTATCAGTCGTACCGGAGCAAGCTCCCGTCCCGGCGCGTGGCTGAGCACGCCTGCCGGGGCGATCCCGAGGCCTCGCGAAAGATCCATCACACCTTTTGGAAGAGCGTACCCATGCGTCACACCCTTGTGCAAGCCTTCAAGCGATCCCTCCGCCGTTTCGGCACTTCGGAGTATGGGGACCCGCGCCGGCGAATCTCTTGCCGGCCACTGCGATGCGAGCCGCTGGAAGATCGGCGGTTGCTGTCGATCGCCGCGTCGATTTCCGGCTACGCCTACTGCGATATCAACGACAACGGCGTGCGGGACGCCGCCGAGATCGGCATCCCCGGTGCGTTGGTGACGCTGACCGGCACCGATGCTCAGGGCCATTTCGTGGAAGTCTCCCGACTGACGGCCGGCGACGGTTCGTACCTCTTCGAGGATCTGGAGCCCGGGACCTACGCGATCGACGAGGCCCAGCCCGAAGTGTTCCTGGACGGCAAGGACACCCTCGGTTCGCTCGGCGGGAACGTAAGCAACGACCGCTTTTCCAACATCGTGCTGACCGCCGACGCCGAGGGCACGGGGTACAACTTCGGCGAAGGGCGTTTACGGCCGCAGTTCGCCACGCTGCGGATGCTGCTCGCTTCGAGACCTCCCGTGGCGCAGTTCCTTTCGCAGACGGTCGCCGACGGCGAAGAGCAGGCCGGCCGCACCAAGCTGGCGGAGTTGATCCGGCAAGGGGTGACGATGGTGCCCAACGAGGTCCTCGACAAGGCCCCGATCGCGCTGAACGACACCTACACCCTGGCGGAAGACGCCGTTCTGCAGCGGACCGCTCAGCAGGGCGTGCTCGCCAACGATCTGGATGTCGCCCGCAACCCGATGTTGGATTCGATCGACACCTCCGACTACGTCGTGCTGACGGTCGATGGGCCTTCGCACGGGCAGTTGGTTCTGGGCGACGACGGTTCGTTCACCTACACGCCGGACGGCAACTATAGCGGAACGGACAGCTTCACGTACGTGCTGGCCAACGGCATCCTCGATTCCAACGAGGCCACGGTCACGCTGATCGTCACGCCGGTCAACGATCCTCCGGTGGCGGCGGGCAACGCGTACAGCATTGGCGAGGACGGCGTCCTGACGGTCAACGCCGCCAACGGGGTGCTGGCCAACGACACCGACGTCGAGGGGAGCCCGTTGACGGCGATCCTCGTGACCGGTCCGCAGCACGGAACCCTTGCGCTCAACGCGGCCGGTTCGTTTACCTACACGCCCGCGGCCGATTACTTCGGCGCCGACAGCTTCACCTACAAGGCCAACGACGGCTCGGCGGATTCCAACACGGCGACCGTGACCATCACGGTCAACAGCGTGAACGGGCCGCCGGCGGCCGTGGCCGACTCGTACCAGCTCGTCGAGGACAGCACGCTGACCGTCACGACCGCCCAGGGCGTGCTGCACAATGACACGGACGAAGAGAACGACCCGCTGACGGCGATCCTGGTCTCCGGGCCGCAGCACGGGACCCTTGCACTGGACGCCGCTGGTTCGTTTACCTACACGCCCGCGGCCAATTACTTCGGCACCGACAGCTTCACCTACAAGGCCAACGACGGCTTGGCGGATTCCAACACGGCCACCGTGACCGTCACGGTCAGCGGAGTGAACGACGCCCCGGCAGCGGCGGGCGACGCCTACATCGTGGACGAGGACAATGCGCTGGTCATCGACGAAGTGGACGGCGTGCTGGACAACGACACGGACGTGGAGGGCAATCCGTTAACCGCGATCCTCGTGACCGGTCCGCAGCACGGAACCCTTGCGCTGAACGCGGCCGGTTCGTTTACCTACACGCCGGCGGCCGATTACTTCGGCGCCGACAGCTTCACCTACAAGGCCAACGACGGCTCGGCGGATTCCAACACGGCCACCGTGACCATCACGGTCAACGGCGTCAACGACGCGCCGGCGGCGGCGGCCGACTCCTACGAAGTCGACGAAGACGGCGTCCTGACAGTGACGACGGCCGAAGGGGTGCTGGCTAACGACGCCGACGTGGACGGAAACCCGTTGACGGCGATCCTCGTGACCGGTCCGCAGCACGGGACCCTTTCGCTGGACGCCGACGGTTCCTTCGTTTATACGCCGGCGGCCAGCTTCCACGGCGCCGACGCCTTCACCTACAAGGCCAACGACGGTTCCGCGGACTCCGACGAGGCGACCGCGTCGATCACCGTCATCCCGGCCAATTTCGCTCCGGCGGCGGCGGACGACCAGTATCGCACGTCACCCGGCGAGGTGCTGGCGGCCGACGCGGCCGCAGGCTTGCTGGCCAATGACACGGACAACGAGGGTAATCC
>DATLAN010000315.1:0-7218 GCA_035527455.1 Thermoguttaceae bacterium
CGCCACCCGTTGCTGCCGCCGACGAAACCGCTGAGGCCGACCTGGGCGGTGATATCCAGCGGCTCGGCGGAACTGAACTCGTCGAACACGAAGTACAGCCCATCGGCCTGGTTGAAGATATCGCTTCCCCCGCCGGTGATCGAGTAAACGTCGCCCAGCATCACCAGCCCCCCGCCGGTCGAGTCGCCGATCTCCGCCTCCATAACCAGCGCCGAATACGCGAAGTTGCCGGGAAGAAGCACCGTGCAAACAATGATGGCCAGCGCAACGAATTTCCTCATCGTTTCTCTCCTGTCAGGGAAAGCGGGGATTGACGGCCTGTTTCGACGAAAACGCAGTTACTCTGTTCCGAGCGAAAGGGGCTGATGTCCAGCGCGAATCACGCACGAACAGCCCACCTCAAACAAACCGTTCGAATCGTCATTCAAGCGATGCTAACGCCTTGCCTCGACTGATGGTTGAGGACCCGATTACGAGTTCGGGCACGCGCCCGAACACAACCTATGACACAATGGAAGCGCAAGGCTCCAGGAAACAACCAGCCCATCATAATAGCTATAACCGATACTTTAACGATTATTGACACATACGTCAACATGCCCGATCTAAATATTCCGCACTTTTTTCTCGATATAAGAATTCATAACCCTTGTGATATCAGCAGGTTAAGCACCACTACACGCGTGGTGCAAGCGTGATGGCGACTTTTCGTGACGGGGGAGTAGTGGCCCCGGATTGCGACACGACCCTTCGCGCAGGGGCCCCGGTGCGAGTACAATACGCCAAACGAGTTCGAGAAAGCCCGTCCGTCCTATCGGGTGGGCAGAACCCATCGCGTTTCGGCATTCGGACGATGAGCCACCCCCCCGATGACGATCTCCTTCTGGTCCACCGTGCCCTGAAAGGTGACTTCGGGGCGTTCGAATCCTTGGTGACCAAGTACGAGCGGCAGATCTATGGGCTGGCGCTGAGGATTGTTCGAGGGGTGCATGATGCCGAGGAAGTGGTGCAGCAGACTTTCCTCAGCCTGATCGAGAAGCTGGACGGTTTTCGGGAGGAGGCCCGATTCTCGACCTGGTTGACGCGAATCGCGACCAATCAAGCGCTGGAACTGCTGCGACGACGCACCCGCCGGCAGACGGTGCCGTTGAGGGAAGACGGCTCGGAGAACTACGAGGACGAGCTGCCGCACCCGGAGTTCATCGCCCAGTGGCGGGAAACGCCCGACGAAATCGCCGCCCGGCACGAAACCCGCGAGCTGCTCGACCGGGCGCTGGACGATCTCGACGAGAAGTATCGGCTGGTCTTCGTGCTTCGCGACGTGGAGGGCCTCTCGACCGCCGAGACGGCCGAAACGTTGGGGATCAGCCCCTCGAACGTCAAGGTTCGCCTGTTGCGGGCGCGCCTGATGCTCCGCGAGCGGCTCACTCGCCAGTTCGGCGACGAGGCCGCCCGACTCTATCCGGGGCACGAGCGTCCTTGAGTGGATTCACCTGGGAGGCTTGCCGCCGGATGGGTTTCCGGGAATGTCGTAACCTGTTGACAGATCGACGCTTTATTCGCTAGAAGGGCGTCATCGGACCTTATCCCGATTCCTGGAGCAGCCGGCAAACCGATCCCGCTGTTGAATGGCCCTTCCCCCTGGATGAACATTGACATGCCGATGAGCCGCCGATTTCGCCCCACGACGTTCTGCTTGGCGCTTCTTCTGTTCGGACTGCTGGTCACTTCTTTATGGGCGGCCGTAAAGCATCAACAGCCTCCCGAAGGCAACGCCGCAGGGTCCGCTAAGGAGATTTGGACTCTCAAGGAAATCGAGGTCGAGAAGTCTGAGCTGACTGGATGGGAACAGGAAGTCGACGGGTTTTTCGGGAAGTACCTCGTCACGCCGCTGAAGGTTGTGCTGTTCTACGATTTCGGGACCTCCCGGTGGCTCAATCGGCACGCAGAGCCCGTGGTCGACTGCCCGACGTGCAAGGCCAAGTTCGAGAACGTCAAGCCCTGGCCGGTCGATCCGGTGTCCGAAGTGGCTTCGTGTCTGAAGTGTGCCGCCGAGGGAAAGCAGACGCAGATTCAGATCGTCCGAGGGACCAGCGTTCCGCTGGTGGTCCTGTGGCTGCTTGCGGGAGCCATTTTTTTTACGTTGCGAATGCGCTTCATCAACTTCCGGGGGTTCTGGCACGGCATCCGCTTGACCAAGGGAGACTACGACAAACCCGAGGAAACCGGCGAAGTCTCGCATTTCCAGGCCCTCGCCTCGGCACTTTCGGCGACGATCGGGCTGGGCAACATCGCCGGCGTGGCCATCGCCGTGATCAACGGCGGTCCCGGGGCCGTCTTCTGGATGATCGTAGCCGGCCTGCTGGGCATGACCAGCAAGTTCGCCGAATGCACGCTCAGTCAGATGTACCGCAAGGTCGCTCCCGACGGCACGGTCTCCGGCGGACCGATGCACTACCTCCACGAGGGCCTCAAGGAGAAGCGGATCTTCGGCCTGAGCCTGGGGCCGCTGGGCGTCGTGCTGGGCGTGGGGTTTGCGATAATGTGTATGGGCGGATCGTTCGGCGGCGGATGTGCATTCCAGGTCAGCCAGTCGCTGGGGCCGATCAGGGCAAAGTTGACCTTCCTGCAAGACGCTCCCTGGCTTTACGGCCTGGTGCTGGCGGTGATGGTGGGCCTGGTGATCATCGGGGGCATCCGCCGGATCGCCGCCACGGCCGAGAAGATCGTCCCCTTGATGTGCATCATTTACGTGCTGATGGCCGTCTGGATTCTCTTGGCCAACTTCTCCCACATCGGATCGGCCTTCGCGTTGATCTTCACCGAAGCGTTCCGGTGGGAATCGGTCTACGGCGGTTTCCTCGGCGTGCTGGTGATCGGCATCAAGCGGGCGGCGTTTTCCAACGAAGCCGGCATCGGGTCGGCCGCCATCGCCCACGCCGCCGCCAAAACGGAAGAACCCGTCCGCGAGGGCATCGTCGCGTCGTTGGGACCCTTTATCGACACGGTCGTGATTTGCACCATGACGGGCCTGGTCGTCGTGATTACCGGGGTCTATGACAAAGGCAACCCCGAGTTCGCCGACGTGCCGGGGTACACCCAAATGATCGACACCGAAAAGGGTGCTGCCCTGACGTCATTGGCCGTGGGAACCGCCGGCGACGTCTTCCCCTGGATCCTCTGCCTGGCCGTGTTCCTGTTCGCCTATTCGACGATGATCTCCTGGTCCTACTACGGCGAGCGTTGCTGGTCCCACCTGTTCGGCACCCGGGTGTCGCTGATCTACAAGCTGCTGTTCTTGGTGTTCGTGGTGTTGGGGTCCGTGGTGACGGCCTCGAACATCAAGGATTTCTCCGATTTCATGATCCTCTCGATGGCCTTTCCCAACATCCTCGGCGTTGCGCTGATGAGTGGAAAGATACGTCACGCCCTGGACGACTACTGGCGGCGATACAAGGCGGGAGAAATGGAACGGAAGTGAACTGCCTTTTCTTGGAGGGAGACGAAACATGAGTTGGTTGTCTCGACACACGGTCGTCGTGCCCATCGATTTCTCGGAAGACTCGTTCGCCGCGCTGCAAACCGCGCGAGAGCTGGCCGACGAGCCGGGTTATCTTCACGTGATCCACGTGCTGCCGGACCTCGAACCGAACGAGCCGGGAATCATCTGGTCGACCATCGACGACGAGAGCCGTACCCGGCACGCCACCGCCGCGCTGAAGAAAGAACTCGTCCAGCGGGATTGCGACGACGGCATGCACGTGGTCATCCGTTTCGGCAACCCGGGCCACGAGATCGCCCGATACGCCAAGCAGGTGAACGCCGGGCTGGTCGTGCTCTCCAGCCACGGACGGACCGGCCTGGAGCATCTGCTGATCGGCTCGGTGGCCGAGCGGGTCGTTCACCTGGTCCATTGTCCGGTGTTGGTGCTGAAGAAGTAGTTTTCAGTTTTCAGTTGTCAGTTGTCAGTTGTCAGTAATCGGAGGTCCGTCGGGGATCAGTCCGGGACTGGGGACTGGGGGCTCGGGGTTGGGGACTCGGGATTGGGGAATGATTATCTCGCTGGGACGAGATGCAGCCACGTCTGGCGGAGCGAGACGGCTACTTTGACTGTACGAACATTTGACCATCTCGTTCAGTCCCCGAGCCCCCAGCCCCGAGTCCCCAGCCCCGAGTCCCCAGCCCCGAGTCCCCATCGGCTGCGGCTACGCCGCGCCGGGGAGAAGCCGACATAACGGATTTGACGTGAACCACACGATTGAGATAGAATCCCTGCGGAAACGCATTCCCCGAAATGGCTCGCGAGGCGGCGAGATGTTCTGCGCGAAAGGATTCCCGGCCTTGGTGGCGATGTCGGTCTTGTCGGTCGGCCTCGTGCGGGCGGAGATCCTCATCGAGTTCGTCCCGGTGGGCAACCCGCAAAACCTCGCCGACACGGAAGTGATGAACGACGGAGCCGGGGGCTTCGGAAGCGTCGACCGGAAGTACTGGATCGGCAAGTACGAGGTCACGGCCGGGCAGTATGCCGAGTTCCTCGACGCCGTGGCCGACGACGATCCGTACGGGCTGTACAGCACGTCGATGTGGAACAGTTCCACCGGCTGTAAGATCGAGCGGACCGGCAGCCCGGGTGGTTACAGTTACTCGGTGTCCTCCGATCGCGCCGACCGGCCGGTCAACTACGTCGGTTTTTGGGACGCCTGCCGCTTCGCCAACTGGCTGCACAACGGCCAGCCGCAGGGGCCGCAAGGTCCCGAAACGACCGAACGCGGGGCCTACGACCTCGACGGCTACACCGGCGACGACGGCCGAACGATCGCCCGAAACGCCGCGGCCAAGGTGTGGATCCCCAGCGAGGACGAGTGGTACAAGGCGGCGTATTACGACGGCGTCGCGGACGTGTACTACGACTATCCCACCGGCACGGATTTGGTGCCCGACAACCGGCACATCACCCCCGACTTGGGCAACAACGCGAACTTCTACGAGGAGGGCTTCACCATCGACGGCCCTTACTGGACGACCGAAGTCGGGGCGTTCGAGAACTCCGCCAGCCCCTACGGCACCTTCGACCAGGGCGGCAACGTCAAGGAGTGGACCGAGAGCCTGCTCTCGATCGACGACCCCTACCGCATCTTTCGCGGCGGTTCCTTTTCCGGCAGCAACGGCTCCACCCGCCTGCACGCCAACTATCGCCACATCGACCTGGGCCCCTCGTACGCGAGCAGCGGCGTGGGATTCCGCGTGGCGAGCATCCCGGAGCCGGGCACGCTCACGCTGCTGGCCATCGGCGGTTTGGGTTTGCTCGGGTATCTCGCCCGAAAACGGCCATGAACAAAGTTCACATCTGCCGACTGCTGGGAATCATCACGCTGCTGATCGGCGCGTCGATGGCCATGAGTCTGCCCTGGACGTTGCCCTTCTTCGGCCAGGTGGAGCACTTCGATACGCGGAGCTTCCTGGCCCTGCTGGGTTCGATGGCCGTTTGCGGGGCGGCCGGCGGGCTGCTGATGTGCCTGGGTCGCGCGTCCAAAGGGGAGCGCCTTCTGCGTAAAGAGGCGATCGCGGTGGTGGGCCTGAGTTGGCTCGCGGCCACCGCGCTGGGCGCGCTGCCGTACTGGTTCAGCGGGACCTGCCGAGGTATCGACTCCACCGGCCAGAACGTTCTTATGGATTTCTTCGACGGCATATTCGAGTCGGCATCCGGGTTCAGCGGTACGGGGGCAACCGTGTTGAACGACGTGGAGAATCCCGACCTCGTGCCCAAGGCAATCCTGTTTTGGCGATCCGAAACCCACTTCCTGGGCGGCTTGGGAATCATGGTCTTGTTCGTGGCGGTGCTTCGTCTGGGTTCCGCGGGCAAGACCTTGATGATGGCCGAGATGCCCGGTCCCAAACACGCCGATGGTCCCGAGAAGGCGCAAGCGGCCGCTCGGGCCTTCGCCTCGATCTTCGTGGGATTGGTCCTCCTGCTGACCCTCCTGTTGGTGCTGCAGAGCGTGCCGTTGTTCGATGCGCTCTGCCACGCCTTCGGGACCATCGCCACCGGCGGCTTCAGCACGTACAACGACAGCATCGCGCATTTCGACAGCATCGGCATCGAGATGACGATCACGCTGTTCATGATCATCGCCTGCACCAACTTCACGCTGCTCTATTTGCTGGTGCTCTGGAGGCCGGGCAAGTTGTTCGGCGACATCGAATTCCGCGTCTACTTGATCATCATGTTCTCGGTGAGTGCCGTCGTGACGGTCGGCCTCTGGACAGCCGGAAACTACGCTACCGTGGGGGAGTCGGCCCGTTACGGCCTGTTCCAAACCGTCTCGATCATGACCAACACGGGATTCGGCACCGCCGATTTCAATCGATGGAACAGCCTCAGCCGCGCGATGTTGCTGTTGTTGATGTTCGTCGGCGGCTGTGCCGGCAGTACCAGTTGCAGCGTGAAGGTGATTCGCTATGTCCTGTTCTTCAAGATCCTCCGGCTCGAATTGGAGCAGGTCTTCCATCCCACCGTGGTCCGAGCGGTTCGACTGGGCGGCAAACCGTTGGAGAATCCCGACATCCGCAAGGAAGTGGTTCTCTATTTCGGCGTGATCCTGGTGATCTTCGTGATCGGCTGGATTGCGCTGGTCGCGGTCGAGCCGGATCGGACGTGGATCGAAGCCGGCCTCTCGCCCGACAACAAGCTGATCGACTGCGCCAGCGCCGTGGGCGCCACGCTCAACGGCGTCGGTCCCGGCCTGGGCATCGTCGGCGAGTCGGAGAACTACGCCCATTTCCACGCCGCCAGCAAGTTCGTGCTCACCTGGCTGATGCTCCTGGGCCGGCTGGAAGTCTTCGTCATCCTGGTCCTGTTCGTTCCCCGATTCTGGCGAAGCCAATAGCAGCGGCTCCCACGTCTGGCCGCACGATCTTCGTTGCTGTGATGAAGAATCTCATCGGTTTTCTGACGGCCGCGGTGGGGCGTGTCCTTCCGGAAAGCCTGCAACATCTTTGCCGGCGTGGCGGCCCTGGGCAGACGGGGCGGCGGCGGGGGGATCAGCGGGCAGTGCCGCGGAGCGGCGTGAGGGCGGCGAGCGTCTGCCGGTAGTTCCAGGGCATCCAATGCTGGGGGTGCCCGGCCAACTCGTCCGCGTGTCGCTCGAACTCCGTCAGGTAGTCGAACGGATTGACGCCGCAAAGCTCGCACACATTGTTATCCAAGGACGCCCCAGG
>DATLAN010000316.1:0-10441 GCA_035527455.1 Thermoguttaceae bacterium
AGCAGTTCGACGAACTCGAAGTCGGCCGCGGTAAAATCCTCGTCGGCCGCCGGCTGCGTGGCCAGTTCGGCGGCCGTGGGATCGAACGGGTTGAAGTTGATCTCGGTGATCGCCAGGTTATCGGCCGCGGCCGTCGCGCCCACGTAGAACTGCGCCTCGTTCAGCGCGGACCACTCGCCGTTGAGGAGCGTGCGGCTCTTGACCCGCGTGGGATCGTCGAGTTGAACCCAGGAAACGGCCGGGAAGGCGGCTTCCAGCTCGAGGCCGAAGACGACGTCGGAACTGCCGGTGGTAATCTGGTGTACTTCGACGGCGATCACGTTGTCGCCTTGCACCAGGGCATCGGTAGGAATGGAGTACGGCCCGTCGTAAACGGCGTTGCCCACACTCTTGTTGGCGAAATCGGTCGCCGCGACGAGATCGCCGATTTCCCCGTCCATGCGCAACCGAAAAACGTCGCTGCCGTTGAGGTAGACGACGGCTCCGTCATCGAGCACCATGTTCAACTCCAGCGTGACGTTCTCGGGATTGCCCTGGAAATCGAAATGTCGGCGGAAGTAGTAGGTGGTCGGACCGAGCGTCAGGGGCGTGTTCTTGGGCGCCGGGAGGGCCGAACTCTCGACGTACAGCAGCGCGTCGCCCTTGGGCCAGGAGGCGTCGACGTAGTTCGGTTCGCGCCACGCCGTTCCCGGGTCGTCGCCCGACTGGTCGTAAGCCCACTGGTCGTCGATATCGATCAAGGTCTGCGTAACGGAGGAGCCGCCGAACACCTGGGCGGTCGGCGAGACGTTGCCGCCGGGGAGCCGCGGGTCGGAACCGTCGGTGGTGAAGTAGACCATGCCGGCCGGGGCGCTCATGGTCAGCTTGTAGCCGGCGTCGATCGAACCGCCGTGCCGACTGAAGGTGGGCGCGACGGTGGCGGGATAGAGTCCCGCGCTGCGGTATTGTGGCAGCAGGGAGTTTGCCCGCTGTTGGAAAAACGTATTGCGCAACCAGTCGAGCCGGGAGAGCCAGTCGTCGCGCGTTCTGGGCGTGGCGCTATCGTTGTAGCCGTCGCCCCAGCGGGCCGACTCGCCCACGATCGCGCGGTCGATCGTCGCCACCAGCCGGTCGAGTCGTTCGACGTTGGCCTCCGGAGTGAGCAGGCCGCCGTTGAAGAGGTAACGGTGGACGTGATCGGCGAAGAGAATCCGGAATTCTTCCACCTGTCGCAGGGCAAGGTAGAACTCGCCGGGTCCGTTGTCCCAACTGCGATCGGGCTCGACCTTGTTTCCGGCGACGTCCCTGAGGCAGCCCTCGGCGTCCCAACTGTGGAACCGCCATTTCCCGCCGGGCTCACGACTGTGCGTGGCGTACCAGTTGTTGTGCGGCCAGTCCCAGTTGCCGCCGTACTGGTTGATGATCATGTAGTCGATGAAGTTGGGAATGTCGAGCAGTTGCTCCATCGCCGCATAGTTGATCGGGTTCTGCGCGGCCAGCGACCGCAACTGGTTCCAGGAGGTGGAATTGCCGTCGATGAACTTCCTGGTGACGATGGCGTCGTAGTCTTCCTTCTCGCCGCCGAGGTAACTGGCCGCGAACGGGGCGCTGGGCCGTTCCACCGGGTTGTAAAGCCCCCAATAAAGCCCGTTGACGTACAGGTGGACGTACGTGCCATGGGGGCCGTATCCGCCCATTTGATTCTGCGTTTCGGCGGCCCAACGGTCCTGGATGTAGGTGAAGTTGGCGCGGGTGATCTGGTCGTTGAACCCTGCCCGCAGCGTGATCGTGTCGAACTCGTCGATGGCGTCGTCGCCGAACAGGGGATACCTCAGCTTGGTCGGTCCGTAGTCGCTCTTGAACAGCAGGCGGAACGAGTGCTTGAGGTTGCCGGCGTTGCGGCTGGCCCCTCCCTGGATTCGCACGCCGGCATCGACTTGAAAGAGGGTATCACCGTCGCCGTCGATCAACTCGACGGAGACGGGTCGCTCCCAAGCCAGCCCGGTGCTGGTCGTGTGGCTGTAAATACCCGTCTGCGAGTTCCAGAGGTCGTCGGGATTGAGGACCAGCGAGATGGTGGGGATCGACCGCAGGTCGTCCTTGATCGTATTGCGGTAGCGGGGATCGTTGACCACGTCGGGATCCATCGCATAGTTGGCCGACGCGGAGCCCCACGTCGAGGGCATGCCTGAGCCGGTCTGGTGGATCACGTTTTCGAGAAAGATGTACGTTTGGGTGTCGACGTTCGACGGCTGAAACCCCGCCTTGTACGCGGTGGCGCGGAGGACCGTCGTCGTGGTGATCGCAATCGGCCCGTCGACGATCGCGCCGTGCTTGTCCGACGGCTCGCTGCCGTCGCGAGTGTAGTAAATGGTTGCGCCGGGCGTGTCGCTGGTGATTTCCACGGAGAACGGCTGTTCGTAGAACCCGCGGTCGACGCTGAACTTGGTGTCTTCCACGAATTGCGTGAAGCCCGTGCTGTTCACGTTGCCGGGCGTCGCCTCGGTGAAATAGCGTTTGCTGTCTTGGACCAGATCGGCGGCGATCAGGAAGTTCGAATTGGCGGCGGTTCGGTTCAGTCCGTGGACGGCCAGGACGTTCCGCCCCGGCCGCAACCAGACGAGACCGTCGGTGACGTCGATCTGCTCGAACTCGAGCGAGGCCAACACGCTGCGGGTCGACGTGGCGGAGGAGTTCCAGGCGAGGGTGCCGGGAGCGTTGCGGCGGGCCACTTCCTGCCCGTTGAGATAGGCCACGAAGCCGTCGTTGTACTTGATCCATAGCTGCAGCGAATCCACCACTCTCGGATCGTCCACCTCGAACGGGATCCTCGCCCAGAACGACGCGTTGACGCCGTGCATGGCGTCTTCGACGTCGATCTGGATCGCATCGGCCAGGCCGGTTGCGCCCGCGTCGAATCCCATACCGGTTGAAATGTCGGTGGAAAACGGCGTTGTCAGTTCGACGTTCTGCCGGCCCATCGTCTGTGCGGCGACGGCCCAGTCCGCGGCCGTGTTCCCGTCCGAAGAGCCCCGCCGCTGGAAGGAGAAACCGTTCTTGATTCCCAACGGGTTGAAGGACTCCCCGGACCAGGCGTCGCCGACGGTGATCGGGAAGCCGTTGATCGTCACGTCCAGCGCGGCAAGATCGTCGGTCGAGTACTTCCAGGGGATGAAGTCGACGACGTTGCCTTCGTCGTCGATGATCATGGCCCAATTGGGCCCGGAGCTTGCCCAGACGATGTCGGCTCCCCACGCCGTATCATTTCGGTAAAGGACCTGGCCGGGACCGATCGAGTCGGGCAATTCCCACAGGATCGGGTGTACGTTGTTGACGTCCCGAGTGATTCCGTGGTTCAGCGCCACGACCCAGCCGGACGTATCGACGGCCTGGTTGCGGATGTTCTGAATCTCGATGTAGTCGGGGCTGACCGTACCGATTTCGGTGATCAGCACGTGGCTGGCTACGGCGTAGTCGTCCCAAGCCGAGTCGTCGAACTCGGCGTCGGTCCATTCGGTTCCCAGGGCGGCCTCTTCGATGCCGGGGACGAGGTAGGTCAGTTTGTCCCCGTCCGGCACGTTCGTCCCCACGCCGGACGCGCAGCCGTACGAGATGTCCGGGAACTGCTCGGGAAAGGCGGGCGAGAAATCGTACGCGACCGTCGCGCCGTCGGCTTTCACCAGGGCCAGGTACTCGCCGTCGCTGCTGAGCTGGAAATTCGTGTGCAGCTCGGCGGTCGGGTCCGGCCGGTCCTTGCCCGAGGCAAAAACCAGCAGGTACTCGTTCGGGGAGAGAAAGTACCGGGGAAACTGCCACTTGGTCAGTTCGCCAACTTCGTCGGTGAGATACCATCCCTGGAGATTGACCGACGTCTTGGTCGGATTGTAGATCTCGATCCAGTCGGAAGAGTCGCCGTCTTGGTCGAGCAGCGTGGACGAATTCACGGCCATGATTTCGCTGATGATCAGCGACCCGGCGTCGAGCACGACGCGCGGCTCCAGAGGCTCGAACGCCAGGGGGGCCTCGCGGCCGGACCTCGGTCCATGCCCGGACCAACGAGAGCAAAGTCTTTTCCGGCGGGTTTTGGCAACGATTTTTCTGATCTTGCCGAACACTTCCGTCTCCTCGTAGGTTCCGTGCAGAAATAACTCAAACTGTAAGTGCGGGAGCCCGAAAATGGGGACTGGCTCCGTCGAGGTACGGTTTTTCAGGGCTATTTCGGGTGGCCGACGGTGCCTGTCCCCTTTTTCGGGCAGCGACTGGTGGGACCCCGTGGAAAAAGGGGACAGGCACCGAGCCGGCAGCGCTTTTCCACGACTCTCACACCATTTGCGGCTCGGAGCCAGTCCCCATTTTCCACTCACCGTTTACAGTTTGAGGAATAACTTGTCCAATTGGGTGGCACGCCCTGAGGGACGAAGGGCGTGATTTGGCAGGTGTTCCACGCCCTTCGTCCCTCAGGGCGTGCCACCCATCGGCCCCCTCATTATGCCGGAATGCTGCAAGAAACGCAAGCCGAGGGCCGTTGAGAACCAATCGGAGACGGCGCCGAGAAGCGGTCAGTTGCCGCAGTGGGACCAGCCTTGCTCGCCGATCAAGGGGACGAACCGGCAGGCGGAAAGCGTTCTCGTCTTGCGGCCGGCGGCGACTTTCTCGATGGCCTGCAACACCTGGTAATCGCGCCCGCCCAGCGGAATGACCAGGATGCCACCTTCGCCGAGTTGGTCGAACAACGCCGGGGGACATTCGGGCGCAGCGGCCGTGACGAGGATGCGGTCGAAAGGGGACCGCCCGGCACAGCCTTGCGTACCGTCGCCGACGATCAGCGCAACGTTGCGATAGCCCAGCTCGGACAATACCGCGGCGGCCTGTTGGGAAAGCGCCTCGTGGCGCTCGATGGAAACGACCTCCCGCACCAACTCGGCCAGAACGGCCGTCTGGTATCCGCTGCCGGTTCCGATCTCCAGCACCCTCTCGTCGCCCGAAAGCTCGAGTGCCTCGGTCATCAGCCCCACGATGTAAGGCTGGCTGATCGTCTGGCAGCAGTCGATGGGCAAGGCACGATCGGCATAGGCCTCTTCCTGCAATTCGTCCGGGATGAATCGTTCCCGGGGCACCTTGCCCATGGCAGCCAGGACCCGGCGATCGACGATCCCTCGACGCCGCAACTGGCTGCGCAGCATCTCTTGCCTGGCGGCTTCGAGGTCGATATAGGGCATGTCGTTATTCGGCTCGCACGTCGTAGGCGTACAGGTATTCGCCGCGGCGAAGGTAGAGCCGTCCACCGCAGACGACCGGATGGGCCCAGGTCTTGGCATCGCTGTCGTCGGGCAGTTGGAACAGGCTGATCACGTCGTGTCCGTCCGGCGTGGCCTTGACCAGACCCACCGTACCTTCTTCGTTGATGACGTAGAGCATGCCTTCGGCGCACGTGGCGGAGCCCTTGCCCACGCCTTCTTCGGCGTACATCGTCGCGCCTGTTTCCCAGTCGAGGCAGATCCATCTCGGACCGTAGGCGGCGCCGTAGAGATATCCGTCCAGGAGAATCACGCCCCCGTGGTGGTTGTCGAGGTCCCGCGAGCCCCATACTTTTTCCATGCTCACCCGGTCGCCGGCGGCGTCGATCCTCAGCATTTCCGAACCGGTCGTGCCGTATCCGGAACTGATGAATACGTGGCCATCGTGGTAGATCGGGTCCGTGGCGTGGATGTCGTATCGGGTCCGGTGCGGATACCGGAAGAGCAGCCGCCCGGTGTCGGCGCCTACGCCGATCAGCGCCTTGTCGGTCATGGTCAGAATGATCCGCAGTCCCTCGTGCTCGACCAACACCGGCGAGTTGTAGCCGGGCAAGTCGCCGTCGGCGCTTTCCGATTGCCAGACGGTCTCGCCGGTCTCCTTGTCCAGCGCGACCACGGCGGTATTTGGTCCGCCGGGACAACAGATGACGTGATTGCCGTCGATCGATACGGATTCGGCCAAGGCCCACTCGGGATTCTTGCCGCGGAAACGGTCGAGGATGTTGATGCGCCAGATTTCATCGCCGGTTCGGGCGTCCAGGCAGACGACTTCGCCCAACGGACTCTCGTGGTAGACTCGCCCGCCGTCGATCGTCGGGGTCCCGCGGGTGCCCGGATAGTTCCCGGTCCAGGCCTTGCCGTTGGGGACCTGCCAGCACTTTCCTCCGTCGAGGTCCAACGCCGTAATCGTTGTGCGCCCGCCGACGTTGCCCGCGGTGTAAATCAAGCCGTCGTCGATGGTCACGCCGGCATAGCCGTCGCCGATTCCGCTGACTCTCCACGCCCGGATCGGCCCCTCGGCCGGCCATCGCTTCAACAAACCCGTCTCGGTCGAAATGTTGTCGCCGTTGGGACCGTGAAAGCGGGGCCAGGAGGCCGTCCGGTCGGCCGGGGGCGCGTCGGGATTGACAACCGTTTCGATCTCGTGCCGGCATCCGGCCAGCAAGACGACCGGCGCGATCCATTTCATCAGCGACGATGTCGCAGACATGAGCAACGCTCCTTGCCACGTGGCTTCATCTCGCGGAGTGTAGCCGTCTCGCTCCGCGAGACGTGGCTTCATCTCGCCGCAGCGAGATGGCTACTTTGCGGTCACTTTCTCCGTTGGCAGCGGCCGCGCTGAATCGTACCACATTGCCGTCGGAGCGTCCATGTTCGGGCTGGTTCGGTTGAAACGGTTATGCGTGCGAACGTCGCATGGAGAGCCGGGTTCCTGCCGTAACGGCCACCGCCTTCGACCAAGTGTCTCGCAAGCCGCAAGAAGCGATTTTCCGCCACTTTCGCAGATTCCCTCGCAGCTTATCTGGAAATCCGCTTTTCCGCAGCTTTCCCCGCCGATAGTATTGGAAAGCATGGATGCTGGACCAACGCGAAGGAATTCGTGGCTGAGTTCAGGTGAAGACCATGGGTGAAAAGCTGGTTCTGTTGGCCGAAGACGACCCGGGGCATCAGGCGTTGTTCCGCCGGGCGTTGGCCGAGAGCGGGATTGCCTGCCGGGTAGACATCGTTCAGGACGGGATGGAAGTCATCGACTATCTCTTCGTCACCGGCCGCCACAGCCACCGCAACCCGCGGAATATGCCGGACCTGATCCTTCTGGACTTGAAGATGCCTAAGATGGACGGTCTCCAGGTCTTGCAGGTGATGCGGCGGGTCCGCGGCGACGATCGCACCCGGTTCCCGCCCGTGGTCGTGCTGACCTGTTCGAATCTCGACGACGACGTGGCCGACGCCTATCGTTGGGGGGCACAGAGCTACATCTGCAAACCGGTCGACTACGACGAGTTCGCCGACGCGGTCCGCGAAACCGTCCAGTACTGGCTGGGCCTGAACCGGCCCGTGCCCCCTCATCGGATCGGCGCGCATTACGTTCACGAAGGGTTGTGAACAAGACCCGAACGAGCCGGCTGTTGCTTACGGCGACTCGGCTTCCGGGCGCTGCCAGACGGTCGCGTTGGAGAATTCGATCTCCGTGGGCGTGACCTTTACGCTTTCGGTCTCGTCGGGCATGAAAAACGCGGCCACTTCCAACTCGGCGGTGACCTGTTTCTCGACGCAGGGACTTATCTCGCCCGTGTCCATGTCGGTCGTCCCGGATTCCGACGCGGGCCAATCCTTCAACTTCTCGCCCGCCGCGTCGAAGTACTCCATGAGCATCGACAGGTTGCGGATATCCTGGTCCGCGTGATTGGTCACCCGCAAGAGCAGTTTTCGGAAGTCGGGCTCGCCGCGGAACTCCACGAACTCGACTGTCACCGGGCAGTCGTGTCCGGGGAAGTTGGCCGGCTCGATCGACACGGGCTGCTGCGAAGCCGACGCCAGAGCCACGTCGCGCAACTCGAAGGCGTACGCCATCTCCGCCTGCTCCACAATCACTCGGGCGACGATCTTGGCCGGACTGCCCGTGACGCCGATCTCAACGCTCCCCTGCTCGCCCATGCTCCAGGAACTCTCTCTATCCGTCGGCAGCAGGTTTCCCTCGGCGTCGTACGCGACGAAGTGGATCTGTTCGGAGGAACCGCCCTTGAACTGGAACTCCAAGGAATAGCCGTCGCGCTGGTCGGAGAAGCCCGTGGTGTTCGACTCGGTCATCTTCTTCAGCGTCAGCTCGACGCCTTCGGCTTGGCCGGTCGTGCCTGCCTGGAGCGTGTCGAACTCGATCGCTTCGATCCGCACCGGAAGCGAGAGGTTCACGCCGGCTTGAATCGGCGGCAGCACGGCCGTCGCCTGAACGAGGTTCTTCAGCGGGACCTGCACGGGGACCTCGTACGCCGACTGCGACTTCTCGAGCGGCCAATTGACCCCGCTGTCGCCGTCGTCGTACAGGTCGCGGCCTTGTGCGTCGGAGATGCGAATCCCTTCCAGGGCCGATCCGGACTTCTCCCGCAGCGCGTAGACGACCATCGGCGGCAGCCCGTACGCTCGCAAAGCCGTGAACAGCGTCCCGGTTCCGTTTGGCGGAAACTCTTCGACTCGCGTCACCTCCCAGAGCAGCGGCCCGGCAAACGCCACCGGAAACTTGCGTGGCCCGGCGGCCAGGGACAGGCGGTTCCGGGGCTCTTCCTCCTTGGAGTCGTCCTGGAAGAAGGTCATGCGGGGCGACTCCAACGCGGGGTAAACCGGGTGCAAGCCCACCTCGGTGCAGACGTTTTCGATCGCTTCCAGACAGCTCTTTCCCGTCACGTCCACGGACACGGGCGTGGCCAACGCCTCGGCGAATTGCGGCGGAAGCTCGGCGACCAGCCCCACTTGCTCGGCCAGTTGGGTCAGCACCTCGCCGGCAGGGCGTCCCCGGGCGTCCAGCGCCGCTTTCCAGCCCGCCTCGAACTGTGCGACGTCGACGGCCTCCATGGCCGCAATCCGCTCGGTCTCCGCCAGCGCCTCCGTCCGGGCTTGCGCTGCCATGTTCTCCGGATCGAAGGCCTCTTGGAAACTCTCTTCGAACCCTTTGGCCATCGCCTCCAGAGCCGCCTCGCCCAAGTCGGCCGGGGTCTTCTCGGCTACTTCGGCCGGTGACTTGCCCTCGGGAGACTTGGACTCGGGTGACTTGGCCGGCGATTTCTGCTCGGCCGACGGCTGGTCTCCGTCGCCGGGCCCGCATCCGGCCAGCGGCAAAAGGCAACACAATCCCAATCCAAGCCACATCAGACCGATCGATTTTGTGATCACCTCACTACTCCTCTCATATTGCCATATTGCTCTTGTAGAAAGAAAAGTCATTCCAGGGCCACCCTGCGTGCGTGGGGACATCTTCACAATGTCTCCAGACGAATTCCCGGCGGTCGCGGATTCGCGAACTACCGCCGAGCATCACGAGATGGCCTACCCCATGGTCGGGGGCTTCGCCACCAACGCAATATACTCTGCCGGTCCCGGAAGTAAATACGGACTCCCTTCGAATCCCGGCGGCGGGGCTTGTGCAGGTTGGCCGCGGTAATACAATGTAATATGTCGTGGGCGAGTACCACCTCATGTCATCTGATCTTGGCAGTTGGGTGGCTGGGGTCGAAGCACGAGGAACGAGTGCTGAGCCCCCAGAAAGCCGGGTCTGGGGGCTCGGTGCTCGTCCCTCGCACCTCGACCCCAGCCACCCACGAATTCGAATGACATGAGGCACTACCGCAAGGGAGGGCCTTCGATGACCGGCAAGAGGAAACAGGAAATCATCACGTTCAAGGTGGACGAGCCGCTGTGGGACGCGATGCAGGGGATCGCCAACCGTTCGGAGTTCATCCGCGCGGCCGTTCTCACCGCGCTGGAAAACGCCTGTCCGCTCTGCAAAGGCTCCGGCACGTTGACCCCGGACCAGCGGCGGCACTGGGATACCTTCGCCAAGAACCACGCCCTGACCAGGTGCGACGATTGTCACGCGATCCACCTCGTCTGCGAGGCGGGCGGGGGGGAGGTGTGAGTTTTCAGTTTTCAGTTATCAGTTATCAGTTATCAGTTTTCAGTTTTCAGTTTTCAGTTTTCAGTTTTCAGTGATCCATCGTATACGGAGAGAACCGGGAAGTCATCAAGAAGTCCTGTTGCCGCGCTGCATGGAATCGTGAACTATGGGAGCAAGACAACGTTAGCGTCAAACTCCGGGATTCACGAGCAATCCGATCGCTGCATTTGGAGTTTGACGCCACCCAAATGAGAACCGACAACTGACAACTGACAACTGACAACTGACAACCGACAACTGACAACTGACAACCGACAACTGACAACTGACAACTGACAACTGACAACTGAAAACTGACAACTGAAAACTGACAACTGAAAACTGACAACTGACAACTGAAAACCGACAACTGACAACTGACAACTGGACTTTTGCAATCTCAGGTTAGCCCCAACTTGGCGACAACATGGTCATAGCTCTGCGATTTCTCGGTGACTTGCTCGATGGCCCAGGCCAGCGTGGTCCGCAGGGTCTCGCTGAGCATGGCCCGACAGGC
>DATLAN010000317.1:0-32702 GCA_035527455.1 Thermoguttaceae bacterium
GACGCTTCGGCCGCCAGCTACTTCTTCGCGGCCGCGGCGATCACCGGCGGGGTGGTCACCGTCGAGGGCCTTTCCCGCAACAGCCTGCAAGGGGACGTGGCTTTCTGTGATTGTCTGGAGCGCATGGGATGCGACGTCGACTACGGCGCTGACACGATCACGGTGACCGGCCGTCCGCTGCGCGGCATCGAGATCGACATGAACGCCATCAGCGACACGGTGCAAACGCTCGCCGCGGTGGCCCTGTTCGCCGAAGAGCCGACCATCGTCCGAAACGTCGCGCACATCCGGCACAAGGAGACCGATCGGATCGCTGCGCTGGCGGCCGAGCTGCGAAAACTCGGGGCGGACGTGGCCGAGTACGACGACGGGCTGAGGATCACGCCCGGCGAGTTGCACGGGGCACAGATCGACACCTACGACGATCATCGCATGGCCATGAGTCTGGCGCTGGTGGGACTGTCCGTGCCGGGCGTGGTGATCCGCGATCCCGGCTGTACGGCAAAGACTTATCCGCAGTTCTTCGAGGATCTGGCCAGATTGAGCGGACGGTAACTGTTCTACAAGCTGCGAAGCCGCAAGCGGCTCTCAAGGCCCGTCGGTCGTGGGGGGCGAATCCGTCGTTCTCTCGACGACGTTGCGAGGACCTTTAGCTGCCCCGGAAGCCATACGTTGGATCAAGGGAAGAACGAACCCGATCGCATCACTCGAGGTCACCCCGGGCGGTCCCTGCGAAGGCGGCGGATCGTCCGTATGCATTTCTTCCGCGACTGCCTTCTTGAGCGAATCGAGCACGGCCTTGCGGATCTTGCTCGCGTCCGGCTTGGGTTCCTCGGGAGGCGGCTTCGGGCAGCCGCTGAGCGTCAACGCCGCGATCAACAGCGGGGCGAAACAAACGAGCCTCTTCATCCGTTCCCTCCGTTCTTTCGACGGCTCATCCACCGACGACCGGGCGCCGCATCAGGCATGACCAGCCCAAATAGCCCTCTTTGCGACGGGGACTCTCGAACCGAAACGGTCGCATGTGGACGAACTCGAACAGCCGGCCCAGTTCGTCGTGGACCTCGTCTTCGGAAACCTGCGGCGGCCCGGACTCGGCCGTCTCGCCGGTGCTGCCGATCAGCGCAAAGTAGTACGAGCCGGGATACGTCGCCCGCCAGAGCAAATCCAGGAACCGGTTCAGATCCACCAGCCGCATGAAGTGATAGAAGCCCGCTTCGTAGACCAGTTCGAACTCTCCGGCCGTCTTGGCGAACTCGAATACGTCGCCCAGCACGAACCGGGCCAACACGTCCTCGTGCTCGGCGCGGGCCCGGGCGCGTTCCAGGGCAATCGGCGAGGAGTCCACGGCGGTGACCTCGAAACCACATCGGGCCAGATGGATCGCGTCCGACCCCGTCCCGCAGCCCAATTCCAGCACTCGCGAGGGACGCACGACCCCCTCCTGGAGCACACGCACCAACTCGCCGGAGGGCCGACCCGTCTCCCATGGTGGCGTTCCTCGACGATAGGTCATGTCCCAGTCGGGAACCTCGGCCGAGCTGAGTTCGGGCAGACGATTCATAGCAGCCTCCGCAAAAGTACGCCATCTTGATCTTTGTAGTGTGGTCTATTTCGCCATCGTTGACAAGTAGCCACCTGTATTGGGGGCCACATCGCCCGGCTCCACCTCTCCAGCCGGCAGATCTGCTGCAAC
This sequence comes from Thermoguttaceae bacterium, assembly GCA_035527455.1. GTDB lineage: Bacteria > Planctomycetota > Planctomycetia > Pirellulales > Thermoguttaceae > DATLAN01. The sequence goes on from DATLAN010000317.1 coordinate 1,697, forward strand.
CGGACCGCTTCTCCTCGCCCGCCTGTCCGCCGCCATGACGACCAAACCTGCAGAGATTGAAAAGGCTCCGTCGTGGCGTAGTTTTTCACAGACCGTTAGGCTCGAACGCTCCGCCGATGGTCCGGACGATGCCCCATTCGGGGCGATAGCGATGCCGTTGTGTGGTGACCGAGAATGACGAGGCCGTTCGTATGATCCCGGTAGCCTTCGGAACGATCATCCTGGTGCTGGTCTTGCTGGTTGCAGCGTGGCCGTTGGTCGACGGCCGCCGTCGTTGGGCGCTGGTTGCACTCGGCCTGATTGTGATTCTCGGGCTGGCCCATCAGTGCCTGTTTCAGACCATCAGCGGCGACGCCTTCATCACCTTCCGCTATGCCCGCAATCTGGCGTCGGGCCATGGTCCGGTGTTCAACCCGGGCGATCACGTCGAGGGCTATACGAATTTTCTGTTGATGGTCTCGCTGGCCGCGTTGCACGCCTTGGCCGGCCTGGATATTCCCGCCACGGCAAGGGTGCTGGGAATCGTCTGCAATCTGCTGGCGATCGTGTTGACGTACGGGCTTAGCTGCAAGCTGACGGGGGGCCACCGCCCCACCGCCCTGATCGCCGCCCTGATCGTGGCCGCTTCGGGATGTTTCGCCGCCTATGGTCCCAGCGGCATGGAAACTCCGTTGTTCACTGTGCTGATCTTGGCGGTGATCTGGAGCACGATCAACGAGTCGTGGTTCTTCGTCGGACTGCTGATCGCCTTGACCACCATGACCCGGCCCGAGGGGATTCTCCTCGTGCTTCCCGCACTGGGTTGGTGCGTTTACTGCAGTCCGACCAAACGGCAAAGCCTCCGCCCGGGCCTGGCGGTTCTGGGGGCCGTTTCGCTGTTATTGGTGCCGTGGACGCTTTGGCGGCTGTCCTACTACGGATATCTGCTGCCGAATCAGATCGAAGCGAAAAGGGGAATGGAACTCGGCCATCAGATCATGGCGGGCGGTCGATACTTGTGGGGTTTCGTCGTCTACAGCCTTCCGCTCGTGCTGCCGCTGTTTGCCCTGGCGGGACTCGCGTTTGCCGGTGGTTTTCCGCGAGGTCTGAGGCGCTCGGCCGCCGTCGACCGGCTGCTGTTCTTCACCACCGCGTTGTTCGTTCTGTTCGCAGTCGGCGTGGGCGGCGACTGGATGCCGGGTTGCCGATTCCTGGTTCCGGTGGTACCGCTGTTGTCGATCCTGTTGCTGAAGCTGTGGAAAGAAAACGTTTGCTTTCCCCAGTTGTGTACGAGCAACCGCAGGGTGGCCGCGGTGTTCGTGCTGTTGGCCGCCTTTCTGTTCGTACACAATACGCTCTCGTCCGATTTGCTGCCGCGCGTTCGTTCTTGGGCTGCCCAGGTGGAAGGTCTTGCCCAGATCGGCCGGTGGCTTCACGACAGCCTGCCGGCCGACACCGTGGTGGCCACTCACGCCAACGGGGCACTTTCCTATTACTCGGACCTGCCCACCATCGACATGCTGGGGTTGACCGACGAGCACATCGCCCGTTCTGGCGAACGCAAGCCGCGCGGGGCCCCCGGCCATATCGCCCACGACTACCCGTACGTGGCCGGCCGAAAACCGGCCGTGGTGGCCTATCTGTTCGCGGTGGGCAGGGGGTTTGCCCCAGAACCTTACTTCGGCGTGGACCGGCCGTTCCAAACGGAATACGTGCCCGTCAGCTTCAAACACAACCGCTGCACGAATCCCTATGGCCAGTACGTGAATCTCTTGCTGTTGCGGTCCGAAAGGAAAGAGCTGGTGCGACACTTGTGCGATCCATCGCAAGACGTCGAGGTCTTCTTTCCGGAACCGGACATACAACGAGTAGGCACCCAGGTCACGCCCGTGGAATCGGGAAAGTAGCCGTCTCCCTGGGGCGAGACGAAGCTCCCTCTTGCCGCAGCGGCCTCCAGATGTGTAGGCCGGAACAAGATGCGTAGGCCGGAACAAGCGCAGCGCAGTTCCGGCATTTGGCGAGGAAAGGCCGCATGAACCCACGTGCCGGAACTGCGCTGCGCTTGTTCCGGCCTACTTTGGCGAGTGCCGGTCACGGCGCACGTAGATATCGCAGCCGTCCCGCGTAGCCGACGGTTCGTAGTGTTCTTGAAGATGCTCTCGCAACGGAGCGTAGTACTCCAGAGAATACGCCCACCGGTAACTCATCGTCATACTGCATTTCGAGGCATCGACGATGAACCGCGGCTTCCGCTCGTCCAAGTCGCGCATCAAACGCCGGGACCGCTCGGGATGGATCTCGACCCGCCCGGTTCTCAACACCCGGGCGTCCTGAACGATGTACGACGTGATCGTGAAGCTCGAGGCCGGCTCGAGACGCGAGAAGGTATACAACTCCGGCCGCCAACCCCAGACGAACAGCCGGTCGCCGCTTTGGCCGTGCGAACGAAGATACGAAACCGCGCCGGTCAAGGAAACGCTCTCGTCGCCGCACATGATGCCTCGATTGCCGAGCACGCGCACCACCGTGGGAAGGCTGGCCGCGGCCAGTGCAGGCTGGACCGCGACGACCGCAAACACCGCAGCCCGAACCAGCCGGTTGCAAAACTGGGGCCGCCCGAACACCGCGGCGAAAAACGCCGCCGTCGGCACGACCGGTACCAGGCACCAGGGCCACACGGAGGCGGCCGACCACGGCGGGCATACCTCCAGCAGCACGAACAACGCGCAAAAACTCCCAAGGGTGCCGGCCGCCAACCGGGTGCGCGGCAGCAGGACGACCCAACGAACGGCCAGCGAAAACAGCACGGCCACCGGCGGCATCATCAGCAGGAAGTAGTGGGGAAAGAAACGTCTGCCGAGTTGAACCGCAAACATCGCAGCCAGCAAGTAGAGCACGAACACCACCAGCGTCGGATCGGACAACCGCGACGTCACCGGCCGCCGTTTGCGGATCACGCCCGCGAAAACGCCCACGATCCACGCACCGGCCAGGCAATACGCGGCGAAAAGCGGCGCGGGGAACGGGTGCTCGTAGAATGCCTGGAAGTATTCTTCGAGGCCGGCTTGGGGTCGTTGCGAGAGGCCTTGGCCGGCGGCCAACTTCGGCGGCAAGCCGCCCGATCGAACGACGTAGTCTTGCGATGCCTTTGCGAAACCGGCCAGATAGTCGCCCGCCGTGCCGGCGGCCAGAAACGGCAGGAAGAACAACACCGCGGCGACCGCCAGCCCGGCCGTGTAAGCGGCCAGGTGCGCGATCGTTCTCTGCGACCGGTGCCGGCTCCAGGCAAGAAAGGCCAAAGCGGCCGGAACCACACCGATCATGCAAACCGCCTGGAGCTTGAACCAGACGGCGATACCACAACTCAGCCCCGAAGCCGCCATCCACCACCAGGCCCGTTTCGGCCGTTCGTGGGCACATCGCAGGAACAAGTACATCCCCAACAGGACAAACGGCCCCGCAAACCACTCGCGATTGGCCGAGAGCCCTTCGAAGAAGACGTTGTAGCCGAGGAACACCACGGCGGCGAGCAGTCCGTATGCGCGCGAGGCGGCCCGACGAACGATCAGGAATATCAACACCGACATGGCGAAGGCCGCCAGCAGCACGAGCACCCGAACGGGCAGCAACTCGTACGGCCCGAAGAGGGCGGCCAGCACGCGGTAAAGCTCGAACGTGTGCGTGGGCCCGTAAGGTTGGGAAAAGGCCGAGTCGCCGGTCGCGTGGAGATAGGCCGCCGTGGCCAGGTACTGCTGCTGGTCGACGCCCAGCCACTCGGCGTCGAGCGAGGGGACGCGGATCGCCAGACATGCCGCCGCCAATATGGCAATATACAACCAGTCGATTTTCGACCAGCGCAGATCGGGTCGCCGGTCGACGCAAAAGCTGTTCTCGGTCATCGGGAAATTCTACCTCACCGGCCGTTGCGGCCCGGCCGTTGCCGCGTATCATCTATGGTCGAGATGAACGAATCCGCCGAAATCGACGAATTCCCGTTGTGTTGCGAGCGCTGTGGCGTCGAACTGACTCCGGGGAGGGGGGGCTTCTACCTCGTACGGATAGAAGCCCTTGCCGATCCCACGCCGCCGAGTTTCTCCCTAAAAGATCTCACCGGCAACACGCAGGCCGAGATTCGCGAACTGCTCCGACAGATGGAAGACCTCTCCGCGCAAGAGGCCATGGACCAGGTTTACCGGCGGCTGGTCCTTTACTTGTGCGGGCCGTGCTATCGAGAGTGGATCGAGAAACCGACGGGATGAGGTCCGAACCGGATCGTGTCTAAGTCGTTTCTTCTAAACGACTAACGTCCACGTCGAGCACCCCGCCTGGATCAAAGCATAGAAAAAAAGTGTCGTAGAGGCTTGTAAAGGCTGTCGACAAAGAGTATAAGGTAGTAATATAGTTGGTCATCAACAGTATAATGTATACTTAATTTCAGCAGCATGAGTCATAATACCCCGTTTTCCGACAGGTAAGCTCGCCCGGACCTGCAGCGGATTACTGGTCTAAATGACTGAATCGGTTAAGCTGCGGACTCGGTGGTCCGCGGCAGACCGTTTTGCCCGATGACTTCCCCGGTTCGGGGCTGAGTTTTCCTTCCCCGAGAGAATCGAAGGAGAAACGGTGGCGGAATCGGCACATCCGGACATCATCGTTTACGTCTGCACGAACTGCCTGGCCGAGGCGTCACGATTACCTCGCCAGTGGCGGCAGGACGGCGCTTACGTCTTGGTTCGGCAGGTCCCGTGCAGCGGCAAGATCGACGCCCAGTACCTTCTCAACGCCCTGGAGGGAGGCGGACGCGGCTTCTGCGTGGTGACCTGCCCCAAGGGTGACTGTCAACTGGCGCAAGGCAACTATCGGGCCGAGGTCCGGATTCACACCGTCCGGCGACTGTTGCGGGAAATCGGACTGGAAGGAGAGAGGGCCGAACTGCTGCAATGCTCCCCGGACGATCCGTTCGAGTCGTTCGAAAAGGCCGTTCGAGACGTCGTCGGCCGCATCGCTGCGCTGGGAGATCCACGATCAGCGAAAACGGCGTAACGGCCCGTAACGGCATCGACCGAGAGGTAAACATGGCAAAAGAGAAAACGGGACTGCAACAGCGGATCGAGTCGGGCAAGCCGATCGTGGTCGCCGAGATATCGCCCCCGACCGGCAGCGATGCGGCACCGTTGCGTGAAGTGGCCAGGCGATACGCCGGCAAAGTCCACGCCCTGGGAATCAGCGACAACCGGGATCGCGTGTGCATGTCGGCATTGGCCGCCGCTTCGTTGGTCGCGGCCGAGGGCGTCGAGCCGCTGTTGCACGTGGTCACCCGCGACCGCAACCGCATCGCGCTGATCTCCGATTGCCTCGGAGCGGAGGCATTAGGCGTACGCAATCTGCTCTGCACCAGCGGAACGCATCAGACGCTGGGCCGTTTTCGCGCCGCAAAGAACGTGTTCGACGTGGATTCCATCCAACTGCTGAAAACCTACGCCGGACTGGGATCGAACGGCGAGTTGGTCGGAGAGGAGCATTTCAAGGGCGTGGGGCCGTTCTGCCTCGGAGCAGTCGCCACGCCGCTGGCCGATCCGATGGAACTGCAAGTCATGTGCCTGGCCAAGAAGGTGGCCGCCGGGGCACGGTTCTTTATTACGCAGCCGGTTTTCGACCTGGAGCGTCTGGGCACCTGGTTGACCGAGGTCGTGCGACGCGGGATCCATGAGAAGGCGGCGATCCTGGCCGGCATCCGGTCGCTTCGTAGCGCCGAAGAAGCCAAAGCACTTGCCGAGGCGCGTCCCAGCCCGCGGATTCCCGACGCCGTGGTCGAGCGGATGGCTTCCGCGGGCAACGCTTCGCAACAGCGCGCGGCGGGCATCGAGATCGCGTTGGAGACGATCGAGCGGCTCTCGGCCGCCAGCGGTCTGCGCGGTCTGCGAGGCTTCCAGATCTGCGGAGACTCCGACCCCGGCGCCGCCTTGGAAATCATCGAGAAATCCGGATTGGGGACCGATTAGCCGTGCCTGCGAAGTATCACATCCACACCGAGCCGGCCCCGCCGCGGGTGCGCCCCGTGGGCAAGCTGGGCATTGTCGATTGGCGCGAGGACTGCTCGAGCTGCCACAATTGCGTGAAGCGTGACTGCGTCTACGGGTTCTATCGCGACGAGGCCGACACGCTCCGCGACGAGACCGGCTACCTCGACTACATCTATCAGTGCAAGGGCTGCTTGAATTGCGTGCAGGATTGCACCAAGGGCATCCTCACCCGCGTGGTCAATCCGGAGTACCAGCGGCTCGGCGACGCCCACTACACGCCGGACATCATCCTTTCGACGTGGTTCCAGGCGGAGTCGGGCCGGATTCCCGTATCGGGGGCGGGTTACGGCGGCCCGTTCAGCGGCGCGGGATTCGACGGCATGTGGACCGACATGTCCGAAATCGTCCGGCCCACACGCGACGGGATCCACGGCCGCGAGTACATCAGCACCAGCGTGGACGTCGGGCGGAAGCTGGCCCACCTGCGGTTCCACGACGGAGAGTTGGGCGTCTTGCCGCCGCCGCTGATCCAAAGCCCGTTGCCGGTCATGTTCGAGGCGATTCCCCGCCACTGGCAACGGGGCAAAGTGGTGACTTCGATCTGCCGGGCGGCCGCCGAAATCGGCCTGTTCTCGATCGTTCGCAGCCAGGATGTCCCCGTGGAACTCTCGGTCGAACAGGAGAACATCATCCCCTGGCTGGAAACGGCCGGCGCGGCGAACAACGGCGCCTTGTCGGCGGCCATGGTGATGGTGGGCGACGGCGAGAACGTGATGGCCGTTCAAGCCGCTCTGAAGGACGAGAACGCCGATCGCATCGTGGGCATCCGCGTGCCGGCCGGGCCGGAGGTGAAGGACCGCGTGCTCGAACTCACCCGGCAGGACGCCGAAGTGATCCACCTGGTTTTCGGCCGAAACGGTCGCGAGCTGGGCGCCGCGCGGCCCCGCCACATGCGTCAAGTACTCCGGGAGGTGCACACCGCATTGGTCGAGGACGGCACTCGCGACCTGGTGACCCTTTCGGCCTCCGGCGGGATTGCGTTGGCCGAGCACATGGCGAAGGCCGTCGTCTGTGGCGCGGATCTGGTCGCGATCGACGTGCCGTTGGTGCTGGCGCTGGAATGCCGGCTCTGCGGGGAATGCCAGCGCGACGGCGTCTGCCCGATCGCGTTGGAGGAGATCGAACCGCGGTATGCGACGCGTCGCGTGATCAATCTGCTGGGCGCCTGGCACCAGCAGTTGGTCGAGTTGCTCGGCGCGATGGGCATTCGCGAAGTGCGGCGGCTCCGCGGCGAGACGGGCCGGTGCATGTTCTTCGAGGACCTCGAACGCGAGACGTTCGGCCGCCTGTTCGGAAAGCGCAAGGAACCCGATCAGGCCGCTTGCGGCTTCGCAACGAAACCATAACGACCAGGAACCCATGAGCAGCAGCCCCTCAACCATCTCCCGAACCGACCCCCAATCGGCCGAAGACTTCGTTTCGCGTCCCGACTACGCGGAGGTCTCGCGCGAGGTCCGTCCGGCGCCGCCGCGGTACCGCAACGAGATCGGCAAGTACAGCATCCATCGCTCCTCGGCCTGCATCGCCTGCGGCCGGTGCGCGGAGGCGTGTCCTTGCGGAGTCCATACGCGGCCGGACGGCTACCGGTTGATGGTGCGCCCCTTCGATTATCGCTGCATCGGGCCGGCCTGTGCCGAAACGGACGGGTATTGCGTGGATGCCTGTCCTCAGGGGGCCCTTTCGCTGAGCGAAAACCCCGCCTTCAAGACGATCGGCGATTGCCGCTGGACGGCCGACCTGCTGGTCGCCACGTGGCAGATGGCCGAGACGGGCCGTCCGCCGAGACCGCACCTGGAAAGCGAAATCGGCAACTCCGGCGGGGGTTTCGACCGGCTGCGGATTCGCTATCCGTCCTCGCCGCCGGCGGACCTGCGCCGTGAAGACATTTCGACCGAATTACTGCTCAACCGCCGCAACGACGCCCGGCCCAAGATCAAGATCGACGTGCCCTGGTACGGCGGCGGCATGTCGTTCGGCTCGACCAGCACGAACGTCCTGCTCGGCCGGGCACGCACGGCCAAAGCGTGGAATACGCTGACCTGCACCGGCGAAGGCGGATATCTCGACCGGCTCATCCCGTACAAGGACCACGTCATCACCCAGGTGGCCACCGGACTGTTCGGCGTGCGGGAGGAGACGATCCAGCGGGCGCCGGTCGTCGAGTTCAAGTACGCCCAAGGGGCCAAGCCGGGATTGGGCGGGCACCTGCTGGGCGACAAGAACACGCCGCCGGTCGCCGCCATGCGCGAAGCGGTCGTGGGCACGTCGCTCTTTTCGCCCTTCCCGTTCCACAGCATCTACTCGGTCGAGGACCACAAAAAGCACCTCGACTGGATCGAGCACGTCAGCCCCCGGGCGTTGCTCTCGGCCAAGGTGTCTACGCCGGTCGACGTCGACATGGTGGCCGTCGGCTCGTACTACGCCGGCGCCCACATCGTCCATCTGGACGGCAGCTACGGCGGCACCGGCGCCGCGCCGAACATCGCCAAGAAGAACATCGCCATGCCGATCGAGTACGCGATCCACCGGGTGCACCAGTTCCTGGTCGACGAGGGAATCCGCGACGAAATCACGGTGATCGCCAGCGGCGGTCTCCGCACGCCGGCCGATATGGCCAAGGCGATCGCGCTGGGCGCCGACGGCGTGGTCGTCGGCACCGGCGAACTGGTCGCCGTGGGGTGCATCCGCTGCGGGAACTGCGAGAGCGGACGCGGGTGCGCACGGGGAATCACCACCACCGATCCGGAGCTGATGCAAAGGACGACCATCGAGTGGGCCACCCAGCGGCTGGTCAACCTGTACAACGCCTGGCGGGTGATGCTGGTCGAGATCCTCTACCGACTGGGACTCGACTCGGTGGCAGCCCTGCGAGGACGGACCGATTTGCTCGAGCACCTGGATTACGAAAACAACGTCGAACCGAACAACGCCTAGCCGCTCGCGGCTTCGCAATGACCCTGCAAAATGACACGCATCAACACCAACCCGACGCCTTCGTCCCTCTCCCGCGCGGAAGCCATCTGCCGGGCCCGCCGGGACTTGCGCCCTAAGGGCCCCTGGTTCCGCCAATCCCCCGAGGCCGAGGGCGGCTGTGGCGTGACCGGGTTTGCCTGCTCGATCCCGGTCGGCGGTCGACATATCTACGAGCCTTCGATCCAGATGCGCAACCGCGGAAACGGCAAGGGCGGCGGCATCGCGGCCTGTGGGTTGGTGCCGGAAGACCTGGGCGTGTCGCGAAAGGTGCTCGACGAGGACTATATCCTGCAGGTCGCCCTGTTGGGCCCGGATGCCCGCGGCGAGATCGAGAAGAAGGCCATCGAGCCGTACTTCGACATCGACCACGGCGGCCTGGTGCCTATGGTCGACGACTATCGCGACGTGCCGCTGTTGGAGGTCCGCCCACCCGACGTGGCCCGGTACTTCGTCCGCGTCAAGCCGGATGTCCTGGCGCGTTTCGCCGAAGAGAAGCGTTTGTCGGATCTGCCCGAGCGGGAATTGGAAGACGAGTTCGTCTATCAGAATTCCGTGCGTCTGAACGACACGTTCTACGCCTCGCTGGGCAAGAAGCAGGCGTTCGTGCTGTCCCATTCGCGGAACCTGCTGGTGATGAAGATCGTCGGTTACGCCGAGGCGGCCGTGCAATATTATCGCATGCCCGACATGCGGGCGCACATCTGGATCGCCCACCAGCGGTATCCGACCAAGGGCCGCGTGTGGCATCCCGGCGGGGCGCATCCGTTCGTGGGACTCCACGAAGCTTTGGTCCACAACGGCGACTTCGCCAATTACCATTCGGTGAGCGAGTACCTGGCCGCGCGGAACATCTTCCCCCGCTTCCTGACCGACACCGAGGTCTCGGTGCTGTTGTTCGACCTCTGGAACCGCATCTACAGGTATCCGATCGAGTACATCATCGAGGCGTTGGCGCCGACCACGGAACTCGACTTCGATCGCCTCCCGCCGGAAAAGCAGCGGATCTATCGCCAGATTCAGGCCGCTCACATCCACGCGTCGCCCGACGGTCCCTGGTTCTTCATCATCGCCCGCAGCCTGGCCGAAACGGGCCAGTTCCAGCTCGTGGGCATTACCGATACGGCCATGCTGCGCCCGCAGGTTTTCGCGCTGCAGGAAGGCGAGGTCTCGATCGGGTTGATCTGCTCGGAGAAGCAGGCGATCGACGCCACGTTGGCCGGCCTGGCGAGCGAAGACAAGCGGTTCACCCCGGTGGCCGACCAGTACTGGAACGCCCGCGGCGGCAGCCACACCGACGGCGGGGCCTTCCTGATGACCGTTTCACCCGCCAACGGAAAGCCCGCCGACGGAAAGCCCGGCAATGGACAAAACGGCCAGACACGCTATGAGTTGACCGTCGCCGACAAGTTCGGCAACCCCGTGACCACGGCACCGGGACAGGTCCACTGCGACCTTTCCGCTGCGGCGGTTGCACCCGCCGATGCGGGCGACGGTCCGGCGGTGATTGAAAAGGCCGTCGGCAACCACGATCCGCAGTCGCTGTTCCGTCACCTCCGCAAGCACATGGAGGAAATGGACTACGATCGGCTGCGCTGGTTCGTCGACGAACTGGTAAAACGAACAGCCGATGAAGCGGCGGCGGTAGGAATCGAGGCGTTGACGCTGGCCATCGATCGGCGTTATCCGACCGGCCGCAAGAAACGCAGCTCGGTGTTGACCATCCTCAGGCAGGGGCTCCAGCGGATCTTCGAGGCACAACCGCTTTGCGACCGGCCGGCCCAGTCAGCGCACTGCCGGGTGACTTGGGACACGCGGAAGAAGCTCCGCGGTCCGGAGGCCGATGAGACCACGCTGTTGATCGACGGCCGCGGTTTCTCGCCCGAGGGGGCCCATTGCGACGCGGCCTTGGCCAAGAAGGCATACGCACTCGGCTGGCGGCACCTGGTGCACTACAACACCCGGGGCACGCGATTCCACGCGGTCGGCTTCGGCCCGGCGACCGACGGCCTGCGGATCGATTGCTACGACAACCCGGGCGATTATCTCGCCTCCGGGATGGACGGGATGGAAGTTTATGTACACGGCAACGCCCAGGACCAGCTCTGCCAGATCGCCAAGCGGGGCAAGCTGGTCGTTTTCGGCGACGTGGGACAGACGTTCCTTTACGGTGCCAAGGGCGGCGACTGCTACGTGATGGGCAACGTCGCCGGGCGGCCGTTGATCAACGCCGTGGGACGCCCGAAGGTGGTCATCAACGGCACCGCGCTCGACTTCCTGGCCGAGTCGTTCATGGCCGGCGATCCGCTCAATGGCGGCGGATTCGCCGTCGTCAACGGGCTGAGGTTCGACGCCCACGGCAAGCTCGTTCCGCTCGATCTGCCGTATCCGGGCAGCAACCTGCTTTCCTTGGCTTCCGGGGGCGCGCTCTACGTCCGCGACCCGCACCACACGCTGGTCGACGAGCAACTCAACGCCGGGATGTATCGCCCGCTTTCGGCCGCCGACTGGAAGCTCGTCTTGCCTTACCTGCAGGAAAACGAGCGGTTGTTCGGGATTCGTATCCAGGAAGATCTGCTCACCGTGGATGGCGTGCTCCGCGATCCCAAAAACGTCTACCGAAAGGTCATGCCGCGGAAAGACGCCGAGATCGAAGCGGAATTGGAAGGCATGGGGGATTGAACGTGGGGCAGGTTTCCCAACCTGCCGTTGTTCACAAGAAGGTCAGGCAGGTCGAGAAACCTGCCGTTGTTCGCAAGAAGGTCAGGCAGGTCGAGAAACCCGCCATGGTCACAAGAAAGTCAGGCAGGTTGGGAAACCTGCCCCACGCAGATTAGGAAATCCGCCCCCCATTGTCTGTGGAATCGGAAAACTGCAATGAGCGAAACGATCCAACTGAAAAACACCGAACTGCTCGATGAAGTGCAGCGTCGTAGCGGCACGCCGGTCTCGGCCTGCTTCCAGTGCCACAAGTGCTCGACCGGATGCCCCACGGGTCCGGAGATGGATTACCTCTCCAGCCAGGTGATGCGCCTGGTGCAGCTCGGCGAGGAAGAGGAAGTGCTCCAGTCCCGCGCGATCTGGCTGTGTGCTTCCTGCGAGGCATGTACCACGCGCTGCCCGATGGGCATCGACGTCGCCGGCGTGATGGACACGCTGCGGATGCTGGCCGTCGAACGCAAGGTAACGATCGGGGAAAAACGGCCCGAGAAGTTCAATCGCTCGTTCCTGGGGAGCGTTCGCCGCCACGGCCGGGTCTTCGAGTTCGGCATGTTGGCCGCCTACAAACTCCGCAGCGGCGACCTGCTCGGCGACGTCGGCAAGTTTCCCAAGATGCTTTCCAAAGGCAAGATCTCTCTGCTGCCCAAGCGCAGCGGCGACGCCCGACGTGTCAAGCGGATCTTCCGCCGGGCCGAAGAGGAGGACCAGAAGCGGTGAAGTACGCTTATTATCCGGGTTGCAGCCTCGAATCGACCGCGTGGGACTTCGATCGGTCCACGCGCGCCGTGTGCCGGGCCTTGGGCATCGAGCTGGAAGAAATCCCCGACTGGGTCTGCTGCGGATCGACCCCGGCCCATGCGACCAACGTCCTGCTGTCGGTGGCGTTGCCGGTGGTCAATCTCCAGAAGGCCCGGGCGATGGGTGCCCCGGTGATGACCGCGTGTGCCTCGTGCTATAGCCGGCTGCGCACCGCCAACCACAAGGTGCGGAACGAACCGGACCAGCGGGCACAAGTCGAACGGATCACCGAAGCGGCGTACGACGGCGGTGTGGCGGTCCATCACGTGTTGGACGTGCTGGTCAACCACCTCGGCCCGGAGGAAATCCGCCGCAAGCTCACGCGGCGTCTGACGGGCCTGCGAGCGGCCAGCTATTACGGCTGCCTGTTGACCCGGCCGCCGGAGATCGTGGCCTTCGACAACCCGGAACACCCCGCGTGCATGGACGACCTGGTGGCGGCCACCGGAGCCGAGCCGGTCGAGTGGCCGTACAAGACCGAATGTTGCGGCGCCGGCCTGTCGATGACCCGCTCGGAAGTCGTCGGGCGTTTGAGTCACAAGCTATTGTCGATGGCCCACCGGGCGGGCGCGCGGTGTATCGTCGTCGCCTGTCCCTTGTGCCAGGTCAACCTCGATCTCCGCCAGGCCGACGCCCGCAAGGCCCACGGCGATCTGCCCGAGATGCCGGTCCTTTACATCACGCAGCTTCTGGGACTCGCGATGGGACTTTCCCCGGACGAACTGGGACTGGGCGCCTTGACCGTCAGCGCCGGTGCACTGCTGAGCGAGATCCCGCCTGCTACAGCCTCCTCAGTGGAGGAAACATCATGAGCACGAACGCCCCACGGACGGCAAGTTCTCCAGCCAGCGGCAACGGGCAAGAACCCTGCGGCGCGGTGTTGGTCTGCGGCGGCGGCGTGGCCGGCATCCAGGCCTCGTTGGACCTCTCCGCGGCCGGCTTCCGCGTCTATCTGGTCGAAGAGAGCCCCACGATCGGCGGCAGCATGGCTCGGCTGGACAAGACCTTTCCCACCGGCGACTGCGCCACCTGCATCATTTCCCCGAAGCTGGTCGAGTGCATCCGGGATCTGAACGTCGACGTGTTGACCATGGCCGACGTGGTCGAACTGGACGGCGAGCCGGGCCGTTTCAAGGCCAAGGTCCGGCAACGCCCACGCGGCGTGGACGCGGCCAGGTGTACCGGCTGCGGCGACTGCTGGAACGCGTGCCCGGTGCGGAACGTCCCCGAATCGCCGCAGCGGTTCGTCCCCGGCGAGCAGCTTCCGCCCGAGGAGGCCCAATGGCTCGACGACCTTCTCGCCCGGTACGCCGACGACCCGGCCCCGTTGATCCCCCTTCTGCAAGACATCAACGACGATCGCGGATACCTTTCCCGGGCCATGTTGGAGCGGCTGGCCGTCTGCCTGGAGATCCCGCTGGCTGAAATCCTCCGGGTGGCCAGTTTCTACAACGCGCTGAGTCTGGAACCGGTCGGCCGACACGTGATCGAGGTCTGCCTGGGCACGGCCTGTTTCGTCCGCGGCTCCGGCACGTTGCTGGAACGTCTGGAACAGCAGACCGGCGTCGCGGCGGGCGGAACGGACGAGGCCATGCGATTCACCCTGCGCACGGTCCGCTGCATCGGCTGCTGCGCGCTGGCCCCGGCGATGCGGATCGACGGCGTCACCTTCGCCAAAGTGAAACTCGACAAGGTCCCCGACATCCTGGAGCGATTCGCATGAGCGAACCGGTACGCACCGCAAACGACTTGGATCGGCTGGGCGCGACGGGAACGGCGGCGCTGTATCCCGATCGGCTGAAGATCCTCGTCGGTTCGGCGAGCTGCGGAATTGCCGCCGGCGCACGGGAAATCGAGGCCGCGGCGATCGAAGCCGTCGAGCAGCTCCAACTCGACGCGGTCGTCGCGCGGACCGGCTGCATCGGCTTCTGTCAGCGCGAACCGCTGCTCGACCTGGTGCTCCCCGACGGCCCGCGCGTCAGCTACGCCGACATGACCGTGAAGAAAACCCGCCATCTGTTGGAAAGCTACGCGGCCGGTCGAGACCTCGAGCCGAAACTCGCCTTGTGCCGTTTCGAGAGCGAGCGGCACGTTCCGCTGGATGAAGTCCACCGGTACCCGCCCCCGAAAAACGGCGTCGCCGGCGTGCCCGAGTGGTCCACGCTCGATTTCAATCGCCGCCAGGAGCGGGTGATCCTGCGGAATTGCGGCTCGATCGACCCGATGGCGATCGATCAGGCCGTGGCGCGCGGGGCCTATCGCGGGGCGCTGAGGGCATTGACGCAAATGACGCCCGAGCAAGTGGTCGAGGAGGTCGTGCAGTCCGGTCTGCGGGGCCGCGGCGGGGCCGGCTTCCCCACCGGCCGGAAATGGGATACCGCCCGACGGGTCGAAGCCGACGTGAAATACGTCATCTGCAACGCCGACGAGGGCGACCCGGGCGCCTTCATGGACCGCAGCGTGCTGGAAGGCGATCCCCACGCCGTGCTCGAAGGGATGCTCGTCGGCGCTTACGCCGTCGGCGCACGCGAAGCCGTCGTCTACGTCCGCAGCGAATATCCCCTGGCCGTCTCGACCGTCGAGCACGCCGTCCGCCAGGCCGAAGAACACGGCCTCCTGGGCGACGATATCTTCGGCAGCGGGTTCTCCTTCCGGGTGAAGGTTCGCCGGGGTGCGGGCGCGTTCGTTTGCGGCGAGGAGACGGCCCTGATCGCGTCGATCGAAGGACACAGCGGCGAGCCCCGCTCCCGGCCGCCCTATCCGGCGGTCAAGGGGCTCTGGGGAAAACCGACGGTGATCAACAACGTGAAGACCTGGGCGAGCGTGGGGCCGATCCTCGCCCGCGGCGCCGGTTGGTACGCCGCCAAGGGCACCGATCGCAACCGCGGCACCACGGTCTTCTCGCTGGTCGGCGCCGTGAAGAACACCGGGTTGGTCGAGGTCCCGCTGGGGATCACCCTGCGGGAAATGGTCTTCGAGATCGGCGGCGGCCTCTCGGGCAAACGGCCGATCAAAGCGATCCAGACGGGCGGTCCCTCGGGAGGATGCTTGCCGGCCTCGATGCTCGATCTGCCGGTCGACTACGAGAAACTCGGCGAAGCCGGCTCCATGATGGGCTCCGGCGGGATGATCGTGATCGACTCGGGCACCTGCATGGTGGACCTGGCGAGGTTCTTCCTCACGTTCACGGCCGACGAGTCGTGCGGGAAGTGCGCCCCGTGCCGGGAGGGAACCAGGCAGATGCTGAAAATCCTCACCCGGATTTGCGAAGGCCAAGGGACGCCCGACGACCTCGTGCTGCTCCGGCGGCTGGCCGGTACGGTGAAATCGGCGTCCTTGTGCGGATTGGGCAACACCGCGCCGAATCCGGTGCTGACGGCGATGAAGCACTTCCGCGAGGAGTTCGAGGCCCACGTTCGCACGAAGGAGTGCCCGGCGGGCGTGTGCCGGAACCTGATCACGCTGCAAATCGACGGCACGACCTGCACCGGCTGCGGGCGGTGCGTGGGGGTCTGCCCGGTCGATGCGATCAGCGGCCGGCCGAAATCGCCCCACCGAATCGACACGGAAACCTGCACCCGGTGCGGCGCGTGCCGCAGCGTCTGTCCGGTGGATGCGGTGGTGACGTAAGTAAGGACGTACGCAAAAAAGCGAAGCTGAAACAGGTTGACCATGGCCCCTTCTTCATCCGATCGCGTTGCGGTGACCATCGACGGCCGTACGGCGGAAGTCGCCCGCGGGACGACGATCCTCGACGCCGCGCGGCAGATGGGTATCTCGATTCCCACGCTCTGCCATTACCGCGGGCTGTCGCCGTACGGGGCCTGCCGCGTGTGCCTGGTCGAGATCGACACGCCCCGCGGAGCGAAGACGGTCGCCTCGTGCAGCTTCCCGATCGAAGACGAGCTGGTCGTCCGGACCGACACCGACGAGGTCAACCAGTCGCGGCGAACGGTGCTCGAATTGCTGCTGGCCCAAGCCCCCGACTCGACCGAGCTGGCCCGGTTCGCCGCGCAGTTCGAGGTCAAGGCGACGCCGTTCGAAGCGGCCGATGAGGGGAAGTGCATCCTCTGCGGGCTGTGCGTCCGCACGTGCAACGAACTGATGGGGCGCGGGGCGATCAGCCTGTTCGGCCGCGGGGCGACGCGGGAAGTGCGTACGGCCTTCGGCGAACCGACCGATCAGTGTCAGGCGTGTGGGGCCTGTGCCGTGGTGTGTCCGACCGGAGCCGTGGACCTGGGCACCATCACCATGCGCCGCCCGAAGCCCCACTTCACCGCGTACGACAAGCACCTGGCCGCCCGGCCGAGCATCGATCTGGCCCATCCCCAGGCCTCGCCGCGCGTGCCGGTCATCGACCGCGAGAACTGCGTCCACTTTCGCACGGGCGAGTGCGGGTTGTGCGAGCGGGTCTGCCAGGCCGGGGCGATCGACTACGATCAGCCGGAACAATTCCTGGATCTCGACGTGGGAGCCGTCGTGCTCACGCCCGGCTTCGAGGCCTTCGACGCCACCCGCCGCGGCGAGTTCGGCTTCGGCTTCGCCGCCAACGTGGTGACCAACGTGCAGTTCGAGCGGATCCTCTCGGCGTCCGGCCCCACCGGCGGACACATCCGCCGCCCGTCCGACGGCCGGCCGCCGAAACGGCTGGCGTTCATTCAGTGCGTCGGCTCCCGCGACTCGGGGTGCGACAACGACTATTGCAGCTCGGTCTGCTGCATGGCCGCCACCAAAGAGGCCATCCTCGCCAAGGAACACGAACCCGACCTGGACGCGACGCTCTTCTTTCTCGATCTCCGCGCATTCGGCAAGGACTTCGACCGCTACTGCGATCGGGCGAAGAAGCAACTCGGCGTGCGCTACGTCCGCTCGTTCATCTCCCGCACCTACGAAATGCCCGACTCGAAGAACCTCCGGCTGGTCTACGCCGGCGAAGGGATTCGGCAGGTCGAGGAGGAGTTCGACATGGTGGTCCTTTCGCTCGGGCTGGAGCCCAGCGCGACGCTCCGCCAACAGGCCGAGCGGCTGCGGATCGCGTTGAACCGCTGGGGGTTCGCCGAAACGCGGGAACTCCGCCCCATGGACGCTTCCCGGCCGGGCGTGTTCGTCGGCGGGGCGTTCCAGGAGCCGAAGGACATCCCCGACACGGTGATGCAGGCCAGTGCGGCGGCCGGCCGGGCGATGACGCTGCTGGCTGCGGCACGCGGGTCGCAAGTGCGGACCAAAACCTATCCTCCCGTGCGCGACGTCACCGACGAGCCGCCGCGCCTCGGCGTGTTCGTCTGCCATTGCGGCAGCAATATCGCTTCGGTCGTGGACGTACGGCGCGTGGTCCGGGAGGCCCGCCGGATGCCCTACGTCGCCTTTGCCGACAACAACGTCTACACCTGTGCCGACGACAGCCAGGAGCAAATCAAAGCGACAATCGACGCGCATCGCCTCAATCGTGTGGTAATCGCCTCCTGCACGCCGCGGACCCACGAGCCGATCTTCCGCGACACGCTGCGCGACGCCGGCCTCAACCCGTACCTGCTGGAGATGGCCAACATCCGCGACCAGTGCTCCTGGGTCCACGCGTCCGGCCCCGACGCGGCGACGGACAAGGCGATCGATCTGGTGCGCATGGCGGTGGGCCGGGCGGCCAGGCTCGCCGCGCTGGAAGAAGAAACGGTCCGGGTGAAAAACGCCGCCCTGATCGTCGGCGGCGGCATCGCCGGAATCACCGCGGCGTTGGCGCTGGCCGATCAGGGCTTTCCCGTCCACCTGGTCGAGAAGCAGGATCGCCTCGGCGGCACGATCCGCCAAATCCACCAGACGCTCGACCGCGACGACGTGCAAGCGTTTCTGGCCGAGTCCATCGAGCGCGTCGACGCACATCCGCGGGTGACCGTTCACCTGAACGCGCAGGTGGCGAAGGTCGACGGCCACATCGGCAACTTCACCTCGTCGGTCGTCTCCGGCGGTGTGACCGACAAGATCGAGCACGGCGTGGTCGTCGTGGCCACCGGAGCGACGGAACGGAAACCGACCACCTTCGGCTACGGGCAGAGCGAGAAGGTGCTTACCCAGTTGGAGTTGTCGGACCGGATGGGACGCGGCCAGGTGTCGCTTCCCGAAAGCGCGACCGTGGTCATGATCCAGTGCGTGGAGCAGCGCGACGAAGAGCGTCCCTATTGCAGCCGCGTCTGTTGCACCACGGCGGTCAAAAACTCGCTGCTGCTGAAGGAACGTTACCCGAAGGCACGGATCGTCGTCTTGTATCGCGACGTCCGCACCTACGGCTTCCGCGAGGCGGCATATCGCGAAGCACGGGAGAAGGGCGTGTTGTTCGTCCGCTACGAGCCGGAGCAGCCGCCGGAGTTGAGCGTGGGCGAGACGCTTCGTGTGCGGCTTCGCGAACCGGCGTTGGGGCGCGACGTGGAATTGGAGCCCGATCTGGTCGTGCTGGCCGCGCCGATGGTCCCGCGTGCCGACCGCCGGGAGCTTTCGGAATTGTTGCGCGTGCCGCTCAACGCCGACGGGTTCTTCCTGGAAGCCCACATGAAGCTCCGTCCGGTCGATTTCGCCAGCGAGGGGCTGTTCCTCTGCGGCACGGCCCACGCGCCGAAGTTCATCACCGAGACCATCGCCCAGGCCAACGCGGTGGCGTCGCGGGCGGCGTCGATCCTTTCGCGCAAGGAGATGCCCGTCGGCGGCCAGACCGCCTTCGTCGACCCGGACAAGTGCATTTCGTGCATGACGTGCGTCCACGTTTGCCCGTACATGGCCCCCCGGGTCGGCCCGCACAACAAGGCCGAGGTGCAGAGCGCGGTTTGCATGGGCTGCGGGAGTTGCAGCGCGGAGTGTCCGGCCAAGGCGATCACGTTGCGTCATTACGTCGACGCCCAAATCCTGGCCGCGATGGACGGATTGCTCTCGGACGGACAGCAGGAGAAGACCCTGCCGCTGGTTTATCCCGAACAGGTAGGAGTAGCCCAGCCCCGATGGCGATAAAGCCGCGACCGGTGGTCGCGCCATAAAGCCGCGACCGGTGGTCGCGTTAAATGAGAATAATGAACAACAACGCAACACAAACCAACGAACGAAAGGGCGCGACCACCGGTCGCGGCTTTATGAAAGAAGAACCGTTGATCCTGGCGTTCTGTTGCCACTACTGCGCGTACGCCGCCGCCGATCTGGCCGGATCGATGCGATTGCAGTATCCCGACAACGTCCGCGTGCTGCGGCTGCCTTGTACCGGAAAGATCGAAGTGGATTACATTCTGGCGGCCTTCGAACGCGGCGTGGACGGCGTGATCGTGGCCGGCTGTCTCGAAGGGGGCTGCCACTTCCTCGAAGGCAATCTCCGTGCCCGCAATCGCGTCGAACGGGCCCAATCGATGCTCGCAGAGATCGGGCTCGAACCGGAACGTCTGGAAATGTACAACCTCTCGTCGGCCGAGGGCGCGCGTTTCGCCGAAATCGTCACCGAAATGAATCAGCGCCTGGCCCGACTCGGCCCCAGTCCCTTGCGGCCGGACCGGAAAACGACCGAACGACACGTGGAAGCAATGACCCGGCAGGCCGAAGCGGCGCTGGCAGGAGAGACGACATGATCGTTGCCGATCGAAAGAACGTGCGGGAAATCCGCGATATGATCAAGGACCACGACCGTGTGCTGCTGGTCGGGTGCGGCACCTGCGTGACGGTCTGCTTAGCCGGCGGGGAACGCGAGACGGGCATCCTCGGCTCGGCCGTCCGCATGGCGCTGAGGCTCATCGGCCGCGAGAACGTGGTGGTCGACGAGTGTACCATCGAGCGGCAATGCGAGGACGCGTTCATCGATCTCCTGGCGTCGCGCGTCGGCCAATATGACGCGATTTGCTCGCTCGGCTGCGGTGCCGGCGTCCAAGCCCTGGCCGAACGCTTCCCCAAGACGCCCGTCTACCCGGGACTGAATACCCAGTTCATCGGCATCCTCGAATCGCAGGGCGTTTGGACCGAGAAGTGCAGCGGCTGCGGCAACTGCCGGCTGGGCGAGTTCGCCGGAATCTGCCCGATCAGCCGATGCGCCAAGCGGCTGCTGAACGGCCCGTGCGGCGGATCGCGGGACGGGAAGTGCGAGGTCGATCCCGAGTTGGAATGCGGCTGGCAGTTGATCTACGACCGCGCCAAGGCGCTGGGCATCCTCGACCGGCTGGCGGAAATTGCCGCACCGCAAGACTGGTCGACCGGCTTCGACGGCGGCCCGCGCAAGGTCGTCCGCGAAGACCAGTGCATCGCCGGGCGGGGACCGAAAGCCTGAGATCCCGCCGGCTTGCGGCTTGTCCGCTTCGCAGCGGCTTGGTATAAGTAGTCGCATGCCTGAAGCCTCGACGCTGCTGAGTCCCGAACTGCTGGCCCGGCTGGAGAAGATGGAACTGCTCAGCCGCAAGATTTTTCGCGGCCGGATGAAGGGCGAACGGCGCAGCCCTCGGAAGGGGCAGAGCGTCGAGTTCGCCGACTTCCGCAACTACGTGCCCGGCGACGATCTGCGATTCGTCGACTGGAACACCTACGCGCGGCTCGAGCGGCTCTTCTTGAAAATGTTCCTCGAAGAAGAGGACCTGCACTTCTATGCGCTGATCGACGCCAGCGGTTCGATGGATTTCGGCGAGCCGACGAAGCTCCGCTATGCCGCCCAACTGGCCGCCGCGCTGGGGTTCATCGGGCTGGTCCGCGGCGATCGAGTGAAGATCGAGACCCTCGGCCGCCAGCGCCGGAAGGCATCGCCCGTCTTTCGCGGACGACGCAGCCTCTGGCGGATGCTCGATCACCTTGACGCCATCACGCCGCAGGAGACCGTGCCGCTGGCCGAAGGCGTGAAGAACTTCTGCCTGCGGAACTCGGGCAAAGGCATCCTGGTGCTGATCACCGACCTGATGGACAAGACCGGATACGAGGCGGCCTTGAGGTACCTCGTCTCGCGGGACCTGGACGTGTACGTGGTCCAGGTGCTCTCGGCCGAGGAACTCGATCCGGCCGTGCAAGGCGACCTGCGGCTGGTCGATTGCGAGGACGGCGACGTGGCCGAGATCACGGCCGGCGGCGCGTTGATCCGCCGTTACAAAGAGACCCTCGCCGCGTTCGTGGAGTCTGCCCGGGACTTCTGCACGCGACGCGGCATCAGCTACGTGCTGGCTCGAAACGAGGTGCCGGTCGAGGAGTTGGTTACCGGATTCCTGGCCAAGCGAGGGCTGGTCCGTTGACGTCGTTGTTCACCTGGCTGAGTTCCTGGTTCGTCAACACGCTTGCGTGGTGGCAGTGGGTGGTCCTGCTGGCGGTGCCGCCGGCGATCGTCGCGCTGTATTTCCTCAGACTCAAACGCCGGCCCTTGGAAGTGCCCAGCACGTACCTGTGGCACAAGTCGATCGAGGACCTGCACGTCAATTCCCTCTGGCAGCGACTGCGGCGGAACCTGCTGTTGCTGCTGCAACTGCTGTTGCTGTTGCTCTTGATCCTGGCCCTGCTGCGGCCGAGTTGGGAAGGAAAGAAGCTCGTCGGCGACCGGTTCATCTTCCTGATCGACAACTCGGCCAGCATGCAGGCCACCGACGTGGAACCGTCGCGGTTGGAGGAAGCCAAGCGCCAAGTGAGAGACTTGATCGACGAGATGGAATCGGACGACGTGGCCATGATCATCAGCTTCTCCGACTCGGCACAGACCGTGCAGTCGTATACGAACGACCGCGGCCGGTTGCAGCGCAGCCTGGAGGCAATCGCGCCGACGTATCGCCGAACCTCTTTGCTGGAGGCACTGAAGCTCGCCGCCGGCCTGGCCAACCCCGGCCGAAGCGCCGAGGAGGACTCCGAGTACCAGGCGGCCGAAGCGATGCCGGCGGACTTGTACATCTTCAGCGACGGGCAGTTTGGCCCGGTGACGGGCTTCTCGCTGGGGAACCTCGCGCCGGTATTCGTGCCGATCGGCGAAACCCGGGCGGCCAACGTGGGCATCCTGGCGCTGAGCGTGGGCCGCAACGAAATGAAGCCCGATCAGGTCCAGGCGCTGGCCCGAGTGAGGAACTTCGGCACCGAGCCCGCCACCGTCGAACTCGATCTGCTGCTTTCCGACGACCGGAACTCCGATCCCGAACCATTCGCGTTGTTCGATCACGGCCGGTTCGAGTTGGCTGCCGGAGAGGCGCGGGATTTGACGTTCGATCTGGGGGACGTTCTCTCGGGCGAGTTGAAACTCGCGTTGACCGTCGACGACCATCTCGATTGCGACGACGTGGCTTATGCGGTGATTACGGCGCCGCGTCGCGTAAAGCTCCTGCTGGTGACCTCCGGCAACGAGCCGCTGGAAAAGGTTCTGGCGACCGACGCCGCGATGCGAATGGCGGACGTCACCATCGAGACGCCCGATTTCCTCGAGACCGACGCCTACCGCCAGCAGGCTGCCGGCGGCCGGTACGACCTGGTGATCTACGACGGTTGCCGATGGGACGACGTGCCGCAAGCGAACCGGACGATGCCCCGGGCGAACACGTTTTTCATTGGAGGATTCCCGCCGGAAGGGGGGTGGTCGAACGCCGGTTCCGGCACCCACCAGATCCTCGCCGTCAAGACGGACCATCCGCTGCTGCAATGGATAGATCTCAGCGACGTGATTTTCGCCGAGGGTGCCGTGCTGCAACCGCCTTCCGCAGCAAGCGTGTTGGGTGACTCGGAAGCCGGACCCGTGCTGGCGATGGCTCCCCGGGAAGGATTCGAGGACTTGGTGCTGGGATTTGCCATCATCCAGACGGTGATCGGTCCGGACAACGAGTCCAAGAGATACGAGAATACGAACTGGCCTACTTTGCCGAGTTTTACCATATTCGCACACAACCTACTCAGCTACTTCCAGGCACGCGACACAACCGTGCCTGAAGGTATTCGACCGGGCAGCCCCGTGACCCTGAAAGCCCCCGCACCGCTGGCCAAACTCCGTGTGCTCTTGCCGGGAGACGAAGAGCGAGAAGAATCCGAGTTGCAGGCGGATCGTTCCGGCCAATGCAACTTCTCTGAAACCATGTCACTGGGGGTGTATGACGTCCAATATGACGTAGACGGCTCCCTTTCCGAGGCGGCAACCCGACGATTTGCGGTCAATCTGTTCGACCGGAGCGAAAGCGACATTTGCGCGAAGCCGGAGCCGTCCATCAAAATAGGCTACGTCGAGGTTGCCGGTCAGCCGGACTGGGAAACCGGTCGGCAGGAAATCTGGAAGATCCTGGTCCTGACAGGGCTGGTCGTTTTGCTCCTGGAATGGTATATCTACAATCGTCGTGTCTATGTTTAGGCCGCCGTGTGACCCTGCAACACCTCCGCCCGACGAGGCCCGTTGAAACGGAAGTCTGCGATGTTGCTGAAAACCCCCAAACGCCGGCGGCTGCGCGGCGAACAGGATTCGGCCGATCCGAAGCGGCGCCGCCGCAAGATGTTCAACCTCCTGTTGGAGCACCGGCTGATCCGTCGCGTCAGTTTCGAGGAGTATCGCAACAAGGTCCGCCACGTCTACGACGGGCCGAAGGGCGCGCTGCTGGCCACTTGCAGCATGCTTTCAGGCCATACGGCTCTGGGAAACCGGCTGTTTCGCACGCGGAAGTTCGACCTGCGAGGTTCCCGGCGGATCCTCGACGTCGGCAGCGGTGCCGGGCAAATCGCCAAACACGTCTTGAAATACGCGGATCCCGAGGCCGAGCTGACCTGTTTCGACCTTTCTTGCGAGATGGTTCGCCGGGCACGGAATCGCGTGAAGAGCGACCGGCCTCGCTACGTCGTGGCCGATCTGTCCCAGTTGCCCTTCGCCGACGCGTCGTTCGATTGCCTTACCTGCGGCTACGTGCTGGAGCATTTGCCCGACGCCCAGATCGGTCTGAACGAACTCAGCCGCGTGATGATGCCCGGCGCGAAGATGTTGCTGCTGACGACCGAGGACAATTTCTCCGGCGCCTGGACGAGCCGTATGTGGTGTTGCCGCACGTACAACCGCCGTGAATTGGCCCGAATCTGCGAAGCGGCCGGCCTGCGCTGGGTCAAGGAACTCTGGTTCACCCGCATGCACCGGGTGTTCCGCGCCGGAGGGATTTGCGTGGAGCTGGCGAAGGACTGAGCACTCTACTGCTCTGTGAGGCCGTATTCTTGAGGTAGCTGGATTCGCAAGAATTCAGTCGTATGCGACGATCAGTCGTATGCGACGAAGGCTGAACTATTGCTAGTTCAGCTACTCAAAACTCAAACGTTGACACAGCACTACTGTAACACCTCAGTTGTGGCTTCGGCGCTGAGCGGCTGAATCAGCTTGGGACTGGTTAGCTCCGCGCGAACGGTCAGTTGGCCGGGCTGGAACGTCTGGACGACGACTCGATACTCGCGTGTTTCGCCCGGGAGGATTTCGGCCACGGGATCGAAGCGAACCGCTTGTCCGGCGATCGTGCGTCCGCCGGGTCCGGTCGTGCCCAGGGGGTCGGGGACCATCCCGAGCGGAAGGGTCGCCGTGACCGACACGTTCTGTTCGGTCGCGGTGCCGTTGTTCGTCACGACGATCTTGTACGTCAGCCTGGCCCCTTGACGCACGGGATCGGCCAGATCGACCACGTCGATGGTCAACCCGCTTTGCAGAGCGACGATGTCGAGAAACGCTCTTGCCTCGGCCTGGGCGCCTTCCTTGGTGGTGACCACGACGAGGTTCGACGTTCGCGTGGCCGGCTTTACGCACTGGCAGACGACTTTCAAGGTCTTCGTCTCGCCGGGCAACAGGCTGTCGATCGTGTAAACGAGATTCTCGCCTTCGAACCGGAATCCGTCGCTGCCGAATTGGGGATCGAGGCTTGCGGGATACGTATCGACCACCATCACTTCGGTCAACGTTTGGGTGCCGCTGTTGGTCACGTCGATCGTGAAGTCAGCCCGCTCTCCCACGGCGGCTTGCAGCGGCCCGCTCTTCTTGATCGACACGGCCGGCAGCCCGGCGCCTTCCGGCGGAGGCTGCACCGGCTGGCCGTTGGCTTCCGGGATGATGACCCCGGGGCCTCTCTCCACCACCGTGACACATCCTCTCGCCGTACCGCGAGAACCGTCGTCGGCGGTCACTTCGACCGTGTGACATAGCTCTCCGGCCCGAGTTGCACGAAACGTCACGTCGTCGAGCCGTTGCGACTCGCCGGGGGCCAGGTCGTCGAGATCCGCTTCGATGGAATCGGCCGACTGGGGATGTTCCAGACCGGGATCGAAATTGTCCCTGATCACCAGCCCGGTCAGCGTGTTCTGGCCCTGATTGGTAACAAGGATCCGGAACGTCACGTCGTCGCCTACGGTGGCTTGCGAAGGCCCCGTTATGGTGACGTCGAGTCCCGGAGCCGTCACCGTAGTCGTTGCACAGTCGCTGGCCGACAATGGTCCGTCCGCCAGGGCGTTGCCGTTTCCGGTGGCCTCCGCACAGTGGGTCACGCTGCCTTGCCGGGCGGCCCGACAGTTGAGATCGATCACCCGGCTCTCGCCGGCGCCGAGTTGACCCAAGTTCCACTGCAGGGTCCGGCCGGTAATTTCGGCGGTCGGATCGCTGTCGAGGAATTCGAGACTCTCGGGCAGCTCGTCGGTGACCACCACGTTCTCGGCCGGTTGGTCGCCCGGGTTGGAGACCTCGATCTTGTAGCTCAGCGTCGCACCGACCTCGGCCGTCTCCTGGGCCGTCATTCGCACGGCCAAATCGGCCGTGGTCCAGGTTGTCAGCGTGCTGCCGCCGCCGACCGACAAGCGCCTGCTGTGTGGGCCGCCCAACGACGCCGGACGGATCACTTGAATGCAAATATTGTTAGTGCCCGGCCCGGGCGTCGTTTGGAAGATCTCCACGCCGGCCCGGCCCGCGTCGTCGGTGACGACTTCGACCGATTGGGCTCCGTCCGGCGCGAAGCCGGCCGGCGGACCGCCGACGATCTCGTAGCGCACCAGCCAGCCGGCCGCGGGGCTTTGGTCGGTATAACGGGTAACCGTGCTGGTCAACACGTGGGTCGTGCCCGCCGGGTTGATCGCCGGCGGGGGAAAACACCATTGGGCGTCGACCCAATGGATCGTGGCCGCCCTCAAACGACAATCCCAAGCGTACACGCCGGGGGCGAGCACGGTGACGTGGCTGGTTCCCTCGACCGGCGAGGTGAGCGTGATCCACCCCTGGCCGGGCAACACGCAGATGTCGTCCTCGGCCGTGTCGGTTCCCCGCGTCAGGCGGACTTGCTCGCGCGAAGTGCTACCAATGGCATAGGAGTTATCGACTTTCCTCGGTCGGTTGAAATCGCCGTACAGCAGATCGACGGTCCGGTTCTTGCCCACCGCCACGAAGTGCCCCACGCCGCCGGGATCGAGCGACCATTCCAGGCGCCGGTTGGGACGGAGGCAATTGTCCGGCCCTCGAACACCGGCCAGCAGGACCACTTCGCTGCCCAGCGGGGCCACGGTCGCAGGCGGCAGGAGCGTGACGGCCGTGTCGTCACCGGGGGATCGCGGACCGGGCTCGCACCGGTACTGCGGATCCAGCACAATGGGTGGTTCCACGAAGATCCGCTCGCCTGTCGGATCGATCCTCGGCGTCCTCAGATAGATGCACCCCGAGGCCGTCATCGCAGAAAGCAGGCTCGCGACAACGGTGAGCCGACTTCTCGTCCTTGAAATGATCATGGCCCAATCCTCGGCCCAAGAGACTCCTTGTGCTGGGACGCGCACACTACCCCAATATGGAAAACATAGCATGCCCCATGGCATCGTGTCGTATTTTTTCAACGAAAAGCGTTGCCAAATGACAACGCGCCCCTACGATCCGCAGAACTCACAAAGCCGCGACCGGTGGTCGCGCCCGCGGATCCGTCCCCCGATGCCAACGTACCGATGGAGCGCGAAGACCGGCGTGCTCCTCATGTGGCGCGACCACCGGTCGCGGCTTTGTGCCCCCTGAAAGTGCTGGACTTGATTGGGAAACAGTCACTGATTCTGTGGCACAATCCCTGGAATCCGTGGCGTCCACTACATTCGGCGTGGTTTACCACAGTTTTCGGGTGAGAATGCCGATACGGTCACAGATCGTCGATCGATCATTGGGCAGACCTCGCACCGAAGCGGCTTTTCCCGTGCGAGGGAATTCACTCTAAGTGACGTTCGCAAAAGCACTTGCGACGTCGGTCCCTCCTTTTCCTCTCGATCCGAAGGTAGATGCAAGACGTGAAAACCGAACTCGACCGCCCGAATCCCCGAGTCCTTTATGCTTCGCAAACACGACAGCGCATGGTCCGCTCTATTGCCGTTCTCTTGGAAATCCGCCCGGACGACACGGAGGACCTCTGCGAACTCTTGGAGCTGGTACGCCAACAGGAGGCCGCCAGCCACCGAGCCGGCTTCGACCACGTGGCACGGCTCTGCCGGAGCATGGGCGATTGCCTGGAAGGGGTCCGCCGCGGGGACCAGCCGGGGACGGTCGCGGTCCTCGACACGCTGCTGGACGTCTGCCGCGCGGTCGAAAACCACGCCCATGCCATCGCCGCGACCGTTGCCATGCCGTGCTACGGAAGCTCGTCCGGCCGATCGTCGGGCCGCGGGGGCGCGGAGACGCCTTGGCCGCTATAGCGGAAGACCAGGAAAATCAGCGGCGTGTCGCCCGTGTTGGTCACGCCGTGATAGACCCACGGCTTGACGTAGAGGACGTCGCCCCGCCGGGCCGGCGACTCCTTGCCGTCGAGCGACCAGGTTCCGCCGCCTTCGACCACGGCCAGATACTCTTCTTCGGCGTGCCGATGGGCTGCATGCACGCTCTTGCCCGGCTGGACCACGGCGGCGGCCACCAGCACGTTCTTCGTGGCCCCCGTCTGGCCGGTGAAGTAGAACCGCATCTCACCCCAATCGGACAGTTTCGCTCTCGCATCGTTCCATCCGACCACCTGCGACTTCAACTCATCCGTCGGCGCGTCGGCCGCACGGACCGGGATCTCGACCGCCGCGAAAACGGCGAGAACGATGACGGATAGGCACCATGGCAGCACAACTCTTAGGATACTCGTGGACATGTTGACCTCCGGTTTCGAGTAAGTTGACAACGTGTATTGCATCGATCCGTAATGGACGCGGTTCGTCCCTTACGTCACGTCCACCCAGATCGGACTCGACCAGGCCATCTGGCGGTCGGTCTGCGTGACGCGAACGTAAGTCCAAGAACTCTCGTGGAACGGAAGTTCTCCGCACACGCGCACGAAGCACTTGCCGTCGTGGGTCCGGACGGTTCCTTCGCGACTGGTTCGAATCAGTTCGATCTTCGCGATCCGATCGGTTCCGGAGACGGTGATGTCGTACGGAATGGCGGTGCCGCGCGTGACCTTCAGTTCGCTACCCATCAGCCGCCCGTCGAGGCGGAAGTCGAGGTAGATTCTCGCTCCGGTCGTGGCATAGCAGCGTCGCTCGTACATGGCGTCGAAGACGGCCTCGCGACTCAACTCGGGAACCAACACGGCGGCCAAGCCGCCTTGGTAGGGGATATTCGTGAACCGCGACGGCCTCGCCGACAGACCGGGCGCTCCGTGGTGATTGTCGCTGGCGGCAATGAAGCCCACGCGAGGCCCCTTGTCGAGGATCTCGCGGGCGGAGATACCGCTCTCCCGCTTGCTCGCCGTCGTGGCGCCGTCGTTGATCGGCGTGCCCCGGACTTCACTGCTGCAGTGCATCGAATACATCTCGATGATCCGTTCGTACTCCGGATTGCCGAGATGCGGCCGGCAGCCCCAGATGAGGTGATGATGGGGGACGACAAGGGCTTTGTGTCCCTCCAAATAGGCATACAACTCATCGAGAGTCTTGCCGCGAAACAACCCGGGGCAAACGTCACGGAAGTAGACGTTGCGGTGTCCCGGATATTCTTGAATCCAGTTCTGCTCGAATCCCTGGATCGTGACGAAACGGCCCGGCTCGTTGAAGGCCTCGCACGCTTTCTGAATTTGGGCGTACGTCTCGTCCGCCATCTGCATCCGAAACGGGCCCTCCAGGCGGCTGGCCTCCGCATGGTTGTGGTCGGCGATGGCGGCGAAGTCGATCAGGGCGACGTCCCGGGAATGCTCGAAGAACTCCGTCGGCGTGTTCAGGCCGTCGCTGAGCATCGTCTTGGCGTGGATGTCGCCGAAGTAGACCTTCAGCGTATCGCCCCCGGCGTCCAGCACCGTGGCGGCCGTTTCGCCTCGAAGCATATCCTTGCGGTTCGAGACGATGATCGAAAAATGGTCCACTCCCTCGGGCACCTGGACCTGGAGCTTGACGGGGCCTCCGTTCTCGGGAGAAACCACGGCCGATGCGATCGGCGTAAACGGATCGTCCGCGGCGGCGGCAAAGACTTCTCCTTCCGGCGGCGGCCAGGCCGGATTGTCGCAGTAGTCGACGGCCGCCGCTCGGATCTCGATCGTCTCTCCCGGCCTGGCCACCGCGGGTGCCGCTACGTGAAACCGGGCGGGCGGCGCAGAGCGAATGACCGGCTTGTTCGTCTTGGCGGCCCGTACGAACGCATATTCGCCGTTGCCGGCCGTGTCGACGGCCGTTCGCATCGAGTTGCGCCAGTTGCCGAACCAGTTCTGGGGAAACCGCTGGATGGAGGCTCGGCCGTAGTCGACGCGGATCCAGCCGTCGGCCGGCTCGGGCTTCTCGACAACGGTTACGACAACCCACCAGGTCATGTTCCCGTTGTGCGTTAGCTGCACGCGACACGGCCCGCCGCCGGACCGGCTGATCGAGACGAAACCGGCAGCGGCGGGCGAGTCCGTCCGGGGCTGGGTCCATGTGCGGGGAATACTGAACGCCACCACTGCCCCAGTCGGCAGTTCCTGCTCTTCGGGAAAGTAGGTCCACGTGAAATCGTAGCAGCAGCCCGCCACCAAGGGATGCGCCGGTGCAAGTTCCGTCCGTCCGGCAGCGAAGCGATATTCGCCGACGCCTCGGGCCAGCGGGGCCAGACAACGCCCGAACAGCGGCTCGTCCGCCAAGGGGCGTTCTCCTTCCAGCGGATCGAGGAAGAACGATCGCTGCCCGTCCTGCCTTTCCCGCCAGTGGATCTCCGGGGCCGGAGTGGTCGGCGTCGACCGAAGTCTCTCCCCGGCGGCTGCGCTGCCTGTCGCAGACAACCCCGCTGCACTTGCCCCCATGGTCTTCAGGAACGTGCGTCGGTTGGGACCGGGTCGGGTCATGATCGTGAGGTTCTCGTTCTATCAGGTAAGCCAGTCGTCTACGTCGGCGAAGGCCTGATCGGCCAGATCGGAGAAGGGTACGGACGATTCGCTTTCGGCGCTCTCGGTGATTTCCAGGAGCGCATCGAGCAGGGCGATTCGGGCCGGCGATAGCGCGAAGTCGTCGTCGAACACGAACGTGTCGTGGTCCGGTGACAAGTCCGCCGGGTCGGCCTCGAACACGGCCGTGCCCGGGGCGTCCGCCGTGAA